>JABHZY010000001.1 GCA_018656065.1 Candidatus Komeilibacteria bacterium | reverse complement strand
TATGGAAAAGATGGGTAAGAGAAAAGGTGTGGCTACTGCTATGAATACTGAGAATGGTCAAATGCGTATAGTATTTGAAATACCAACTCGTGGTCTACTTGGCTATCGTGGTGAATTTACAGTTGATACTCGCGGTGAAGGAATTCTATGTTCTCACTTTTTAGAGTACAGACCATACACCGGGGAAATCAAAAAACGCAATGTTGGTTCTATGATTTCTATGGCCAGTGGTAAAGCTCTAGGATTTTCATTGTTTAATCTTCAAGAACGTGGTGATTTATATATTGGACCGAACGTTGAGGTTTACGAAGGTATGGTTATTGGTAATACTGCCAAAGGTTTTGATATGGTAGTTAATCCAATCAAAGGTAAACAATTAACCAATATGCGTAGTTCAGGAGCTGATGATGCTATTACTTTAACGCCTCCGGCAATCCTAACTATTGAGACAGGCTTAGAGCTTATCTCTGACGATGAATATCTTGAGATCACTCCAACGAGTGTCAGACTACGTAAACAAGGTCTAACTGAAAACGATAGAAAACAAAGTAAAAAATAATCGTCACTCGTATTATTGTCATTTCGACCAAAAGTAGTGAGTGGAGAAATCTAAGTATTAAATTTCTTAGATCTCTCGACTACGCTCGAGATGACAAAGTTAAACTACAACTCGAGATGACAAGATTAAGCTATAAAATGACACTATTTAAAAAACGCCCTGAACATAGTTGAATGGGTATTAAAATAGCCACCCTCTGAAAGTCTCGAGCGAAGTCGAGAGATAATTGGATGGTTTTTTGTTTTCTTCTAATATTGACAAAATAAGATATATATGACATAATACATTATCCTAAATCTTAGGAATTCTGTACACCCATCATCACAAAAGGAGATGAAGCAAATGAAGCAAATGTTAAAAATCAGTATAGTCTTACTCATTGTAGGTGTCTTTGGCACAGTCGCCAGTTTCACTAGCCTGATTGAGCACATCAACAACGCATCTACTGCCCTTATGAGGCCAATGCTCTACACTTCAGCCATGGCTGTAATTACCATCCTCTCGACTTGCCTGGTAACAGCCAACCTCATCAAAAAAACCTAGTATGCTCAATCACACCACCGCCCTTAAGCACAAAAAAACTGTTGCTTCTCAAGAGCGCCTATCTCGTCTAGCCCTGCACACAGTGCAGTGGCGGGCGGGGTTTTTCTTTTATATTAAAGCCACCCGAGTGAGTGGTTTTTATATTGACAAAATATATTAAATATTATATAAAGCATTAGTTCCAGACCTCCAATCACCACAAACTTCGAAGGAGCGACCATGTACATACTCACTGTGTTTAACCAGGCAGGCCATCCCACAGGCGTAGTTACTACCGCAGTCCGTTTGAGCGAAATCGGAATTACCATTCTCAAGCCCAATGGCTTTGAGCCAACAGATCAGGAAGGTCTTACCTGGAGAAATCCGGAAACCAGCCATCTGGCTACAATCAAGCAGAGCACTCCGCTAGCGCCCGACGAAGCTTCGCGCAAGATCTTCGAAATGCTGTCTGCCTAGCACCCACCGTCCTCAAGCACGGAAATTCCGTCAGCTTACACAGGGGCGGTTTTTTCTTTTTGACAAATAAAATAATAAAGTTTATTTAAAAAAATACCCCACCCCACGCAACTGCGCAGAGTGGGGTAAATGCTTATGCGATGGAGGGCTTATTCCTTTTCTTCGGCAACTTCAGCCTCCTCATCCTTTAGCTCCTGCCAAATCTCTTCTCGGTGGACCGGGATGCTTCTGGGAGCATCTACCCCAACCACGACCTGGCGACCTTCAATCTCAATGATAAGGATGGTGATATCATCACCAATCTTAATCTTTTCGCCGACTCTTCTACTCAAGTTAAGCATGTCTTCCTCCTTGAAATGAACTATTCTGCTCCGTCAGAATCAACAAGAGCTGTATTATAATACAAAATCTTTTATCCCAAGTCAATTCCTCAATATCAGACATTCACCTTAATTTAATAAAACGAGTATTAAAATAGCCACCCTCTGAAAGTCTCGAGCGAAGTCGAGAGATAACTAGGTGGTTTTTTGTGATTGAGAAGCCCCCTATCTAGATATGTTGTCTAGAATCAGGGGCCCCATGGCCGTGGTGGCCGCGTCGCGAGACGCTACTTCTTCTGTCTGTCGGTCAGGCTGTCGATGGTGTCCGTCAGCCTCGTAGTGACCTGGGCCAGACCGTGGATACGGCTGGTGGTCTCCCGTATGGCGACCAACTTTTCGACGACCTCGTCGATATGCTTATCGGGGACAATGATCCCCTGCAACTGTGCGGTCAGCAGACGGAAATCCGCAGACACGCTAGCGAAGGCACTGGCCTTGTTCAGGTCCCCGTTGAGTCTCTTCAGACCCTTGACCCTGTTGGCAACCCTGCCGATGACCCATTCATGGGCCGGTACAAATTCCTGCTCCTTCTTCGCCATTGAAATACTCCTATTCCATTAATTGCCGCGAGATTGCGACAATGCTTTATACCACGATATATATTTTATGTCAAAACAAAATAGGTGTTTTTTGTTTTATATTTTTGTGATAATATATAAACTATGAAAGAGGTAATCAACCCATTTGATTTAAACAATGAACCAGTCAGTGCCTTTACCCATTTAATAGGCCTAGTACTGGCTATAGTTGCTATGCTGGCTATGGTTATTTTAGCTATTCTCGAGGGAACAGGCATGCATTTCCTAGGTTTTGCTGTTTTTGGAACTAGCTTAGTAATGTTATATACTTCTAGCTTTTTTTATCATATCTTGCCTCGTGATACTAGGATCAAAGAAATATCTCAACGAATTGATCATGCTATGATATTTGTTTTGATAGCTGGATCCTACACCCCTATTTGTCTTACTATTGATAATAGAGGGGCTGGTTGGTCACTACTAATTGCTATCTGGCTGATTGCTATAGTGGGTATTATTGTAAAATCAAAAGGTATTAAAATGAAATCTTGGCAATCTGCCTTAATGTATATTTTGATAGGTCTGCTGATGCTGACTGTTGTTTATCCTCTAGCTCAATGGATGCCAAAAGGAGCTATGATCTGGTTGTTTGGTGGCGGTAGTCTATATATTTTAGGTGCTGGGTTTTTTATATTAGAAGAATTTATACCTCGCCAAAGAAAATTTGACCTCCATGAGATTTGGCATATTTTTGTCATGCTTGGTAGTTTTAGCCATGTTTATTTAATGATAAAATATATTTTATATATATGATATACGATTTGATAGTAATTGGAGGTGGGCCAGCTGGTATGATGGCCGCAGGACGAGCAGCTGAGCGTGGTGCTAATGTTTTATTATTAGAAAAAAATGATAGACTAGGTATAAAATTAGTAATTACTGGCAAAGGCCGCTGTAACATTACTAACGCCGAAATTAACACTAAAAACTTAGTAGATATCTTTGGTAAGCCTGGGCGTTTTTTATTTTCTGCTTTAAACAATTTTGGCAATCAAGATATTATCAATTTTTTTGAATCTAGAGGCTTGGCCACCAAAGTAGAAAGAGGCAATCGAGTTTTTCCAGTCAGTGACTCCTCGCTTGATGTTTTAGATATTTTAAAAAATTATCTAGCTAAATATAAAGTCAAAATAAAATATAAAATTAATATAAAAAGTATAATCACTAAGGCCGGCTTGATAGAAAAAATAGTCTTGGCTGATAAGAGCGAATTACAAGCTAAAAAATATCTTATAGCTACGGGCGGTAAATCATACCCTATGACTGGCTCTAGCGGTGATGCTCACAAATGGCTAGAAAAAATGGGTCATACAATAATTGATACCAATCCAGCTTTAACTCCTCTATTAATCAAAGAAAAACTAATTAAAGAACTAGAGGGCCTAAGTTTAAAAAACGTAACTATAGATATTTATCAAGCTAATAAAAAAATAGACTCTCGTTTTGGCGAAGCTTTATTTACTGGCAATGGTATGAGTGGTCCGATTATATTAGACATGAGTAAACAGATTGGCCTAGCTTTAAAACAAGGCGATGTAAAACTTAGCATTGATTATAAACCAAAACTAGATTTTAAAACTTTAGATCAGCGCCTGCAAGATGATTTTAGTAAATCCAATAACAAATTATTTAGAAATAGCTTGGGTGATTTATTACCTAAAAAATTAATACCTTTAATTATTAAATTGTCTGAAATAGATCCTGAGCAGAAAGCTAATGCTATTACCAAGCTTGAAAGAAAAAAACTACTGCATTTATTAAAAAACTTTGAATTAAACGTAAAATCTTTGTATGGATATAATAAAGCTATAGTAACAGCTGGTGGAGTCAGCCTTAAAGAGGTAGATCCTAAAACTATGCAATCAAAGAAAATAAAAAATCTCTACTTAGCAGGAGAGATTTTAGATTTAGATGCCCCAACTGGTGGTTACAACTTACAATCTTGCTGGAGCACTGGTTATACGGCTGGAGAGAATATATAACTAGTCTAGTATTTTTAAAACACCTTGATCAAAGATGAGAATTCCCAGTTCATCTTTTTTTATTTTTTCCAAACTATCGCTATCTGGTATTAAACGAATAGTATTGGCTTTATAGTTTTGATAATTATAATTCCACAATTCCCAATAAACATTATTCATAGTAATAGAAGTAATCCCAGTGACTACAAAAGCTCCATCTATACTTTCAGCTAACCAACCTCGCTCATCTTGACGCCATTTAAGTAACTGCGTATTTTTATTTTGTTTATTTACTTCTTGATAAGCTAAGGTTGGCAATATCTGAGGATGATTATCTGGATAATAAATTTCTAGAGCTTGTTGAAGGTTATTACGAAAAACTTCAGCGCCAGATAGATTGTCTGGTAGGGCTACTGATAAAAATTTCTGATTATTAGTAGTTTCCAAATCTTGATAAGAGTTTACAATTTGCCGACTAAGGTTACTAGCTTCTTGCCAAATACTAAGTTTATGAGCATTGATAGTTAAAAATAATATAAAAATTAAAATTAATGCATACCTGTTAATTGTTAAATTAGTTCTAATAGCTTTTAATAAAATTATTAGCCAAATTACAAAAAATATACTAGCTAAATATAAATACCTTTCGCCACCAAAACTAGTTCGATGTAAGCCTGTTATTAATACTGGCGCTATAACAAATAATAAACTTATTAAGCCAGTTGCCTGTAAAATCTTTTTCTTAAATAAAGTGAATGAGAAATAAATAGCTAAAGCAGCTAAAACAATAATTACAACTGAATCTTGATAATGATAAACTGCTTTATAGATTATAGTTCTCAAAAAGCCAAAACTAAGTAGATCCCCACCAAAAACCGCTAAATTCGCTATCCAATCTAAGTAAGCCAGGCTAAGGCTAGAGCTGGCGTAATAACCAAAAATCAAACCTATAGAAATATATCTCAGCCATAAAAATAAAGCTAAAATTATAAAATAAGCCGCCGTAGGTCCTGAGCGAAGTCGAAGGGGTAGATAATAATAATTTTTAATAGCTGATTTTTGTTTTGTGGAATAAAAATATATTTCCCAAATTAATATTAGCAACGGCAAAGAAATAGCTATTTCTTTAGTTAGTAAAGCTAAGCTAAAAAAGACTAGTGAATAAATTAACTTCTTAAACTTATAATTTTTTCTAAAAGATAAATAGTTTATTAAAGCTAGTAAATAAAAAAATGTTACCCAGAGATGCGGCCAAGCTGCTATCCAAGATATTACTTCAACATGAATAGGATAAATCAAAAATAGTCCACCTGCCAAAATAGCTAGTTTTTTAAAATTGTTAAAATTAATTAACTCAAATAAATGGCTAGCTAATTTATATACTAAAAATCCATTAGTAGCGTGCAAAATTATACTTATCAGATGATAGCCGAAATAATTACTATGGAATAAATTATAAGCCAGCTTAAAAAATAAAACTAGCAGTGGATTATATGAACCACCTTGATGATGACCTTCGTAATTAGTCAAAAATATTTGCCAATTAAAGCTAGTGTCTCTGGCAATACTTAACCAATGCCAGTCATCAGAGGCAAAGAAATTATTCAAAACTGACCCAAAAATTACAATTGAGCTAAATAAAAAAATCAACCACAGAGCCAAAGATCCAAGATGGTGATATTTTTTGAAAAGCCTCATATTATACTAAAAAGATATTTTTAAAACAGCTAAAGTAACAATAATCTGGAATGGCACTCCATAAACTATAGAATATTGCCAGTTAAAGAAATTGTGCACTTTGCTATGAAAATATATATACCAATAAAGCTTGCTAAGTTTGAGATATTCTATGGTTATCCAGGCAATATCTGGTAACCAGGTACCCAGTACTGCCGGATACAATACATAGGGATCTACTATTGGCCCATGACTAACAAAAAAATAAACCAATATAGTAGCTAAAATCATATCTATCAAAGCTACTCTTATAAAATATTTAAATTTTTCTTTTTTTCCTTGTACGTGGTCAGCTAGGCTTTCATCACCATGGGGAATCATATCAAACAAAAAATGAGATGCTATGCCTAATATAAAAGCTAGAATAGGATCTGTAATTCTAGTGCTAATCCACAATGCAGCTGATGTATGTGCTGTAATAAACATATGTCTATAGTATCATAAAGAAAGAAGAAATACGATAGCCCCATCGATTGACGGGGCTAAATATATAAATCTTTAATAATCTCGTAATTTCCGCATATCTTCATGCTTTTTCATGCGTTCTAAAGCTTTAGCTTCAATCTGTCTAATACGCTCACGAGTTACCCCAAATTCTTGCCCAACTTCTTCTAGAGTATGAGCCACTCCATCAGCTAGACCGAATCTCATTTCTAATATTTTTTGTTCACGAGGCGTTAAATCGCCAATTACTTTACGGACATGGTCTCCCAAAAGTTTGAGAGCAGCCACTCTGTCTGGACTGATATTCTTTTCATCTTCAATAAAGTCACCTAGAGTACTATCTTCATCGTCATCACCTACTGAGGCTTCCAAGGATACTGTCTCTTGAGAAATTTTTATAATCTGTCTAATCTTATCAATCTCTTCTCCCATTTCAGCAGCAATCTCTTCTGGCAATGGATCACGACCAAGTTCTTGCACCAAACGACGCTCAACTTGATTGAAACGATTAATAGTTTCTACCATGTGCACTGGAATACGAATAGTTCTAGATTGATCTGCTAAGGCACGAGTAATAGCTTGACGAATCCACCAAGTAGCATAAGTAGAAAATTTATAACCCTTACGATAGTCAAATTTTTCTACTGCTCTAAATAAACCAATATTACCTTCTTGAATTAAATCAAGTAAAGTAAGTGAACGACCAGTAAATTTCTTGGCGATAGAAACTACCAAACGAAGATTTGCTTCTATTAATTTTTTCTTAGCTTCTAACTCACCTCTTTCCTTACGCTTAGCCAAAGCCATTTCTTCTTCAGATTTTAGAAGTGAAACTTTACCAATTTCCCTCAAATACATTTGAATAGAATCGGCGGCAATATCTGTCAGATCACCTCGTTTAGAATCACTGCCAATACCTGCATTTAATAATAATTCAGAATTATCAGCAGCCATATCTAAAATACTACCTTCGGTAGTAATTACTTGAATGGCCAAATCTTCTAACAAATCTAAAAACTCCTCTAATTGAGGTACATAGTCTTCCAAATTGTCAAAAATACGCAAGACTTCATTTTCAGTAATGAAACCACGAGTATGCGCTTTCTTTATCAAAAGATCAGCCGCCTCTTCATTTAGTTTAGCTTTGGGGGCTTTAATCTTGGGTAGAGACTTTTTAACCCTTCGACTTCGCTCAGGGCTTGCAGCAGCTTTCTTTTTGACAGCTGGTTTTTTCTTAGGAGTCGCTTTTTTCTTAGCTACAATTTTTTTGACAGCTTTTTTAGCTGTGGTTTTTTTAGCTGTTACCTTTTTTTTGGCAACAATCTTTTTAGCCTTTGGCTTTTTAGCACTAGTTTTTGCGCTAGTGTTCTTTTTAGCTACCTTCTTCTTGGTAAGCTTCTTTTTAGTTGTAGTTTTTTTAACAGGCATGTTTTAGCTCTGTAATTTATAAACCTCTTTATTAATTAAATTTATTTTGTGTGATATTTCGTCCTGTTTAGCTTGATCATCAGATGTCTCCGCTTGCCTTAGCTGATTTATCAAACCTTGTCTTTGTATATCTAGTGATTCTTTTTTTAGCCTAGAAATCAAATGTTGAAAATCATTAGCCAAATCCACCTCTTTTATTTCATTATAGTCTTTTTCCCCTGACATAGATAGGCGAATCCACATTTCTTTCTCTTCATCACTAAGTTCTTCAAAATTTCCAAATTTTTCCAAATTCTGGTGCTTAGTATAATAAATAATGACTTTCTTGTAAAGGTCTTGAAAGCTCTCTATTATCATATCTGGATCAAGCTCTGAAATCAATTTATCGAGATATTGATTCTTAAAAAAAGCAATCATGAATATTCTTTCAGCTAATAAAGTAGCTGAGTCTTTTTTGTCTTGAACTACCTTTTGAACAACTGTATCTTGTTTTTCTAAAAATGAAGTTGCTTGATCTAGGTCCTTTTTTAATATTTCAAAAGGAACATTTAACTTATCAGCTAATATCTTAAGGTAATGTACTTGCTCGATCTCTGTTTTAAGATACTTAATGATTGGTAATAATTTTTGAACAGCTACTTTTTTGTGATCAGCCCGATTAATATCAATGGCTTGAAATATTCTCTTGAAATAATAATCCATTACTGGGATAGAATCTTTTATAAACTGTAGCCATTCATCCGGATTACTCTTAATAATATCAGCTGGGTCCTTACCTTTTGGTGAAACTAATATTTTAACGTTCATATCTTCTTGCCAACAAAGTGATATAGATCTAAATGAGGCCCGTGAGCCAGCTGCATCTCCATCAAAAGCTAAGATAACATTATTGGCATAACGCTTGATCAATTTGATATGATCTAAAGTAAGGGCGGTCCCTGAAACTGCTACCGAATTTTTTGCAGAGGTCTGATGAGAGGCTATGACATCCATATTACCTTCAACTACTATTAAATATTTTTTCTGCCTAATAACATCTTTGGCTAAGTGCCAACCATATAATGTTTTACTCTTATCATAAATAGCTGTCTGTGGACTATTTATATATTTACCTCCAAACTCTTCTTCATCATAGACAATGCCTGTTAAAGTTCTAGAAGTAAAAGCCACTACTCTACCTTGCGTGTCTGAAATTGGAAACATCAATCGTTTTCTAAAACGATCAACATAGCCACTGTTATCTTTTTTCTTAACTATCAAACCAGCTTTAAAAATATCCTCTTCGCCATATCCTTCAGTTACTAGATATCTTAAGAGGCCATCCCATGATTCACTTGATAAGCCTAATTGCCAATTTATAATACTACCTTTTTTGACTTGGCGTTTATCAAGATATTTTAAAACTTTTTTACTTGCTTCTGTATCTTGTTCTAATATGTTATGAAAAAATTTAGCAGCTTCTTTATTTATTTCATAAAGCTTAGAGTGATCTTCTTTTTTGGCACTAGAAAATCCAGTTAATGGCACATTAGCTTTTTCCGCTAAAATTTTTAAGGCTTCTTTAAAATCTATGCCTTCATATTCTTCTACAAAAGAAATCAAATCTCCACCTTTATCACAACCAAAACAGTGCCAAATCTGTTTTTCTCGAGAAACCATAAAACTAGGGGTTTTCTCATTATGAAAAGGGCAATTTGCTCTAAAATTACCACTAGCTTGTTGGAGGTTTATATATGAAGAGACGATATCTACAATATCTAGCTTATTTTTGATTTCTTCAACGTGATTAGTCATGTACTTATATTAGGTCAATTTTAAGCTTTAGTCAAAAAAATAACGCACTGATTATTCAATGTGTTATTTTTATAATTTTTGATTATTATCAGCTTCAACTGAATATTTATATTAATATGGAGCAAATGAATCTCTAGGCATAGGTCGATCCTGAATCTTCTGAGATATACATTGATAACCTAAATCATGAAGCCACATCTTGTCTGGATAACGCCCATACTCATCTTCAGCATCATCCTCGTTGGAAGATAAAAATGTAGTACAAAGCTCATATTCATCTTCAGATATTATTTTATATTCATAAACCTCTGTACTTACTGGATTAGTTAACTCTGCTTCTGTTATATGATTATACTCTTCTTTTATATTTTCTAGAGCTTCTGGTAGTTTTTCATATTTTTTATAATAACTATTTACACCAGCATCAATATTATAAAAATTATCTATCACTCGATTATCTAATTTCTTATTTCTAGTCTCGGCAGGAGACTCTACTACGAATAAAGAAAATATAAATGCTCCCAAAACTATAATTATAGATCCATAGAAATAAATTTGAATAATTTTATCTTTTTTACCTTTGATATGCTCTCGTTTGATATCATAAAGATAAAAAGAAAATGTAATTCCAGATATTAATAAGGCAACGATGGCTTTGAGAATAGCTTTAGTAGTTAATTCACCTGATAAAAATCCATTAATAGTGGTAATCAGCCAAACGATCATTACTATCACCGACACTAATAATATTAGATAAGTAAACCATTTTCGTACACCAGCCTCTTCATCAAGTTTACCTTGTCTAAGATTTTTATAGATTTGTTTAGAAGTAAAATAATAGATTGGAGCTGAGATGATGATTGCTGAAATAGCAAATTTCATTGCTCCATCACTATAATTACCACTATACTCATTAATTAGATCTACTATCTCTTTGTTTATAATCTGAAAAAAGATAATTCCGACTGAAACAGACATAAAAACCAAAGCCACTAAAGATAGCACATAAAAAAATGCATACTTGGCTGCGTCGTTTCTTGCCATATGTTTGTAGATTAATTTAATTAGATATATTATTTACCCAAAGCTGATTCAAGATCCATAGCGTGTTCTTGTTCATCAGCTAAAATAGTTCTAAGTTGTTGAGATAAAGCATATTCTTGTAGCTCTTCGGCTTGCCCAACGCGCTCTTTATACCTCTTGATAGCGTCTTCTTCACCAGCCAAGTCTTGCTCCAACATAGTCTCGTTGTTAGCATCAACATAGACTTTTTCTACCTCTACTGAGGGCACACCACCTAGATAAGCGATTTGATCTGCCAAAACTAAAGCGTGAGCAATCTCTTCGTTAGCATGCACCTTAAGCTCTTTGATAATGTCACCATACTTAGCGCCAGTCATGACAGCAGCATGTTGGATGTATTGGATAGCAGCGCTATATTCCAATTCCAAATCTTTATTTAGGAGCTCTATTAATTTTTCTTTTTTAATGGCCATATATGTGTAGGTTAATTTAATTAAATATATTATTTACCTAAATTTGATTGATTGTCTTCTATTTTAGAATCTATTTTATCAACTATTTTATCAACCTTTTTAGGTAAAATTGTTCTAACTAAATGTGCTAAAGCTGACATTACAAATAGTGCGGAAAAAGGAATGAAAATCCATTCATTAATATGATAACTATATAAAAATAAAGATGCACCACCGATCATATAAAGTAAATCCTCAATGTATTTCTTTTGCCAAAATACACCAATTGAAATAATCACTAAGCCTAAGATGCCAACAAATGTATAAATATCCATAGTTTTAATTAATTATTATTTAAATACTATCGAAGTCCAAATACCAATTAAATAAGTAACGATGATAACTAAAATAGCAATAGATACGTGTTCAAAAATCAACTTGGCTGGTTTTTCTTTTTTAGCTATAGCCATTTTATAATTAATTATTACCAACAAAAGTAATCCCCAGACAATACTAATTATAATTGCAGTTTTTAGATTAAACAATAAAACTGGAATAGCAAAAGTCAGTGAAAAAATAAATTTAGTAATGAAAGTAGAAATTGTAGTAGCCCAAACTTGAGAATGATTATCATTAACTGATTCCTCTGACATATGAATACCCAAAGCATCAGACATAGAATCAGCTACAGCAATAGTTAATATTCCTCCCATAACAACTAGCTGAGAAGCTGTGCCTGAAAAAAGTCCCACCATAAGTCCTAAGGTAGTAATAATTCCAGAAGTAAGTCCGAATGAAAAACCTTTTTTAAGCGCCAATCTCATCTCGTTTAAAAATTTATGTTACTAATTCCTATTGTTTGTCATTTCGACTGAGCGTAGCGAATGGAGAAATCTAGATCTCTCCACTGCGGTCGAGATGACAATAATAAATACTTTTATATTTATGTTCCCATATTCCAAGAAGAAAGATATTCTTCTTGCTCGGGAGTTAATTTATCAATATTTATACCCATTGATTTTAACTTCAGGTCAGCTACGTTCTCTTCTATATTTTGTGGTACGTAATAAACTTGATTATCTAATTTCTTATAATTTTTAACAACGTATTCACTAGCCAAAGCTTGAGTAGCAAAACTCATATCCATTACAGAGGCTGGATGTCCTTCGGCAGCAGCTAGATTGATAAGCCTACCGTCAGCTAAAACAAAAATTCTCTTTTTACCAACTGTATATTCATCTACAAAATTACGAACGTTCTTTTTAACTTTGTTAGATATTTTTTTCAAACCTTTTATATCAATTTCTATATCAAAGTGACCTGAATTACAAACCATAGCTCCATCTTTCATAAGCTTGAAATGTTCTGGACGAATAACATGCATATCACCAGTCAAAGTACAGAATAAATCTCCAATCTTGGCGGCATCTTTAATTGGCATTACATCAAAACCATCCATGGCAGCTTCCAGAGCTTTAATCTTATCAACCTCGGTTACTATGACTTTAGCTCCCATCCCTCGTGCACGCATTGCAAAACCACGACCACACCAACCATAACCAGCAGTTACTACATATTTACCAGCCATTAACATATCAGTAGCTCGAATAATACCATCTACTGTAGATTGACCAGTGCCATAACGATTGTCAAACATGTTTTTAGTTTGAGCATCGTTTACAGCAATAACTGGTAATTCTAATTTTCCATCAGCAGCCATAGCTTTAAGACGAATAACACCAGTAGTAGTTTCTTCCATAGAGCCCATTACATTTGGTGCCCAAGCTTTATATTTTTTATGAAGTAATGAAATAAGATCTGCTCCATCATCCATAGTAATAACTGGCTTACGACTTAAAGCAGCATTTAGATGTTTATAATAAGTCTGTTTATCTTCACCACGAATAGCCATAACTGGTATTTTATAATATTTTACTAGAGCAGCCGCTACATCATCTTGAGTAGATAATGGATTAGAAGCTACTAATAATATATCTGCTCCACCAGCCTTTAAAGCTCTGACCAAATTAGCAGTTTCAGCTGTGACATGAAGACAGGCTGACATTTTTTGTCCTTTAAACGGTTTTCCTTTAGCAAACTTAGCTCTAACATTTCTAAGTACAGGCATATCATTATCTGCCCACTCTATTCTTTTCTTACCCTCTTCGGCTAATTTCAAACTCTTAACGTGATGTTTCATATTTTTTATTTATAATTTATTTTATACCTATTAGTAAATTCTTTTAATGTAAACTTATGGACTTGAGTACCTTGCTTCTCTACAGCATAAGCAGCAATAGTACTAGCTAGTTGTCCAGCTTTCTGTAAACTAGTTCCAGAAGTAAGTCCTTTGATTAATCCCGCTCGATAAGCATCTCCGGCTCCAGTTGGATCAATAATATGCTTGACTTTGACTGCTTTTATTTTTATGGCTTTGTCTTTGGAATATATTTCTGAACCTTGAGCTCCTTTGGTGATAACAAGTATATCTACTAGTTTTTGCAAGTTGCTTGCATCAGTTTTTAATCTATCCAATATTATCTTAATTTCATAGTCATTACCAATCAATACTTTAGCGCCTTTGATTAGTCTTTTGAGCTCTGCGCCTGTAAAGGAAATGACTTGTTGCCCCGGATCAAAGATATAATCTATCCCCAATTCTTTATACAATCTGACATAGGCCATCATGCGAGGTTTGAAGTCTGGAGAAATAATAGCTAAAGACGGATTTTTAATTTTTCTAACCAGTGAACAATATTTAACATCCATCGGCCCAGGATAAAATCCGGTAATTTGATTATCAGCCTTGTCAGTCATAATATAAGCACTGGCTGTAGGATCATTTTTGGATTGATCAACTCGAGAAAAATCAATTTTGTTTTTCTGAAGCCATTTAGCGTAACGACCAAAATCATGCCCTACTAATCCTAATAATGTGGCTGATTCTCTAAGTAAAGCTAAATTGTAAGCGATATTACCAGCGGTACCACCAAAACTTTCATCAGTCCTTTGCAAAGTAAAGCTGACATTGAGGATATGTGTTTGATTAGGTAATATATGGTCTTTGAATAGCCCTGGAAAAACCATAATCCGATCATAGACTATAGACCCGGAAACTAATACTTTTTTATTATTATTTACTTTCATAAGTAAGTGAATTTTAACGCAAAATCACAATAAAAACAACCCTGAGCAAAGTCGAATGGGTTGTTTTTATACTATTTAACTTCTTTTTGAATATCTTCTATTTCTTTCTCTATCTTATCTTCAATCACATTTAATTCTTTCTTCAATTGAGTGGCCAGTCTTTTTTCTACAATGGTTAGTTTACGTCTTTTACCAGTCTTTTCTATGGTAGTAATATGTACCATTAAACGTTTCTTAAGTTCCCTAAATTCTTTATGTAGAACCATTTCAGCTTCATCAGCCTCACGTCTAACTCGACGACGAAGTACTATCAACTTCAACCAGAAATACCAAACCATAAATACTAATAGGAACAGTAGGGCTATCAATGGAATTACCATAGACAGAACATTACTGGTCATAACTCCTATTTGCCACAACTTAGTAGGTTGTACCAGAACTCTCAATTTTTCACTTGCTTCGCTACGAGCCCCTCGTTCATCAATCACTTCAGCCCATAATTGATAAATACCATCTTTCAATTTTTCTTCCGCTACAAAACTGAATCTACCATTTTTATCTGTTTTAACTATATAATTTTGTGGTTCAGTAGCTCCCCGTTGTAACCAAATGACTACCTTAGAATCTGGATAGCTCTCACCTTTTACTACAAAAAGATCTTTATTGGTTAATTGTTCAGTATATTCAGTGATAGTTGGTGGAGTCAATGGCTCAATAACAAATTCTTCAAAATTAGTTAGGAAATTACCAGCCCTATCTAAAACATTAACAATTATAGCATGTCTACCTGGACCTAGTACTGGAGTTGTATAGATTTTTGTTTTTCCTTCGTCATACCATTCTATAACATCACCATTATCTATTTGTATTGTATAATGGCTAACACCTGAAGTGACATCGTGAGCATCAACGGTAAAGCTACGGGTTGGATTAGTTAAATCTGTTTCATCCACCAATTCCATGTTGAAATATTCTGGATCTTCAGTATCGATTTGGAATCTAAAATGTGATACATCTCCCCAACCGCGAGAATTTCTAAGTTGCACGTGGAAATACCAAGTACCATCATCTAAAGCCTCTAATGTTTTTTCACTAACTGCTGGCACATAAGTAACTGATGGAGAAGCTTGAGGCTTTACTCCAACCAATAATCTAGCAGCTGTAGTGCCGGCTGATAAATTCCAATTAAATTCTGGAATACTCACTGCATACCAAGAATTAGAATCAGGATGGGTAGAAGATTCTATTTGTGGGGCCAGAGGTGTTCCTGTATGATCAGGTTCCTCAGGATCTGGTTCAGGATCCGGCTCAGGATCCGGCTCAGGATCTGGTTCAGGATCCGGCTCCTCGACAACATTAATTTTAACAGTGCCGGTACTAATTGAAGTCAAAATATCTGTTCCTAAACCATCATTTTTTCGTACCGCAGCATCTGAAAAAAGAAGCGACGCAGTTCCAGGAGCCTTGGCTTTAAAAGTAATTGATGTGAGAGAACCGCCACTTCCATTAAAACCTGGATTTGCGACTCCACCATTAAATTTTACAATACCTGATGAATTAGAAAAAGTAGGTGATTCAACCCATAAAGAAAAAATGGAAGCATTCTTATTAACAGAAACAACTTCTAATAAATCTGGAGGAAATTGAATAACTGCTTCTGCATTGTTTATTGGTTCACCTGATGTATTAACAAGGACTTTAACAGACACTATATTACCCACGGAAACATTTGCAGTACTCGGAGAGAAAAACAAGGTTGCAGCATCAGCTTTTTTGGCAAAAGACAACAAAGCTACCACACATAAAAGCATGAGTAAAAAGTGTCTAATTTTAAATTTGCTGATCAAGTTAAGCATTGTTTTTGTTTTTCTTTGTTTTTTCTTTTTGCTCTATCTAAACATTATTCTTTGTTTTTTCTTTTTGCTCTAACGATAAATGAAAATAATAATATTAATATTATAACTACTACTATAGAAATTAAAGGTAAAATTGTAGTAGAGCTAACGGGGGTACCCAAGACTGTAAAATCTGATTCTTTATCTGGTGCTTTGTAGGTAACAGTTTTCTTATTACCAGCATTATCATAGACAGTTACTACTAAGTTAGGGACACTATCGTCATCTTGGTTTCGTAAAGCATACATGTTACCACTTTTAACTACTGGCGCTCCATCTTCAGAAACCTCAAAATGACTTATGCCAGACTGCTCATCTATAGCTGTAAAAAATGCAAATCTCTTTCCCTCAAAAACAGACGCCTCTCTTCCTATATTAATTAGTAGAACACTTGGACTTTCTGTATCTTGATTTACCAAATCAAGCCATTCATTACTTACTACGTCATCAATATCTCTAGGATCTACCCTAACTATTAAATCATTAACTCCGACGGGAATCTTTGTGCCTTGCCCGTCATTAGCAAAAGCAATCACATTTTCAGGAGATAATCTTATACCTCCCTCTTCACTAGCTTCAATAATAATATTGAATAAATTGATTTTATTGGCATTTATACCCCCTGGAACTCCTCCTGCAAAATAAATACTATTACCATCTTGGGAAAGAAAAGGAGTTTGAGGCCATAGGGTAAAAGAAGATTCTGCTAAAATAAAATCATTAACTATAAAATCATTATTTTGCGTCCCAATCAAAATGTTTCCTTCTGCGCTATTTATATCAATATTTTCAGAATCAAGGTTGACCTTTACTATAAATGTATCTCCGACTGAAACAGTATCTTTTGATGTTTCAAAGTAAATATTTGCAGCAGAGACCATATTAGGAATAAAAACTGCAGCTAGAAGTAATAACAAATATTTTGTAAAATTGTATTTCTTCATATTTACTTTATTTATTAATAATGATTAACTCCCCCATTCGTACAGCATTATCGAGAAATCAATTGAATCCACTTCATCATCCTCATTTATATCTACACAAATATTTGCAAATGGTGGTTCAGACTTCCAATAGTAAAGTAAGATGGAAAAATCAATTGAATTTACTTCTAAGTCACTATTAAAGTCTCCGCGTTTTGTACAGGAATCTACTGGTGGTGGTGGATCTTCACCACCGCCGCCGCCACCGCCGCCGCCACCGCTGCTTTCGGCTTCAGCAGTGAAAGATCTGGAGGCGCGTGATTTTTCACCAACACCATAATACACAGCTACTTTGAAATAATAATTACCCTCTACTGGCACCGTAGCTGTAAGAGTTGTATCAAAATCTTCACCTGGGTCGATCAACTTTGCCGCTGAAGCATAATAGACATCATCTCCTCCTCCACAATCATTGCTAAAACTAGTAACCACACACCATTCATATTGATACTCAAAACTAGCAAAACCTTCATTTGTGATACGAACATTAGCACTTATTTCAGGAATAACAACATCTTCCATGTTTAGAATGATGACCTGGGGCGGGGCAGAACTTGTCAATGTACGAGTAGCATAAGTCCATACATCTTCTGCTATGGTTGAAGATTTAAGAATGAATGATTTATCCATTTTAAGAAGATCTCCACCAGCTTCTGTTCCGCATGTTAGAAATGCTGGATATTTACCTTCTGTTGCTGGAGTAACATATGAATAATAATGCCAGCCAGTAGTATTAGCGGTTGTCGTAACTGTATCAACTAGAGGAGCCCCACCTCCAGGCGGATATATTGAAATTGTACAATCATCCATAGTTGGAGTGTAATCATCATTGTATATAAATTCTCCTATTGTAATAGTCTCAAGGGGTTCATATGTTTCAATTGCGTTAGCAATACTGATAAAAGAAAAAAATCCTAGCAAAATAAAACAGCACTTTAAAAAAACTCTGACTATTTCATTTTTTAAAAAAAATATTCTCACAATTTTACCCTACACAAAAAGAGTCTTTTCGTGTACTTAAATAGATAAATCAAACTAAAAAGACACTAAGTAATAAAAAATTATTATCTCTCAATATCTTTTTTGTCTTCATTAACTGGGTCCTTGAATGCCCCTCTTAAATTTCTTATAGCTTCAGCAACATTCTTTCCAAGTTCTGGAATTGTCTTTGCGCCAAAAAGCAAAACAAGGATACCGGCAATAATTATAAGTTCTTTTGCGCCTAATCCAAACATAGAATTAAATTAAATTAAATTATTAAACTAATAATACCTATATTATACACCATCAGATGACTAGAGTAAAGTATTATAAAGAGCTTATTATGACACTTTATTCGTTTTTTTAGAAGTGTCTTTCTTTTGATCTATCACATCTGTTTTATTGACTATATCTCTTTTTTCATTTACAGTTCCATGCTTTAAACGTACAACAGTATCGCCAATAATTTTTGCAAGTTCTGGAATTTTCTTTGAACCAAAAAGCAGGGCGATTAAGCCATTTAAGATTAGGATTTCTTTTGCGCCTAATCCAAACATAAAACTAAATTAAACTATTAAGTAAGAGATGCATAATTATCCCAAATTTGGTCAAAGGCTCCTGTGCCAGCCCACACTATAACTACACCAGAAGCATAATCGATCCTTTTCACACGCCAAACTGCTGACGAAGTTCCAGAACCAATAGCTGCTTCGCCTAGATAATCATAATCACCATCTGTTACCATCCGTAAAGCAAATTTGAATCCACCAAATGAAATAGTTTGAAGTGTAGTTTCGGTTGAGGCCGTTGTTGGTAAGGCCGAACTTAAAACATCAACTTGTACATGTCTATCACCATCAACCAGAGCGCTTCTTGCTACATCTCCTGAATCACTAAAACTACTAGCACCAGCACCAGCAGGTATAGAAGTAACTTTAACTTCCAAAGATCCAGCATCAAAGGTCAAATCTGAAGTCTTTAATAAAGACGCGGCTGTTTCTTCAGTAGCGGGATTGATTTTATCATTAGCTATATTTTTAAGTCCCACTACGTTGGAAGTCGGAGTGCTACCAGCAACGTATGCTTCGGCCTTTTTTGGAAGTAAAGTAGAAGCAGCTAGGCCAACCCCAGCAAAGCCTGCCGTTTTCAAAAACGTTCTTTTTCTATTATCAATTTTTTCTATTGTTGACTTTTCTTCTTCTATCTTTAGCTCTTCTTTAATCAAGCTTTTTCTTCTAATAATTCCATCTATTCGCATTCCTTCTACTGGCATTCCATCTGCCGGCATTCCATCTATTATTCGCAAAGGCATTCCATCTGTTATTTGCAAATTTAAAGGCACGTGCGAAGAAGCTACCTTTTTAGAAGTTTTTGCTGAAAAAAAACCTATTTTATTTTTGTTACCAAACATTGATTTTTGCCCAATATATATATTTTACCAAACATATAAATATAGATGTGCATGTAGACACACATATAAATATACTTGTAAATTTTACCATATTAAAACATTTATGTGAAATTTTTCAAATTTATTATAGTAAATTTCTCAGTTTTAAATAAATAATCGTTATAGCATAAAAACAAAGATAACCCTAAACTAAAATCTACCTCACCTAATAGAACTAGTTGTTAACACTGTCAATATAAAACCCTATTTTTAGGCTTATTATTATCTCTTTACTCCCGTCAACTGATGGTGTATAATAAAGATGCTATTAATAATTTAATTTAATCTTATGTTTGGATTAGGAGCAAAAGAACTCATAATTATTGCTGCTGTCATTGTCTTACTTTTTGGTTCAAAGAAAATTCCAGAACTTGCAGAAGGTATTGCACAAGGCATTAGAAATCTCAGAGGGGGATTTAAGAATGATGATAGTGTCAGAAGTGTCGATGAAGCTAAAAGCGCCGACAGTACTGATGAAAAGAAGGTTTAAAAATCTTCATCTAATAAGTTAATAATCAAATTTTATGTTTGGATTAGGCCCAAAAGAATTAATAATCGTTATTGGAGTTATTGTATTACTATTTGGTTCAAAGACAATTCCACAACTTGGAGAAAACCTTGCTGAAGCTATAAGAAGTTTAAGAGGAGCATTTAAAGAACCGAAAGACAGGAGCCAATAATAACTAAAGCAAAAATAGCTTATTATAAAAACAGCTCTGGAAATTCCAAAGCTGTTTTTTGTTTACTTAAATTTTCATACCCTTCGATTCAGTTGCCTTACTCCTTCACTCAGGACATTCGACAATTACCATTTTAATAACGAAACGTGGTCGAAGACCATGAGCGGAGTCCCGTTTAGCGGGACGGAGTCGAATGGCGGAAGGGACAGGATTCGAACCTGCGGAACGCTTACACGTTCACTACCTTTCCAAGGTAGCGCTTTCGACCACTCAGCCACCCTTCCTTAAATTTTATTCTCTAAAATTACGATTTACAGTATAGATTTTATTGACCTTTTAGTCAATATTTATTATATATGCTAAAATAATTTATATTAACTAATAATCATTATATATGTTTGAAATATTTATAGTTATTGTGCCATTATTTTTAATAATCTTTGCTAGCGTTATTATACAAGGTTGGTATAACTTAGATGAACATTGGCCAAGAGTACTCAATTCTTTCGCCCTTAATATTGGCCTGCCGGCTTTAATATTTACATCACTAGCCAAAGTATCTCTATCTGGTCAATCTAATATTATATTAATTAATTCTTTATTTTTATTATCAAGTTTTGCTCTAATATATATTTTAGGTAAAATATTGAACCTAAAACAAAAAGTCGTTAAGACATTATTTATCTGCCTAGCCTTTGGTAATATTGCTTATCTTGGTATCCCAGTGTTAGCTCAAATATATGGACCAAAAATTCTACCTGACGCTAGCCTAATTATTGGAGTACACTTATTCTGGTTATTTACTGTTGGCTTAGGATTTTTAGACTATACTGTGACTAGTCGGCAAAGCTGGATTGGTAAATTACTACGCAAAAAAAAGAAGCAAGACATTATCAAACACATTGGTCTTGATTTAATTAAAAATCCATTGCTAGTGGCTGTCATATTGGGATTGCTAGTGGCTATAATTGATATCAATATACCTAGAATATTAAAAACATCTCTGGATATGCTGGCCGGATCAGTCACTCCTATAGTATTAGTAGTTATTGGTTTATTTATTGGCAAATCCAAAATTGGTAAAATTGAAGAATGGCGCTTGGCAATAACTTTTACTGTTATCACTCTATTTATATCACCAGGAGCATTCTATCTAGCCCTAAAAATATTTGCCACTGACCTGGATAAATATATTCCCTCTATGATTATGGTCGCCATGCCTCTAGCTATTACTCCTTTTGCCTTGGCAGACAAATTTGGTCTAGATAAGCAATTTATTGCCCGTGCCATAGTACTCTCCACTACCCTATCTATTATCACTATTCCTCTGTGGGCTAGCGCTCTATAAAATAGCTTATCACTACGATGGAGTGGCTGAGTGGTTGAAAGCGCTGGTTTCGAAAACCAGTAGTTGTGTTAAACGGCTCGTGGGTTCAAATCCCACCTCCATCGCCAAATATAAATAATTTTAAACACAAATAAAAACTCCCCGTCCTGAGCAAAGCCGAATGGACGGGGAATTTTTTAATATCTATTTTTTCCGTTTCTTTTTAGCTTCGGTTTGTTTAATAGCTATCATAGTTTTAATCACTGTATCAGGATTGAGAGATATACTATCAATCCCCTCTTCTACCAAAAATTGAGCAAAATCTGGAAAGTCAGATGGAGCTTGTCCACAAATACCAATCTTACGATGATGCTTCTTAGCTGTCTCGATGACATAGCCAATTAATTCTTTGACCGAATCATTTCTCTCATCATAAACATGAGATACTAATTCACTATCACGATCTACTCCTAAAGTAAGTTGAGTTAAATCATTAGAACCAATTGAGAAGCCATCAAAGATTTCACAAAATTGATCTGCTAAAACTACATTAGATGGAATTTCACACATTACATAAACCTCTAATCCATCTACACCACGCTTAAGTCCATTGTCAGCCATAATCTTCAAGACTTTTTTACCTTCTTCTATAGTACGGCAGAATGGCACCATAATTTTAAGGTTTTTAAGTCCCATTTCTTTTCGTACTTTGACCAGAGCTTTACATTCTAGTATAAAAGCTGGTAAATATTTTGGACTATAGTAACGACTAGCGCCACGCCAACCAATCATTGGATTTCTTTCATCTGGCTCAAACTGAGCGCCACCAATCATAGAGGCATATTCATTTGATTTGAAATCAGACAATCTGATAATCACATCTTTTGGATAAAAACTAGCAGCAATACGAGCTACGCCTTCAGCAAGCTTGTCTACAAAAAATTGTGGCTTAGAGCTATAAGCAGCTGTATGTTCTTCGATAAATTTTTTATCTTTTTTATTTTTCAATTTTGAAAAATTAAGAAGTGCTAAAGGATGAATACGAATATAATTTGAAATAATAAATTCTTCTCTGGCCAAACCAACGCCTTCATTTGGGATAAATGATTGAGCCATAGCCATTTCAGGATTACCAATATTCATCATTACTTTAGTATTGGATTTTTTGAAATTTTTTAAATTTGTTTTCTTTACATCATATTTTACTAAACCATTATATACAAAGCCTTTTTCACCTTCAGCACAAGACACTGTGATATTTTGACCATTCTTCAATTTTTCAGTTCCATTACCCGTACCTACTACACAAGGAATACCCATCTCACGAGAGATGATAGCAGCATGACAAGTACGACCACCTGAGTTAGTGACTATAGCACCAGCTATTTTCATGATTGGCTCCCAATCTGGATCAGTCATCTCGGTTACTAGCACTTCACCGGCTTTGAATTTATCTATATTTTTAGCATCTTTGATAATATGTACTTTACCTTGCCCAATCTTCTGCCCGACTGAAGCACCTACTGCTATTATTTTACCTTTTTCTTTTAGACTGTACTCAATCAAAACATTTGGATCATCTTGAGAACGCACTGTCTCTGGACGAGCTTGAACAATATACAATTTACCTGTGCGACCATCTTTAGCCCACTCCATATCCATTGGCTTTTTATAATGATCTTCAATCTGCACAGCCCAAGTAGCTAACTGTAAAACTTCTTTATCTGTAATAGAAAACCTAGCCTGATCTTTCTTGGCTACTGGCATGTTTTTTACATTGTTTTTGGATTTACTATCATAAACCATCTTTTTTCTCTTCAAGCCTACACTCTTAGAAATAATTGGTTTATAACCAAGCTTCAAGGTTGGCTTATGTACATAAAACTCATCTGGATTAACCATGCCTTGGACGATATATTCACCTAAACCATAAATAGAATTAATAAGTACCGCATCTCTAAAGCCTGATTCTGTATCAATAGAAAACATTACTCCAGAAGTAGCCAGATCAGAACGCACCATCTTTTGTACTGTGATAGAAAGCTTGACTGAGAAATGATCAAAACCTTTGTCACTTCTATATGATATAGCACGGTCCGTAAAGAGTGATGCCATACATCTTCGACAGGCATCAAGTAATTCTTCTTCACCTTCAATATTAAGATAAGTGTCTTGCTGGCCAGCAAAGGAAGCGTCTACCAAATCCTCCGCAGTAGCAGATGAGCGTACAGCTACATCTACATTTTTCATTTTGAATTCTTTGGACAATGTTTTGTAAGCTGCAACAATTTGTTCTCTCAAATCTTCTGGAAATTCTGCTTTGAGTATTGCTTGTCGAACTTTTTTAGCTCTATCTTGTAGATTATGAATATCATGAGTATTGAGGTCTGCTAAGATTTCTTTGATTTGTTTTTTGACTCCTTGAGTAGTTACAAAATAATCATAAGCTTGAGCTGTAACTGCAAAACCATTTGGTATTGCTACACCCTTCGATGTGAGTTTAGAATACATTTCTCCTAAAGATGCATTTTTACCTCCAACTTTCGGTACATCTTTATTGTTGATTTCCTTAAACCACAAAATGTGTTTTTTCTTTTTTGCCATATTATTTTTAAATATTTATTTTTAAATTAAAATTTCATTTTTTTGGCATACCTACCTAGAAAAGGCATCTCCCAAAGATTACCACTTAAAGCATTCACTACGCCCAATATTGCCAACAGCATTACTACTAAACCCAGTGCCCAGCCAATAATAGGAATAGGAAAAAACCAGCTGCCTAATATTTCTACACCAAATAGGAGCAAACCTTGTTTAGCGTGAAATTGGGCAAATTTTGATTTTCTTTTTAAAAACAATGGGATGAAGCACAGCACCCAAACATAACTAAGAGCCGCCATCACACCATTTTCTTCTACGTCTTTTTTGTCTACTTCCATATATTTTTTATTATTTATTTTAAACTTTATATCTATATTATAAAACAAAATGAGAAAATTTGATACTCTATTCTAATATTTAAACTTTCTAAGTAATATTAGCAAAATAACGTAAAGCAATATCACTAATATAAAAGAAAATATAAACCCAAATAATATAGAGGTTAAATAGAATAAGAAAAATCCTAAGGCTACACCCAGTGAATCTATCATGTAAACAAAAGGTACTTCTTTGGCTTTGATTTTAGAAAGAGCTAATGGGAAAAACATACCTAGAAATAAAGCTGGAGGTAATAATAAAAAAATACTAAATAATAATTTAATTAAAGTATGAGAACCCCATGGTATAAATTGTACTAGCCAAAGAGCTAGAATCAAAATCAAAGGAGTGAAATTAATATATTTTTTGAATCTATCAAAATAATAATTACCAATTGAATAACCGGCAAAAAATATTAAAGAAAAAATTATAAAAGTCAAAATGTATCCACCAAAAAGAGACCTAAGTTCTGTTATAAAAAATAACTCACTAACTATCATGGCTATACCTAATAAAAAGAAATAAAGCTTGGAGCTTCTATTTCTCAAAGGCAGGAAAAGTAAAAGTAAAAAAATTAAAACAAATAACGCTAAAGCATAATAAATCAAAGATGATATATTTATTTGATTATTAATATATAAAAATGGATTATTGTCAGTAATTTTTTCAGTAATCGGTAACTGACTATCAAATTCGTAAAAAATATCAGAGTGCTCTTTATAAATTTCTTTTAAATTATTGAAAGTAAAAATATCTTTGCTAACTGTCAAAATAAATCCGCCAAAAGGTATTGGTTTATTTAGCAAATATTCACGAAGGTCTACCAGATAACCCTCTGGAATAGCCTCTATAGTCCTCGACATTGGAGTTACTCCCGAGGTTTGGATTAAAAGCATAGCCCCATTTTTTTTCAAAGCTTTTAAGGCTAAAGCAATCCCTTCTTCAGTATAAAGATAATTTTCAACTTCTATGAAATTCTTCGACTTAGTAGCAAAAGTATAATCCACTCCTTCATAAATAATATAATCATATTTATCTGTGGTGCTTTCTAAAAATTCTCTTCCGTCTGCATTTAAAACATTAAATTTATTATATGAATTATTATTATATTTACTAAACTTATTCTTCATGATATCGACTACAACTGGATCAAGTTCTACCCCAGTTACATCTTGCTCATCATCAAATTGTGATAAACCCATACCACCTCCAGCGCCTATCAAAAGTATTTTACCTTTTAATTCTGGATATAGCTCACTTCTTATTTCAAAATCTTTTGTCTTATCCTGACAGGTCATCCACTGTTGACCATAATTATATACACCCGCTATACAATCATCAAAAACAAAAACGTCTATCTTAGCATAAGGAGACCAGGCTGAATGAAGGTGATTGGCAGTTGAAGTATTTGGCCAAAGTAACATTTCTCTATTTCTAAAGCTCTCTAACTTAGCATCAATTGGAATAAAAAATAAAGCTATTACTACAGCTACTATAAAAGGAATAAATATTTTCTTTTTAAAATAAAAAGCAAAGAAAATAAAAAATATTACAAAAAATAATAAATTAGCCCCAATAAATTTTATGAAAGCATAAGCTGCAACTTGGCCTAAAGCAAAGCCAATAGTATGCCAAAAAACAAGTTGTCCAATTTTCTTTTTATGCTCAACAAATATTTGATAAACCTTGGCAATCAAAATACCCATGAGTATCATAGGTAAAGAAAGTAGTACTACAATATAAAAAATAGCTAGCGGCTGATCAAAAGATAGTAATGGTAAAAATTTTAATAAAAAAACAAAAACAATAAGCACACTTAAAGCTGATAAACCTGCTATCCAATTCATTTTTGATCTATTCACAAACTTACTAAGATAAGCACCAATCCCTAAAGAGAATAAAGTCAGACTAATAATTACATTAACAATTAAAGTAATGGAAGAAAAAGGACTACCTATTGATAAGTGCTTAATAATAGCAATTTGATAAAGTGCATTAGTAAGGCCTAAAATAAATATAAAAAACAAATAATGATTAATTTGCTTTTTACCTATATTATTTAATTTTCTAATACTCATGAATGTGTTTATTGGTTTTTATTCTTTGTAAATTTAATCAACAATATTCCTAGAAAACTTATCATTAATACAACCCAAATAGGTTCTACTAAAAAATTTAACCAAGCCCAAGCTGATTTAACATAAATTATTTTTATAACTCCTAAAATAATGACTGCCGAAACAAAAGAAGTAATAGTAGTAATAAACATTCTATCAGTAGCCAGTAACCATTTAAGGCGAGCTAGTAGTAACCAAACTATCATAAGTATTAAACGCCAAGCCCAAGTAGCCCAAAAGATTACTTGCTCAGACCAATACATTTTTAAGCCTATTTCCCTAAGAAATAATTCAGTAATAACAATGAATACTAATAAAACAATAGATACTATAGTCCACGAAAAACTAGCCTGAACCTTCGGTTTAAGTTTAGCTACTTGCCGACGTAATTCTTCTTCGACGCCAACGCTATGGTGACCAAAATCGGCTACCCATATTTCAGTAGATTCTTCAAACTCTAAACCTGTGTTTGGATCTTTTTTGTGTTTGGATCTTTTAAAAATCATAAGCTTATATTAATGCTTGTATTATACCAAAATTCCAAGTATTTAAAAACACCCCGGAATTTTCCGGGGTGTTTCACAATATCTATATCTATTTAAGGAGTACATACAAAATCTACTTCACACCAATCATCAGATTGATTATAACTAGCATATAACGCTAAGTCACTTAAACTATGAAGGCCATCGCCATTAGCATCAAAAGTATCCATACAACTAGCAAAAATAGCTAAATCAGATAAATTTCTAAGGCCATCACCGTTATGATCACAAATTGGTAGAGTATCTGGAGTCACGCTATTTGTCTCTACTTCCAATTCTTCTGGTACACATACAAAATTTGATTCACACCAAACATCATCTTGGTTGTAGCTTGCATAGAGCGCTAAATCAGCTAAATTATGAATATAATCGCCATTAGCATCAAAAGTATCTACACAACTAGCAAATATAGCAATATCACTTAAATTTCTAACTCCATCAAAATTATGATCACAAATTGCCAAAACGTTAGTTCCTAGACTATTAGTTTGTAATACCGGCGGAGTACATACAAAATCACTTGCACACCAAGCATCGTCTTGATTATTAGCTCCATAGAGCGCTATATCTTCTAAATTATGCATTCCATCGCCGTTGGCGTCAAAAGTTTCAACACAACCAGCAAATATAGCAAGATCAGCTAAATCTCTAAGACTATCACCATTATGATCACAAACTGGTAATGGTGTAGAGGTTTCTTCTAAAACTGTAACATATTCTGTATAAGTATTGTTAGTTTCATCAGATTCTGCTAATTCATTAGCATTATCAACTTTCTTGTACAACATTTTCTCTCCAGCTGAAGAAAAATGGGCTGTCCAAGTAATATAAACAGTGTCTCCTGGTTCAAATGGATCGTTTTCTGTTATAACTGGAATAGTATTTGGTAAAGAAGTGTGCTCAAAATCTTCAAAATCTCTAAAACCATTTAAAACTCCAGTAGCATCTGTTAAAGTCACATTGCCACTATTTTTTATATGAGCTGTTATGGTGGTAGACTCATTGATCATCGGACTAGCTGGCACTACAGAAATATTACTCACTGTAATATCTGGCAACAATTCATCATCAGCATTACATTTTTTAATACGATAGTTATGATCTTCAAAGTATGACCAAACACGTCTATCACTTAATTTCCAATCAACGTCATCTAATCCTGGTGTAAACCATGGTGACCAATAACCAGAAAACCATTGTATTTTATATTGATAAATTTCTGGATGAGCCGAAATATCTAAACCTAAATCTTGCCAATATTTTGTTCTAAGAGGTGTCCCAGAAGTTATTGTTGGATTATCACAAGAAGGTAAATCATTGTCGTCACCATCATCGTCGCTAGGACAAGCTCCTCTAGTATCCCCGTGAGCTAAATGAGCTGCTAAAGCTCTAGTAGAAACTCTCATAGTTCTACCATCTCCAGCATTAGCTACAGTTGGCTTATGACAAATCAATACTTTATTATCATCAGTTCCTGGATCAAAAATTGATATATCCTCTTCCTCTACATCTACATCATCACCTGAGTTATAAAGACTAAGAAGTTTTTTAACTCTCAAAATATTTTTTCTATGTAAACCATTTACCCCAAAAGCTGATGGGCTTACTTTTCTTTTTGTAAAATTTTCTATTAAATAATAATCACCAGAATCTTCTTGGACCAAAGAACCATTCGGTATAGTTTCTTCGGTTAAAGTTTTTTTACTTACTTTATAAGAAATAGCGAAAATACCTGGATCGATATCTCTAACCATTTTATACCATTCGTTGCCATAAAATTTACGGGCTGTAGCTTCATTTGGAATATGAACTGCTTCGCCATTTTCACCAATCAAATAAACTTTAGCTGTATTAGGATGAGTAACAAAATTTGTGGCTGGTTGAAATGTTACAGTTCCGCCATCATTGTATTCATCTAAATCACTTAAATTTACTTCTTTTACTTTAGAAAAATCATCATGCCAAGTATCAAAAGTTCCTTTGTCTGGGTACACATATTTTTTACCATCACTACCTATTTGATAAACAGCCCCGCTTCCATTTTTTGCCTTAAGCAGGGTGCCTACTTCATAATTTAGTTGGGAAGAAATTAACTCCGGTTCTGGAGTTGCTCCTGCATTATTAGAAGCAAATACCATTGTCAGCATGAATATGCTCAAAAACAGTACTTTAGTTAAGTTTTGTCTAATTTTCATAGATTTTTATTAATTATTTACTATATGAATATAATAGCATTTTTAAGACAAAACAAAAACCCCCCAATAAAGGGGGTTTAATATTATAAATTACATCATTGGCATACCGCCACCCATGCCCATGCCGGGCATACCGCCACCCATGCCCATAGCAGGGGCCTCGCCTTCTGGTTTTGGAATATCGGTAATAACTGCCTCGGTAGTCAAAAACATACCAGCTGCAGAAGCTGCATTTTGTAGAGCTGATCTAGTCACTTTGGTTGGATCAATAATGCCAGCCTTGATCAAGTCTTCATATTTGTCATCTTTGGCATTATACCCATAATTATTATTTCCTTTTTTTATTTCCATAACAACTTTGGTTAAAACCTCTCCCGGTTCTTTGCCTGCATTTGAAGCAATCTGCATTAACGGATAAGTTAATGCCTTTTGTAAAATTTTAACCCCCACTTTTTCATCTTCGGAAACATCAAGATCTTTAGATACTCCTAAAGCTAATAGATACGCTACTCCACCGCCTACTACTATACCCTCTTCTGAAGCAGCCTTGGTAGCAGCTAGAGCATCTTCAATTCTGTCTTTAATTTCTTTCATTTCAGTTTCAGTAGCTGCACCAACTTTGATTACTGCTACACCGCCAGTCAATTTGGCTAGACGTTCTCTTAAGTTTTCTTTATCAAAATCAGCTTCGGCTTTTTTAATAGCATTCTCTATTTGAGAAATTCTAGCTTTTACTAAATTTTCATCTCCTCGACCATCTACTATAGTAGTATTGTCTTTAGTAGCCACTACTTTATGAGCAGAGCCCAGCATATCAATAGTAGCTGTAGATAATTTAAGGCCAACTTCTTCTGAAATAACTTTAGCGCCTGTAAGTGCCGCAATATCATGAAGCATTTCTTTTTTTCTATCTCCAAAGCCCGGAGATTTAATAGCTAATGTATTAAGAGATCCTCTGATTTTATTTACTACAAGAGTAGCTAGAGCTTCACCTTCAATGTCTTCAGCAATAATTACCAATTCTTTTTTACCTGATTGAGCTAGAGATTCTAAAAGTGGTAATAAATCTTGTAAAGATGAAATCTTTTCATCAGTGATCAAAATAGCTGGATCACTATAAACAGCTTTCATTTTTTCGGCATCAGTCACCATATATGGAGAGACATAACCTTTATCAAATTGCATACCCTCTACAACTTCTTTTTCAATCCCAAAACTTTGAGATTCTTCGACAGTAATTACACCATTCTTACCAACTGCTTCCATAGCTGAAGCAATGATCTTGCCAATTTCTTTATCATTAGCAGATATAGAAGCCACTTGCTCTAATTCACCTTGATTAGCCACTTCTTTGGAAATATTTTTCAAATTATTTACCACAACTTCAGTAGCTTTATCAATGCCACGCTTTAGTGATAATGGATCTGCGCCAGCTGTTACATTCTTTAAACCTTCAGTAATAATATTTTGAGCTAATACTGTAGCAGTGGTTGTGCCATCTCCAGCCACTTCATTAGTCTTGGAAGCAACTTCCTTCACAATCTCCGCTCCCATATTTTCAAATTTATCTTCTAACTCAACTTCCCTAGCTACTGTTACACCGTCTTTAGTAATAGTCGGTCCACCAAAACCACGATCAAGCACAACATTACGTCCTTTTGGCCCTAAAGTAACTTTGACAGAATTTGCCAGAGTATCTACACCCTGCTTCATCTTTGCACGAGCTTCTTCATTAAAAATAATTTGTTTAGCCATATTTATATATTATTTAAATTTATTATTTATTTTGTCATTTCGACCGAACAAAGTGAGTGGAGAAATCTAGCTAGATCTCTCGACTGCGCTCGAGATGACAATAAGGATATTAAAAAATTACTCTACTATAGCGAGTAAGTCATCATGATTTAATATTTTATATTCTTCACCTTCTATTTTTATTTCTGAACCGCCATATTCTGAAAATACAACTTTTTGTCCAGTACTAAGTTCTAATTTTGATACTTTTTCTCCACTGCCAACAGCTACAATCTTGCCTTCTTGTCTAGATTCTTTATTGACTGTCTCTGGCAAAATAATACCTGCCTTGGTAGTTTCTTCTTTTGGTAGAGCTTGAACTATTACTCTATCTCCAAGTGGTTTTAAATTCATATTTTTATTATAAATAATATTAGCACTCATTACTTTTGAGTGCTAACATCTTACAAAATTTTAGTTTTTATGTCAATAATATTTAGTTTTCACAAGCACAAAACCTACGAATAATTGAATCTCGGTTCCCACAATCTTGACTAGTGCTATCTGCGCGATAATTTAAAGTTCCACCGCTATCATAACCAGGCATTTCAGAAGAGCTAAGAACCCCCTTACAACTTGAAGCGCCAGGCACAAAATGATATCCAATAGTACAACTAGTATCATCATTCCAATCTTCTGCTAAACAACTCCCGTGTGAAGCACAAGTAACATCACAACTATCATCAAATGCCCCCATATACCAACAATAACCAGCATAGTACCAACCAGCACAAGATATACTAAAGTCTGGTAAAGGTGTATTTGAATATACTAATATTTCATCATCAGAATATGAATCGCAAGCTCCTAAAGACAACATTCCACCTTCAGATCTAGTAATATAATATCCTGTATCGGTAACACCATTTTTGAGAGGATCAACTGGAATATCACCAATATATTTTCCCCAAAAATTACTATCTTCTGCTAATATGCACCCCCTGTCTTGACCATCACAACTTAAAGTAGTTCTTGAATTACATAAAACCATCTTATCTCCCAAACCAATGGTAGAATTAGTAGGCAGCTGCCCAGCATCAGCTACGTATAGCTCTAAGGCTTCAGCGAGAGCTTTTAAATCTTGCCACCTTGAAGTGTTATTAGCCTGACCTATTCTTTTACTTGGATTTACAGCAACAAAAACAACCGAAGCTATTAAAGTAATAATAGCTATTACTAATATTAATTCTATCAGGGTAAAAGCCCTCCTATTACTCATAAAGCAAAGTCTATATCGAAAAAATATTTATTTATGATGTTTATACATATTGACTAAACCTACAGCAATTAAAGTCCAGCCTGTCCAAGAAGTCCAAAGATAATGGTCAAATAAACCAATAATCACCAAACCCATAATCAAACTGGTAGACATGACATCAATTTTATTAGCTGATTTAACAACTTTCCTAACTACACTAAAAGCGAAAAATGCTCCAATTAAACCAATCTCTGCAAATAATAATATAAATATGTCATGAATTGGCTGCACATTATAGACCGGTTGATCTGGATATTTTTTAAGCGTAACTAAGGTATTCATACCTAGTCCTTGGCCAAAGAAAGCTGTCTGATAATTATCCCAACCTAATTGATCTAAAGTACTAACTCTTTCATTAATTGATTTTTGCTCAAGTCGCCCATTCATATCTACTCTAGCTGACCAAGCACCTGAAAACCAAGAATTAAAAGTCCAAAAGATTACAAAAAATATTAATAAATATTTTCCTATAATACTAACAGTTAGCCAATTTCTTTTAAAAATACTAATAAGAGCTAAGGAAAATAAACTAAGTAGTAGGGCTAATAAAGCACTGCGAGAAAAGCTAGCTAGAAGACCGTAGGTACTGGTGATAATTGCTATTACTATAAAAATTAAATTCCAAAAATTTGGTTTTTTAAAAAATTTATTAAAAATATTTGCTTCACTCTTTTTATAAACATCAATCCAAAGATAAATTCCAAAAAATATAACTACAAATAAAAAGCCTCCTAAAATATTCGGATGAGGTAATGCCCCATAAGCACGAAGAAATCTTTGATCCCCAATTTCTACTACAGCAGTTCCTAAGGTAGATGGTAAATGTTCTGCTATGCCCAGCCATTTATTAGCAACTACTTTTTGATTAAATAATTGATAGACTGCTAAAAGACCTTGAATCAAACCTGAAAATAAAAAGGCTCGATAAACAAAAATTTTAGGAATAAATTTCACTAGATAAGCAAATAAAGCTGCGCTATAGATGAGAAACAAATAATAGAATGAAACTAAGGGTGCTGGTGAAGTGAAACTAACAATAATTGAATAAGCAAATAAAACATAAAAAAACTTGGAGCGAGAAAAATAAAGTTCTTTTTTATGAGAGAGGGCAAAAAATATTCCAGCTAAAAGTAAAACTATAGCGCTAGCATAGAGACTAAGACGTCCATACTGCCAAAGTTCTATGCCTAATGGCCAATCATAAAAAAGCCATCTAGTCTGCCAAGGTATAAGTAATACAAATAAGCCTAGAAGGAATTGAAAAATCTGTTCATAGCTTATTTTTTGTTTACATTTTTTAAACATAATATTAAATTAATATTCTATTGTTTATATTTGTTTAATATCTTACGGACTCTCTCTTTCCATCTACGAGCAAATAATTCTCGATTATCATTAGAGTAAAATTTTAGCATTCGCTCATTAACTATAACCCGAGTATCAATATTTATCAAAGCCTTAAGATTTTTATCAATAATTTTAATTTGAAAACTACGATACCAATTATACAGCCACCGTTTTATAATCGGTGGGTTAAAAATAAAATTAGCTAAAATCCCAAAAAATTTAGAAAAATTATTAGCTTTAATTTCTTTAGAAAACTGATTTGGGTAAGTATTTGGCAAATATTTTTTATGCCACTTATTAGCCTCTAGAAATTTTTCATATAAATTATCTGGATTATAGACTGGGATTAAATTACTAACCCAGTAAGGATAATATATATCATTTGAATTCATCATGCTATTTTCTATATCTAAATACCTTTCGTCAACAAAAAAACTTAAACAAAATGTATCTTTTTTATTATCCTCTTTGGGACGCATACCTAAAAGCTTTACAATCAGTGTAGAAAAAAATCTAGCTAACCAAATAGTGCCCCGACGAGATATAATAAATAAATCTATATCACTTTTTTCACTGGCATTACTATAACCTAGAGAATTACAAACTGCTACCATTCTAACAAAAGGAATAAAACGGTAAACTTTGGCTAAATAAACTAAGCGACGGAATTTGCGTTCTGCTAAATTATTATTATGTTTGCGTTTGAGATGTATATGATTTCTATCTTTAAGATGATAAAAACCTTCTTTAATTTTCAACTCTTTTTTTAAAATACTACTGGTCTTTAATTCCTCTCTAATCTGAGATAAAGTATACTTTTGCTGTGGTTTATATAGCCACTTAAAAATCTCACTAACAGTCAGTGGATAAGAGAAAATATCGAAGAAAGCTACTGTTTTTATTATGGCTCTTTCTAAATCATTCATGGCTTTATAATACTTAAAAACATACTTTTTTACAAGAATAAAAAATCCCCTAGCTAGGGGATTTTTTTATTTTTTCTTAAACATTTTATCTAAATATCTACCTGTATGAGATTCTTGAACTTTAGCTACTTGAACTGGTGTACCAGCGGCGACCACATATCCTCCTTTGTCACCACCCTCCGGACCAAGATCTATTACCCAGTCAGAGCTCTTAATTACATCTAGATTATGTTCGATGATCAATACTGTATTACCTTTATCTACTAGGCGCTGTAAAACCTCTAAGAGCCTCTTAACATCATCGAAATGAAGACCTGTGGTTGGCTCATCCAGAATATATAAAGTCTTACCAGATGAACGACGAGATAATTCTGTGGCTAGCTTAATACGTTGAGCTTCACCACCAGACAATGTAGTGGCCGGCTGACCAAGTTTGATATAACCAAGGCCTACATCTACTAAAGTTTTTAATTTATTATGTATATTTGGTATATCATCGAAGAAGTTCATAGCTTCATCGGCTGTCATTTGTAATACTTCTGAAATATCCTTACCTTTATAATGAATTTCCAAAGCTTCATCATTGTACCTTCGACCATGACATTCTTTACATTCTACATATACGTTTGGTAAAAAATTCATCTCAATCTTTATTGATCCATCACCCTGACAATTTTCGCAACGCCCACCTCTAACATTAAAAGAAAATCTACCAGCCTTATAGCCCCTAATCTGAGCTTCAGGTAATTCAGCAAATAAATCTCTAATATAAGTAAAGGCTCCTGTATAAGTAGCTGGGTTAGATCTTGGCGTACGACCAATCGGAGATTGATCAATGTCAATAACTTTATCAATATTTTCTAAGCCTGTAATTTCTCGATGTTCGCCTGGCTTATCTTTAGCTCTATAAAAATGTTTAGTCAAAGCCTTGGCTAAAATTTCAGTCATCAAGGTTGACTTACCAGATCCTGAGACTCCAGTAATAGAAATGAATTTACCTAATGGGAATTCTACATCAACATCTTTTAGATTGAAAGCTTTAGCTCCCAAAATAGACAAAAGCTTTCCATTTCCTTTTCTATATTTTTTTGGTAAAGCGATAGATTTTTTACCAGACATATATTGTCCGGTCAAAGACTTAGCATTTTTCTTAATACTAAGTGGAGTACCGGCAGCTACTATCTCACCACCATGTTTTCCAGCGCCAGGACCAATATCTATCAAATGATCGGCTTCGAGCATTGTTTCTTCATCATGCTCTACCACTATAACTGAATTTCCTAAATCTCTAAGCTCTTTCAAAGCTTTAATAAGCTTAGCATTGTCCATTTGATGAAGACCAATAGAAGGCTCATCTAAAATATAAAGTACCCCCGTTAAAGATGAACCAATCTGGGTAGCTAAACGAATACGCTGAGCTTCACCACCTGAAAGTGTAGAAGCGGTTCTATCTAAAGTAAGATAATTAAGTCCAACGTTTTCTAAAAATACTAAACGATTAGAAATTTCTTTAATTATCTGTTTAGCAATAATATTTTCAGTTTCAGATAATTTCTTAGATAAAGTTCTGAATTCTTTTTGTAAATCATCAATATTTTGAGATACAATATCAGCAATACTCTTGCTGGCTACTTTAATATTCAATACTTCTGGTTTTAATCTTTTACCATTACAATCTTCACAAATCTCAACTCTCATATATCTTTCAATTTCACTACGGATATAATCTGAATCAGTTTCTCTATATCTTCTGGATAGATTTGGAATTACTCCTTCGAAAGTATTAATATTGTTATTATTGAACTTTGATTTATCAATATCTAGTTTATAAGCTTCATCACCAGTACCATTTAAAATAATATTTAACTGTTTTTCACTCAATTCAGAAACTGGGACTCTGGCAGAAAATTTATATTTCTTAGCGACTGCCTCAATAATAGCTATATACCAATTTTGATTAGCAGCTGTTCTAGACCAGGGACGAATAGCTCCTTCGGCTAAGGCTAATTTTTTATTTGGAATAACTAAATCTGGATCGACAGTTAACTTAGTACCAAGACCTGTACATTTAGCACATGCACCATGAGGGCTATTGAAAGAAAAATTTCTAGATTCAATGGATGAAAATACCACCCTTGGATGTTCTAAACAAGTAAAGTGCTCGCTGAAAATAAGATTCTCTTTAGTTCGTGATAAATGCACTGTTAAAAACCCATTACCTAAGTCTAAAGCAATATTTACAACTTGAATTAATCTATCTTTAGTTTTTTTAGTACCATCGCATCTTAAATGATCAATAGCTACTTCTATATCATGTTTTTTATATTTATCTAAATCAATCTTTAGAGCATCTTTAAGACTATAAAATTCTCCATCAATTCTTATCTTTTTATATCCTGAAATTTTTAACCTTTCTAAGGCCTGGCGATGCTCACCTTTTTTACTTTTGACAATTGGCGCCAAAACTATAAATTCAGATTCTTTTGGTAGTTGCCAAACTTTATTAGCAATTTCTTTCTGGCTTTGTTTAATTAAGGCCTTGCCACATTTATGGCAATGCGGAGTACCTATTTTAGCAAATAGCAATCTGAGATAATCATAAATCTCTGTCACTGTACCAACTGTAGAACGTGGATTACGAGAAGAGGATTTCTGATCAATTGAAATTGCTGGAGACAAACCATCAATTTGCTCTACATCTGGCTTATCCATTAAATCCAAAAATTGACGAGCATAAGATGATAGAGACTCTACATAACGTCTTTGACCTTCAGCGTAAATAGTATCAAATGCTAAAGAAGACTTCCCTGATCCAGAAAGTCCCGTAATTACCACGAATTGATCACGTGGAATTTTTACATCTACATTTTTTAGATTGTGCACCTTAGCACCTTTGATTGTAATAAATTGAGGCATAAAATAAAAAAATTTAAAAACAATATCGAGACCATGGTACCATGCATATAAAGAGATGTCAATAATTAGAGAATAAAGGTCAAAGATAGATATTGCGCTAACCTTGACAAAAAGACCCCTATTTGTTAGTATGGACTAGTTATTTATTACTTCTTACAACAAATGAAAAATATAATCTATATTATCCAAATTGTAGTTTCTATTCTTTTGATGATTACTGTTTTGATGCAACAAAAAGGCTCTGGTCTAGGAGCTGGATTTGGTGGCGAAAATTCTGTTTATCGTACCAAAAGAGG
>JABHZY010000002.1 GCA_018656065.1 Candidatus Komeilibacteria bacterium | reverse complement strand
CTTATAATCCGCTCGTATCTCTGATTTTACTTCATCTATCCTTACATCTCTAGATGTTTTTTCTTGGCTAATTTGGGGGATAGCTTTTTCTACTAAAACTTCTTTAGAGTTTTGTTCTGCTTTTGCATTTACAACTAACAATAAAGCTATTGCAAATACAAATATCAATATTTTTGTTACTAATTTGTTCATTCTTTTTCTCCTATATTTTTAATATATTACCTATATTATACCACTCCACCATTTTTTGGCAATGGTACTTTAGTACTAGTTTTTACTTCTCAGCTTTTTGGCAAATTTTATTTGTTATCCTCAAATTCATTGTCATTCTGAGCGAAACGAAGTGAAGCCGAAGAATCTTTGTCTTTAACTTCACACTATAATACCAAGATCTTTCGACTTCGCTCGCACAGCTCGCTCCGCTCAAGATGACAAATGACAAAATATGTTTCAGCTATAAAAAAGCCCCGCTCTTAGTGAGCGGGGCTTTGAAATCTATAAACTATTTATTACTAACTTATTACCAATTTTCTACAAAATGATAAATGTCATTTAGTATTTCATTTCCCCATCTTGTTTTTGTAGCTATATATTTATCATTTGTAGCTATATATTTAGCAAGCTCTTTTTGTGATGTATGTGATGCAAGCTGAAATGGAGTATAACCCTGTGCATTTTCAATACCAAGGTCTGCACCAGCATCTACTAAATATTTTGCTATGTCTGTAGATGCTTTTCTTAATTGCTTTCTTCTTTCAGCAGTACTACTATATTTAGCATACTGATAAGAATCTATCGCTAAAGTAAGAGGAGTATGGCGAATATTAGGCTTTTTATCTTTAAGGTTAATGTCAGCTCCATTTTCTATTAAAACTTTAACCATCTCTAAATTGCGAGCATATATTGCAGTATGAATAGGTGCATTATTAAGGTTATTAAATGTATTAGGGTTAGCACCTTTTTCCATTAAATATTTTAGTATTTCTTTGTTATTAGAACCCAGAGCTATATGAATGAGAGTATAGCTATTAAAATCGCTAATATTAAGGTTAGCAGGATCTGTATCATCTATCATTTTTTTTATTGTTTCTGTATCCTTGTGTCTTTTAATCGCTTCAAAAATATGATAGATCTTCTTTATTTCTTTACCTTTATTGGTTGTCCAAATATTATTTTGTGCATAGGAATTTATTGTTCCTAACATTGATATAGCAAATGCAAATATCAATACTTTTGTTACTAATTTGTTCATTCTTTTTCTCCTATATTTTAAATATATTACCTATATTATACCACTCCACCATTTTTTGTAAATGGTACTTTAGTACTAGTTTTGGATTTTCTAATTAGGACTTACTGGTAGCTTTTTGTGTATTATATTCGTGAATGTTTTGTAATGGTTTGTCTAAATAGCGTTCTAAGAAGCGATTTACTATATATCTTGTCTTATCTAAGGTTTCTTGCTCTTCATTCTCAAAACTAATCTCTGAAAGGGGGGTGTTATGTATTTTATCCCAAAATGCCTTGCTTAACCCCAATACCGGCTTATCTAACCCAAAACCAGCTGTGTGCATAAATCGTAGCACAAATGCACAACTATACATATAAAAGTATCTGCTGTCAATTTGCGAAACGGCTTCCACCTCTTTTAAACTTTCTACCAACAAATTGTATTTTAGGATGTTAGGTTGATGCTCCGGCGTTAGCCGTTTCGCAAATTGACAAAATTCCAGTGCCAAAGAAGTTTTCTTATAGTCCTTCCTAATACCTGCAAAAACTGATATGATTTTACCGCCAGTGCCAGAACCGATATCTGCATTTCTTCTATAATATATACGATAGCAAGCTTGTGTAAAAGGTTCACAAAAGGCTTTAAGCTTACTATTTGGCTTATTTACCCTGGGAAAACGCACGGCAATTCGTCCGTGTTCTTTGCTATAAAGCGAAATAAGACGGTCGTTTTCTTTAAAATCTGTCTTGCTTAAAACTACTGCATCATCAATAATAACCATAAATCT
>JABHZY010000024.1 GCA_018656065.1 Candidatus Komeilibacteria bacterium | reverse complement strand
AGTTGGCTTAGTGTTTGTCGCTGTTGCTTTAGCCAATCATGCTTTAGACGAAACTATGGCAGCTGCTTCTCTGCTAGCTGTTATATTAGTTACAGTTTTAGGGGCAATTTTATTTGAAAAAGAAATTATGAAGCAAGCTGCTTCAGAAAAAGTTGAAGCTTCGACAAAAGCATAAATTATATTTTAAATTATCGACCGCATTAAGTGCGGTCGGTTTTTTATTTTATATATTTATGCTAAAATATAAGCATAATTAATGAGTTAAACATTGTTTTTATGTTAGCTATTTGGGCCGTCATCTTTGTTATTAGTATCTGGGTTTTAGTAAAATCAGCTGATTATTTTACCGATTATTCAGAAAAATTAGGTAAGATATTAAAGTTGCCAAATTTTATTGTAGGCGTTTTGATTGTAGCTATTGGTACTTCTTTACCTGAATTAGCTACATCTGTAGCTGGTGTTAGTAAGGGTGAAGCAGAATTTTTAAGTGGTAATGTTTTAGGTACAGTTATAGTTAATATTTTATTGGGCTTATCATTGGCTGTAGTTTTAACTAAGAAAAAGGCTCGTTTTAGCTGGGATATTGTATCTAATGATTTGCCATTTTTTGCTGGGGCTATATTTTTAGTAGCTATTTCTTTAATGGATGGTCGTTTTACTACTATGGAAGCTGTTATTTTTCTTATTGGTTACATAATTTATGTGATTTATGCTTATAATATTCAAAAAACTGCCAAAGAAAATGAAAAAGAAAAATATCAAAAAGAACTTAAGAGCGAAATTAAGAGTGAGACAGAGTATATAGAAACAGTTAAGAAGAAAAAAGACATCAAAAAAATTATTCCGTTCCTATTGGTTAGCTTACTTGTAGTGGCTGTATCTTCTCATTACGTTGTTGAGGCGGTAATTCATATTGCAGATATATTAGGCTTAGGCACTTCAATTATGGCTGCTACCGCGGTAGCGCTTGGTACTTCTTTGCCTGAAATTTTTGTAGCGGTCTCTGCTGCTAGGCGTGGCAATTTTGATTTAGTAATTGGGGACATTATCGGTTCCAATATTTTTGATATTTTTGTTATTTATGGTGCGGTTGGTTTATTTACAGAATTAACTATCACTAGAGAATTATTTATAATTTTGATTTCTTTCTTAATTGGTTCATTTGTTTTAATGTGGTTAACTTTTATTGATAAAAAATTAACAAAAGCAGAGGGCTGGATGTTTGTATTGTTATATATAATGTTCGTAGGTAAATTATTTAATATATTTTAATAATTCATAAAAATGCTGACTTATATATTATTTATTGTAGGTTTTTATTTCCTAATTAAAGGTGCTAGCTGGTTAGTAGATGGTGCTTCTTCTATTGCTAAAAAATTTAAAGTTTCTAATTTAGTAATTGGACTTACCATCGTATCTTTTGGTACCTCCGCCCCAGAATTAATTGTAAATTTAATAGCTTCTTTTCAGGGTAATAGTGATTTAGCGATTTCAAATATTATTGGTTCTAATATTTCTAATGTTTTACTTATCCTAGGTATTTCTGCTATTATTTTTCCTTTAAAAGTTAAACGCGGGACTATTTTTAAAGAGATTCCGTTTAGTTTATTAGCTGCTGTAGCGTTATGGTTTTTAGTAAATGATAATTTATTAGAAGAGCAGAGTTATAGTGCTTTAACTAGAATAGATGGTGCAGTATTATTATTATTTTTTATAATTTTCTTATACTATAGTTTTGGCATTGCTAAAGTTGAAGGTGAAGGACAAGATGAAGTTAAAGAACGTCAGACCAGCCTTTCTGTTTTGATGGTTATAGGAGGTATGTTGGGATTAGCTTTGGGAGGGCACTTAATTGTTGACGGCGCTATTGTTATTGCTCAGAAATTTGGCATGAGTGAATCTTTAATTGGTTTAACTATTGTAGCTATTGGCACTTCTTTACCTGAGTTAGCAGCTAGTGCAGTTGCTGCTTATAAACATAAATCAGATATTGCCATCGGAAATATTATTGGTTCAAATGTATTTAATGTATTTTGGATTTTAGGACTTAGTTCATTTATACGACCAATTATTTTTTCACCTATATTGAATTTTGATATTTATTTTATGGCTATTATTACTGTCGTATTATTTTTATTTATGTTTGTGGGTAAGAAAAATATTTTACAGAGATGGCAAGGGGTAAGTATGGTAGGAATTTATATTATTTACATAGTATATCTAATTAATAGAGGATAAGAGTATGGAAAATTTAAAAAACAATAATCAATCTCCTGTTAATCCAACAACTAATGTTGCTCAGCCTAATGATTTAAGTCAGAGGATTGAAGAGCAATCTTCCAAGGCCAATCATCCAAAAACTAAAAAGGGTATTTTTGTGTTATTAGTGTTTTTGTTTGTTTTAATTGGTGTTGGTGGTTGGTGGTATTACGCACAAGGTCAAGCATGGATGATGGTCAAGCAAGTAAAATGGAATTGGGGATTGGAAAATTTAGAACATTATCAGCAAGATACTAGTTTGTCATTGGAAATCAAGAGTAAAGCTCAAGGTGAGCAAGATATGTATAGCATGCTTTTTAATAATCAAAAATTTAATTTAGATATAAGTACTCAACAAAAAAATACAGGGCTAAATTTGGAATCAGATACAAATATTAAAGCAAAGGCTCCAGATTTGGATTTGAATGTTGGCTTCAAAACAAAAAAGATAGAGGACAAGCTTTATCTTTTGATTGATACGGGAGATATGAAGGATTTATTTGGAGGCTTAATACCTATTCCAGATTTTGGAGACACTTGGCTTGAAGTGGATGTTGAAAACTCTTATAATATTGCCTTAGATGAAGAAAAGCTAACTAAAGTCAATATTCTTTTTAATGATTATTTAGATGATTTGAAAAGTCAGGGTGTTTTTAAGATCAAAGACTTAAAAAAAGACAAAAATGGATTGAGAAAAATACAATTGAATGTTAAGGAAAATAAAATAGACACTTTTATATTATTAAGTATAAATTATTCAGCCGATATTTATGAAATAGTGTCTGAAGTTGATAAAGCATCTTTGAATTATAAAGACTACAGAAAAAATTACCAAAAAGATTTTGAAAAATTCAAAAAAGAAAAACCTAGTGAATGGCAAAAAATGCAGGAAATGTTTGAAGATATTGATTTTATGCTTTTAATTGATGAAGATACTAAATCTATCCATGGCCTAGAATTGTATTTTAATAATGTAGTTTTCAATTCTGGCTCTTCTTCAACTATTATAAACGGTAATATAAAGCATATTATAAAAACTATAGAAGCTTATGATATATCTAAACCCACAAATGTAAAAAAGATTAATGAGTTAAAAGATATTTATGAAACAAGTATAGATGAATCGGATGTAGAAGAAGACATTACCACAAAATTAAAAGAAACGGATACAGATCAAGATGGCCTTAATGACTATTTAGAATCTATATATGGCACAAGTTTATTTAATCCAGATACTGATGGTGATGGTTATCTTGATGGTGAAGAAGTAGAAAATGGTTATAATCCATTAGGGGAAGGAGAGCTTGAAGTACCTACTTTTAATCTTAATTGGAGTCTTGAGGGGGACTTTGATGACTCTGATTATGATTTGGAAACTAAAAATACAGCATTTGTTTTAGCATGCACTAGCAGTGGTGGAGAGTGGGTTATTTTAGAAGATATATCAGAATTGGAGTGTGTAGTTCACACTGAAGAATTTGTTTGTAGTAGCGATGGTTGTATTTGGGATCCCGCTGCAAATGTTTGTTTTTCAGATAGGAATCATTGTTTGTGTCCAGATGGTTCGCAGATTTGGTCAGATTCTGATATTGTTATACTCTCTTGTGATAATATTAGATAAACTAGCAATATTAGGATTAAGGTAGTTATTACAGTAAATTTTAAAACCGCCCGAGTTAAGTCGAATGGGCGGTTTTTAAGTTATCTTAAATTTTAGTTTAAAATTATTTAATATAATTGAGAGGATTTTTTCGTACTTTATTAATTCTAACTTCCATATGAAGATGAGGTCCAGTAGACCAGCCAGTATTACCAATTAAAGCAATGGTTTCGCCACGGGACACACTATCTCCTACACTGACTAATAATTTAGAAGCATGAGCGTATAAGGTTTGAACACCATTACCATGGTTTACTATTACATTATAACCATAGCCTTTTGACCAACCAGCCCGTTCCACTTTTCCAGATTCAGCGGCATAGATAGGATTGCCAGTTTTATCACCGATATCTAAACCAGAGTGACCCCAGTGATAATATTGCGTGATTCTATGAGATATGACAGGCCATAATAATTTTGTGCCAGTATTTACATTTGTAGCAGATGGAGGAGTGACGCTTGGTGTGCTGGCTGCTGGTGGCCTATAAGATGACACTACTCTAGTAGGCTGGACACCATCAGGAATAAATAATAAATCACCAATACTAATATCAGAAGAGTCGGCCATTTTATTAGCCTTTACAATCATATCAGCGTCAGCTTGATATTTTTTAGCAATAGCTAATACTGTGTCACCAGAAACTATTTCATAATTAATACCAGAATCTTGTAAAATATTTAATTTTTGACCAGGGCGAATAGTACTGCTCCAGCTAAGATCATTTTCCCAAAGAATTGTATTAGCACTAACGCCAAATTTTTGAGCTATTGCACCGATTACATCACCAGACTGAACAATATATTCCACATTTTTCTTTCTAGCTATTTCAAGCGGCGCGTCATTAGCTTCACTGTCTTCTGGGCTAAGTAAAACTAGACTAGCAGAGTCAGGCGAGACGTCAGTTGTATCATCATCGCTTTCCGCAAAAGGAGTCACTACAACTAATTGTTGTACGGTACCTTGGTCTTCTAAATAATTGGCCATTTGTATCTGATCTATAGCTGGCCCAGTCTCTTCAATTAGCTCACTCCACAATTCTTGACCTTCAACACTAGGAGTTATTATATTTGATAATAAAGTACGATTAGCATATTCATCAGTGCTATAGTTTTGAGCGAATATATTATTAGTTGTGACAGATATAATAATTATTACTATAATGGCACTGGGTAAATATTTTCTAATTAATATTATATAGTTTATGTTTCTAAAATTTAAATTTTTAAATTTCAGCTTAAATTTTAGTATATATTTATAGAAAAATAATATACCAGGAAAGATTGTATATTTACCTAGCCATAATAATGATACACCGAAAAAAGTCCCTAATTTTAAGGATTTTTTGTATAAGTAAACTAGGCTATCTGCGAAGCGAAGAGCTAGTTTATTTAGTATTTTCTTGATAAAAAGGCTAATAGATTTTAGTTAATATTTAACTATTTTTCATAATACAAATAATAACATATCAGAACATTTTTTAACAGTCAAGGTCAATATTATGCGTTTGATTTTTTGACTAGCAAATGGTAAAATTTCACTACAAATTTGTAAAATAATTATGAAATATCAAGCTAATAAAATAGAAAAGAAATGGCAGAAGTATTGGGAAGATAATAAGACTTTTGAAGTTGTAGTAGATTCTAAAAAAGATAAATTTTATGGTTTGGTAGAATTTCCTTATCCATCAGGTGACGGATTACATACCGGACATCTTAGATCCTACACAGCCTTGGATATTGTTTGTCGTAAAAAAAGAATGGAAGGATTTAATACTTTGTATCCAATGGGTATGGATGCTTTTGGTTTGCCAGCGGAAAATTATGCGATCAAAACTAATACTCACCCACAAATTACCACTAGAAAAAATATAGATAATTTTGTACGTCAGCTTAAAGCTACTGGCTTTGCTTTTGATTGGTCTAGATTTATAGAAACTACCGATCCAAAATATTATAAATGGACGCAGTGGATTTTTATTCAAATGTTCAAAAAAGGCTTAGCTTACAAATCTAGTGAAAATATTAATTGGTGTACTTCTTGTAAGATCGGATTAGCAAATGAAGAGGTGGTAGCTGGGACCTGTGAAAGATGTGGAGGAGAGGTAATCAAAAAAGAAAAAGAGCAATGGATGCTTAAGATTACGAATTATGCTGATCGTTTGATAGATGGATTAGATAATATTAATTTTTTGGATACCATCAAAAAACAACAAAGTGACTGGATTGGTAAAAGCCAAGGAGCCGAAGTAGATTTTGCTATCAAAGATAGCGAAGAAAAATTAAAAGTTTTTACTACTCGACCAGACACTTTATTTGGAGCAACTTTTATGGTAATAGCCCCAGAACATCCAATGCTTGAAAATTTGGATATCAAAAATATTACTGAAATCAAAGAATACCAAGAAACAAGTGCCAAAAAAACTGACATAGAGAGATCTAGCGAAGATAAAGATAAAACTGGCGTCGAATTAAAAGGACTTAAAGCTATAAATCCAGTAAATAATGAGGAAATCCCTATTTTTGTAGCTGATTATATAATGATGGGCTATGGAACCGGAGCCATTATGGCTGTACCCGCGCATGACGAGAGAGATTTTGTCTTTGCTAAAAAATATAATTTAAAAATCAAAGAAGTCATTAATGATAATAATATAGCTATAAATTCAGGAGAATTTAATGGTTTAGATATAGAAGAGTTTAAGCAAAAAATTGTAAAGTGGCTAGAAGATAAAAAAATAGGCAAGGCCACTGTAAACTACAAATTACATGATTGGATTTTTTCTCGTCAAAGATATTGGGGTGAGCCAATTCCAATGATTAAATGTACTGAGTGTGGTTGGTTGCCAGTGCCAGAAAATGAATTGCCAGTTTCTCTTCCCGAAGTGGATGATTTTAAACCTGGTGATGAAGGAGAATCACCTTTAACCAAAGTAGTGGATTGGGTTAATACCACTTGTCCAAAATGTGGTAAGTTTGCTCAGCGTGAAACAGATGTAATGCCAAATTGGGCTGGGTCTAATTGGTATTTTGTGCGTTATCTTGATCCACAAAATGAAAATAAATTAATAGATAAAGATAAGGCTGATTATTGGTTGCCGGTTGATTGGTATAATGGTGGCATGGAACATACTACTTTGCATCTTTTATATTCTAGGTTTGTTTATAAATTTTTAGCTGATATTAATGTAGTACCTAAAGATTCTAAGATAGGTGATGAGCCATATACCAAGCGTACTGCTCAAGGAATGATACTTGGTGAAGGCGGTATTAAAATGTCTAAATCTAAAGGCAATGTTATTAATCCAGATGGCTATTTGGAAAAATATGGTGCTGATACAGTTAGAGTTTATGAAATGTTCATGGGGCCTTTTGACCAATCTATTGCTTGGGATGATAAAGGTGTAAATGGTGTTTATAGATTTTTAAATAAAGTTTGGGATTTACAAGATAAAGTAGTTGATCAGCCTATAATGATGTCTAGCGACAGAACAAAAGGACATAAAAAATTAGAAGAAAGACAGAAAGAACTAAATTTAAAAATAGAAGATTTAGAAAGATTATTAAATAAAACTATTAAAAAAGTAGGTGAAGATATTGATAATATGAAATTCAATACAGCCGTTAGTCAATTAATGATAATGGTTAATGAATTGGATAGATGGATAGAAATAAAACAAGATATTTTTGAAAAATTTGTATTAATATTAGCACCTTTTGCACCACATATGGCTGAAGAAATGTGGCAGGCTTTAGGTAATAAAAAATCTTTAACTGATCAAGCTTGGCCAGAGTATAATCAAGATTTAGCTCAAGACGATAAAGTAGTAATCGGCATTCAGGTAAATGGAAAAGTTAGAGACGATATTGAATTAGATTTTGACACTGAGCCATCTGAAGATTTGCAGGTAGAAATATTAACTAGAGAAAAAATTGCACGAAATCTTGAGGGAAAAGAAGTCGTTAAATTTATTCATATTAAAAATAAAATAATTAGTATAGTAGCAAAATAAAAATAAAAGCCAATGCAATTTCATTTAGTAGAAGATTACAAAAAAATACATTTTTCCCAAGGACTTTTGTCTTTGTGGTCTGGTAAAATATTACTTGATTTCGGCCTTAATGTTTTCGGCCTTTTTTTGCCAGTTATTTTGTATCAGGTCTATGGTAATACAGACTTATTAATTACTTGGTTTATTTCTCATTCCTTGGGTTATTTTTTATTAGCTCCTCTAGGCGGTCAGTTGATGAATAAAATTGGCATTCGCAAGAGTATGTATATTGGAGTTTTATTTAGAATTCCATATTTTATTGCCTTTTATCATTTTGCTTCTAACCCAATACTTTTTGCTGCTATATCATCTTTATCTTTGATTATTATTCGCAGTACATTTTGGTTGCCTTTTCAGACTGATAGTGCCAAATTTTCCAGTAAAAAAAATAGAGGTAAACAATTTAGTGTTTTATTTTCTATATCATCACTTTTATCTATTATAGCACCAGTTTTAGCTGGATTTTTAATGTCTAAATGGGGGTTTTCATTGCTGACTGTTGTGGCTATGATAATTAGTCTTGCTTCAATGATTCCATTTCTATTTTTACCAAAAACAAAGGAAACTGTGGCTTGGACCTATGGTGAAACTTTTAAATATTTTTTTCATCCTTTTAACCGACGAATGGTCGGAGCTTATATGGCTGATGGGGCAGTAGGCATAGTTAATGGAGTTTTTTGGCCTTTATTTTTGTTTTTTATAATGAACGGAGAGTATAATGCCATGGGCATGATTACGGGTGGTATCTTATTAGCCGGTTTAGTTATTCGTTTGATTGTAGGTAATTTTTTGGATAAATTTGAAAAAATGAAATTGGTCAGGATAGGTACTATCCTTAATTCTAGCGCTTGGTTAGTCAAGACTATTGTGGTTTCTGCTTTACATGTATTTTTAGCCTCTATTTATCACACTATTGCTATTATAGTATTACGTACTTCACTTGATACTTTGGTTTATGAAAAAGCGGCAGACAGAGGACATTATATTGATGAATATACTTTAATTAAAGAGATGGCTATTCATCTGGGGAAGATATTTATATTAGTGCTTATAGCCGGAATGTTGTTTTTCTTTCCATTACAAGTTACTTTTGTAATAGCAGCAGTTTTTACTTTGTTTGTTAATTTACTTAAATAGCACTTCAATAAAAATTCAGTATAAATAGTATGGAAGAAATTATATTAACTAAAGATAATAAAGCACAAGTCTTACAGAAAGCTTTGGAAATATTAGAAGCAGGAGGGACAATAATTTATCCAACCGAAACTTCATATGGCTTGGGTTGTGATTTTTATAATCAAACAGCAGCAGCTAAAATTTATAAAATAAAAGGACGAGGTAAAAAGCCTCTGTCAGTGATTGTGCCTGATATTATAGCGGCCAGTACTTTAGTAGAGTTTTCTGATCAATCTCGTCGTTTAGCTTTAGAAAATTGGCCAGGAGCACTGACATTGGTATTGCCATTTAAGTATAAGCAAATAAATCATCACATTGATAGTCATTTGGCGCTTAGAATTTCTAGTCATCCTATAGCTGATGCCTTAGCCAATAGTTTTGCCAAACCAATAGTAGCTACTTCAGCCAATATATCTGATAATCCAGATTCTTATAAGCCTGAGGATATTAAAAAGCAATTTAAAGATGCAAAATTTAAGCCAGATTTATTTATTAATGCTGGCGAACTTCCAGAACGAGCTACTTCTACTATTATAAAATTTGTTGGAGACAAAGGAGAAATTCTTCGTCAAGGAGATATAAAAATAAAACTATAAAATTATGATGCACTTTATCAAAAGTTTTTTGCCACATAATATGAAACGTCAAGTTAAGGAGTTATTTGTTTTTACTACCTTAATAAATTTGGCCTTGGCCTTGGTAACAATTTTTGAGCCAATTTATCTTTATCAAATTGGCTATAGTTTAAACAAGATAATGTTATTTTACTTACTTGTTTATGTAGTTTATTTTTTTATTATACCTCTGGGAGCTAAGTTTGCTCGTCGCAGGGGTTATGAGTTATCAATGTTTATTGGCTCAGTTTTGTTTATAGCTTTTTATGTATCTTTGTTTTTTATAGCTAAATATCCAATCTTATTTTATATAACACCATTTATATTTGCTATCCAAAAAATGTTTTATTGGCCAGCTTATCATGCTAATTTCGCTAGATTTTCTGATGAAAAGGAAGAGGGCAGAGAGATTAGTGCCATGACAGTGGCAGCCTCTTTAGTTTTTATCATTGGCCCAGTTTTAGCTGGTTTTATTATTTCTCAATGGGGTTATGGAATTTTATTTACCTTAGCCTCTGTTATATTTTTAGCTTCAAATATTCCTACTCTCATTACTAAAGAGAATCTTAAGCCAGGTAAATTTTCTTATAAAGGAGCTTTTCAAGATTTATTTAGTAAAGAAAATCGTAAGAGTTTTTTAGGCTATATTGGTTTCGGAGAAGAATTGGTAGCTGTGATTGTTTGGCCTGTTTTTATCTCTATTGTGATATCTAATATGTTTGATTTAGGTTTGTTAATCACAGCCACTACTTTTATTACTACTTTAGCAGTTTTCTATATTGGTAAATTAACTGATTCTAAAAGTAAGCGAAAAATTTTAGCTTTAGGTTCTTACATTTATGCTCTGGGTTGGTTTTTTAGAATTTTTATAGTCAATACACTGGGAGTATTTTTTGTAGACACCATATCTAGATTAGGTAAAAATATAATTTCAGTACCTTTAATTGCTTTAACCTATGAAAAAGCCAAAGATCAAGAAGCTAGTAAAAAGAGAGCGGTGATGAGTAGGATCTTATTTTTTGAAATGGGACTTATCATAGGTAAATTTTTAGCTATAGCTGCTATTTTTATACTTACTTCTTTTATTGGTGATGAAGCGCTGGCTTTTAAGATTACCTTTATCTTAGCCGGTGCAATGACTCTACTTTATACCTTGCTTTAATTTATGAATTTACAGGAATTACAATTTTTGTTAAAAAAATATCATTTGACTCCAAATAAAGTACGCGGTCAAAATTTTTTGATTTCCGATGAAGTGCTTGATGATATTATTACTGGCTCAAAAATAAAAAAAGAAGAGCTTATTTTAGAAGTGGGACCAGGTCTAGGAGCTTTAACTCAAAGATTATTAGATGATACTCGGCAAGTGGTGGCTTTGGAGGTAGACAAAAATCTTGAGGAGCTTTTAAACACCTTAGCTAAAGTTAATAAAAATTTAGAGATCGTTTGGCAAGATATATTATCTTTAACAGATGATCAATGGCAAGGTTTTTTAGATAAATATAAAACTAAAGATTATAAAATAGTAGCTAATATCCCATATTATCTAACAGGTAAATTTATACAAAAATTTGTTTTAGCTAACAAAAAACCATTAAGTATGACCATAATGGTGCAAAAAGAAGTTGCTCAGAGAGTGGTAGATAATAAAAAACAAAGTTTATTATCACTGGCAGTAGCTTTTTATGCTAAAAGTAAATTAATTCGTATTGTTAATAAAGATAATTTTTATCCTCAACCTAAAGTAGACTCAGCTATTTTATATATTTATGATATAAAGGCATGGAATTACAATGTAGATGAGAAAAGAACCTGGCAAATTATTAAACGAGGCTTCGCTTTTAAGAGAAAAAAACTTTTTAACAATCTTTTAAGTGATCCAAATATAGACAAAGAAAAGTTACAAATAGTATTTGATAAGATAGGTTTAGATTCTAATATTAGAGCGGAAAAGCTTAATACAAATGATTGGCTGGATATAGTAAAATATTTATAAAAACTTTTAGTAATAATTCAGCTAAAAGTTTTTTTAATTCTTTGGTTATTTTATAATTTTGTGTTATAATATACACAAGTTAAAAAAATCAATGACTGAAAAATTTGATAAAAATGAAGAGCTAGAAACACTAGATCAAGAGGAGTTGATTAGTGAAAATTATGCAGCCAATTTAGATAATGAAGAACAAATTTTACATGAAGCTCCTAAAGGCCATAAACAAGTAAAGTTTTGGTTTTTTTTGGTTTTAGCAGTTTTTATAATTTTGATAGCTTCATCACGTTTTTATAATAATATTTACGATCCTCTAAAATATGATGTTCCTGATTGGTTGGCTGAACAATTAAGCGAGGAAGAAGAGGCTGCTAAAACAATTGCTGAGTTGAAAGATAGTGATACAGATCAGGATGGCTTGACCGATTATCAGGAGATTTATCAATATTATACTAGTATATTCCTACCAGATACTGATAGTGATGGTTTTACAGATGCTGAAGAAGTTAATTTGGGACAAGATCCAGTTTGTCCAATAGGGGAGTCATGTAATTTGTTAAGATTGATTACTCCAAATACTAAATTAGCTAATATTATAGAAGATGTTACGCTTGATAAAAATCTTACAATTCAACAAGCAGCCGCAGCAGAGTTTAGGAAATTTTTAGAAGATAATGGCATGCCTAAGGAAGAGCTTGATCTTTTAACAGATGATGATCTTTTGAGTATTTTTAGGATAGTAGAGGAAAGTCAAATTTTAGACGAGGGTAAATTTAATGCTAGTACTACACCAGCTCAAATTAGAGATTTTTTATTACTTATGCCCGGAGTAGACCATGATGAAATTAATGCTATGACTGACGAAGAACTTGAAAAAGTCGCTAAAGATTTATTAGATAAATAATATCAAAATAGATAAACACAACATATGACTAACTACAAAAAAATTATTTTCACTATCTGGTTAGCTATCTTTGCTTTGTCGGGAGTAGTCACCCCACGGCCAGCAAACGCTTTTAGTGATTTTATTGGTGGTCCAACTTCAATAATCAAATTTGTCTGGGAAAAAGTAGAGTATGTATATGACAAAGTTCAGAGTATAGTTGGTGCAGAGCTTTCCAATAGGGCAGTTAGCCAATTTTTGGATACCATGGCTTATGATGTAGCTACACAATTAGCTGAAGGTGGTCCAGGTGGTAAGCCTCAATTTCGAACTATTTCGATAAAGAAAAGTATACAAAATGCCGGAAATCAAGCTCTGGGGGAATTTTTAGGTGAATTGACGGAAAAAGGTTTTGACGAATTAGGCATTGATCTATGTGATCCTTCTTTAGAATTAAAATTAACCCTTACTTTAGGGTTAATAGATACTCAAAAACCACCAAAACCATCTTGTAATTGGAGAAGATTACAAAATAATTGGTCAAAATTTGGCGATAGGGTACAGGCTGATATTATTAAATTTCAATTAGATCCTAAAAGAAGTGGTACTACTAGTACTGTAGATTTTTTTAGAAATATAGCTTCTCCAGAGAGTACTGATTTAGGAGTTGCTTATGAATTATCTGCTGAGTTTAATAGGAGAAAACTTGAAGCTGCCAAAGCTTTAGAATTATCAGTAGAAGAGTGTCGAGGATATATAGATGATAAAACTCCAATTACAGATGAAGTAATTACGCATTGTAGTGTTAATGAAAGTATGAGTAAGGACTTGTTTGTTAGTGCCACAAAGATAGAAGCTGATAAACAACTAGCTAAAAAACAAGCGGCTGATAATAAGAAACTTTCCGATATTTTAAAAGATGCTGGAAATAGATTTCTTGATACTTTCACTTCTAAATTAATGAAGAATTGGATTAAGAAAGGCATGTGGTCATTATTTGGTGATAATGACAATGATGTATATCAAGATTATAGAAAGACACTTATTGATAGATTAAGGGGTGGTAGTGATATTAGACAACCACGTGGTGTAGATATTTTTAAAGAACTTCGAACTGTAAATACTGAAACTATAGAATCATTTGATTATTTAAATACATATACTATTTGTCCTGATCAATTTAAGCAACCAGATAATTGTGTGATGAGCCCAGCTTTTTTACAGGCTATAAATAATAAATTAACGATTAAACAGGCTATTAAGCAAGGAGTTATAAGTGGTGATACACCTTTTATACATTCTAATGACGCTATTAATCATACGATTGATAAATGTTATAGAGATAATCTTTGTTATACTAATCTAGTAAAATTAAGGAAGGCAAATATAATTCCGGTTGGTTGGGAGTTAGCGGCTTTGAGAGCGCCAGTTTCTTTGCAGCAGGCTATTGATTGTTTTGAAGAGGGAGAAGATTGTAGTTTTGGCATTGATGATACTCCAGGTAATCCGTATATGGTTGATGGAAATTTTCACAATCCATTTTACCATTTAGTAGACCCTGATTGGGTTATGAAGGCTCCGAATATGCGTTGTGAAGCTTTTGCTTTTTCTCCTATATTAGAATCCCCAGATAGTAGTAACAGACAACAGTATTGTGCTGATCCAAAGGTATGCTTAAGAGAAGATTCAGATGGAAATTGCCTGGATGATCAATTTAATTATTGTACTCGTAGTGAAAATATTTGGGATTTTGAAGGTAAGACTTGCGAGTCTGGTGAAATATATTCAGGCTGTTTAACTTTTGATAATGAGGATTTTGGCGTTAATTCATACATCGAAGATAGTTTGGAATATTGTACTGCTGATCAAGCTGGTTGTCGTCGTCATGCTCAGGATGTTGATTCCTTTGGTAATTGGGTTTTAGAAGATATTGCTGTTGATACTAATGATTTATTTCTTAATAGACAGGCTAAAGAATGTAATGACCATAATGCTGGTTGTAGTGAATACATAGCATTAGCTCCTGATACAGGTGCTAATATGATCCCAAATAGTGATTTTGAGATAGATTTAGATGATAATGATGTAGCTGATGGTTATGCAGGAGCTGCTAATTTGGTTGATGGCGAAGGTACAAGAGATTCAAGGGCTGTACTAGCTGCCTTTCGTAGCGCAGGAGGACATATTATCACTGGTCTTGGACCAATAAATGTAATACCAAATACAAATTATACAGTTTCAGTAGATGTTAAACTACATCAAACTGCTCCAGGAAGTGGTGCTGCTAGAATTGCTGTAAATACCTGTAGAGATATTAATGGTGATCCAGGTGGTATATTTCCTGTATTAAATATGAGTACAACTAATGATGCTAATTTTGTGGCGCCTATACCAGATCCACTCCTGCCAGATGATGAAGGAAACTTATTTGCCGATGTTTCTGGTCTTAGTGATAGTACCTATACCCGCATTCAAGGAACATTTAATTCAGGAAACAGCGTAGTATGTGGGTCAGTTTATGTGGGCGCTAATTATGGTAATGATTTACCACATTATTTTGATAATTTAAAAGTAGAAGCAGTTTCTGAACCATTAATTACTACTGACTATACTCCTTATGGTGAAGGTGGAAAAATATATATGAATGACAACACAGTGATGTGTACAGCCGATGAAGTTGGGTGTCAGGGTTATATTCCATTGAATGGCGATCCAATGATTCCAGCTGTGATCGTTCAAGACGATCTTTGTCCATCACAATGCGTTGGTTATGATACCTTTACGGAACAGATAAATATTTTTGACATTATAGAAAATGATTTATTAGTGGAATATTATAATTTTATACCTACCACTGCTCAAGAATGTCCAGCTCAAGAAATAGGCTGTGAAGAATTTACAAATCTTGATGTGGTTGCTGAAGGAGGAGAGGGTAGAGAATATTTCACATATTTGAGACAATGTGTTGAAGAAGGCGAGGGAACAGTTTTCTATACTTGGGAAGGTACTGATGTAGCTGGTTATCAAATTAAGACTTGGTACTCTTTAGAGAGTAATTTAAATTCTGCTCCATGTACTAATATGGTTCCTGAAGGAGGTGTTTGCCAAGATGTCGCTTTTACAGACAATAGTACTCCCGAGTTAAATGAAGTAGCGGCCTGTGGCACAGATACCGCTGATACCAGCGATGATCCAAATAATAATCCAAATTGTAGAGCATTTTTTGATGAATTAGGGGATGTTCATTATAGATTCCAGGATAGAGTAATCTTTGCTACAGATAATTGTCATGATTATCGTAGAAGTTTGACAAGTCAGGTTTATCAAGCAGTGCCAGATGAAAGTATCCATTGTAGTGCTAATAATAATGGTTGTAGATCATATTATGGTAATAACGCTAATAATATACGAGAAGTAATTTCAGATAATTTTGAACACGGTACATATGAGCCTTGGTCTGCAAGGGATGGTGGTCCACTTGATTTGTCTAATGTAGCCTTGCAAAACAATGGTCATTCTTTAGTAGAATTATCAGGTACACCGGCAGTTGCTAGAAGTTTTATGCGTGACATGTTGAATAATCCTTTAAAGGTAGGTAAAACATATAAAATTTCTTGGTGGATGATGAATACTGTAATGTTAAATTGGGTAGGAATGGATATGTTTCTTTCAGATGGCGTTGCTCCAGACGAAGCTCCGTCTATACTTAATCCTAGTGATGATAGTAATTTCCAGAATATTGAGCCAAACAGATGGCATCAATATTCAACCACTGTTACTATACGGCCTTTTACAGATACAGACGAAGATAATATTACTGTTATGGACTTGAGATTAAATATAGAAAATACAGATGGCTTAGAACAGCCAGTCTATATAGATAATTTCACTATTAAAGAAATTGAAAATAATTTTTCTGTAGTTAGAAATTCTTGGGATACTCCAGTAATCTGTAACCAACCATACGATGGATATCACTTAGGTTGTCAGCAATATGTTGATTTAAATGGACAAGAATTTAATCTTAAGTCTTTTAATCATCTATGTAGAGAAGATACAATTGGTTGCATGCCAGTTATAGATACTCATAATTCCACAAATCCTTTTCAAGAAATTTTTAATGGTGGTGATTTGTCTGAAATTATAGTGCCAGTAGATAACCTGACATATTTAGTTCCTAATCCAGATAATTATTGTTCACAAGCTGCTAAAGGTTGTACAGCTTTGGGAATTCCAGATAGATTAGATGAAACAAAATTCGATACTGTTTATAAGTTGAATGACCCAGATAAATATCCTTCAATAATGTGTGACTCGAATGGGTTAAATTGTGCTGAATATAATACAGCCAAAGGAGTTTTCTATCTAAAAGATCCAGGAACTGATACTTGTACTTATCAACAAAATGTTTTAATTGAAGATAGTTTATTATCTGGTTGGTTTAAGACAGCTACTTTAGGAGATGAGCCTCCATTAGGTTGCGCAGATATCGATGATAATCATGATACTGACGGTGATGGTGTTTATGATATTAGAGAATTAATATTACCTATAGATTATTGTAGTGTTTCTAATACTGATGCTCGTCAGTTTGATGTAGCAGGTAATTCCTTCTTCTATTTTACTAGAGATGATTGTGAAGATGCTGGTGGATATTGGAATAACTTTTTATTAGCTGGTCAATGTCCAAAGAATGAAAATCTTTGTACAGCTTTTAAAGATCCGGCTGATCCAGTAGCCTGTGATCCAAAAGCTAGAAATTTAGGTTTTGAAGGTCTATGTACTGATAGTGATTATAGCAATCAAACAGATTGTGAGACCGCTGGAGAACTTTGGTCTTGGGCTAGTAATGATGGTTATTGTCATATTGAACCACAATATAATAATAGGTCAGATTGTAATAGAAATGGCGGAGAATGGATATATCAATGTAGAAGTTATTATTATTATGATGATAGAAATATAGATGAAGCTGGTTGTAATGGTCTGGTAGATAGACAAGAAGGCTGTGTACTATTTTATGATGCTAATAGTTGGAATGGTGAGCATAGCCAAGCTATTACTATTTATGATTCTCAAGAGACATATGAAGATATTGAGGCCTCTAATATAAGTGTTAGTCCAGTGGCCTGTGATCCTGGCTTTGATCCAACTTGTAACTTAGATTCTAATAAATTGATAAAAGTTAGAAAAGACAGGCAATGTGCTGAGTGGCTAGCTTGTAAATCTTCTACGGCTTCTTTAGACAAAAATACAGACACTTATAAGATTATATGTGACGATTTAGACGCTTGTGTAGAATTTCAATATGACCCAGATAGTAATACTACTAAATGTAAAAAATGGGGTTCTTATGATGAAGATATTGAAGCTCTTACCGTTCAAAAGTATCAATCTCGTAATACTGGATTAAGAAATCATATGTCTTGGAGCGATAAAGAGTATATAGGATATTCTATACCAAATATGTTGCCAGTTAATGAGTTATTAGTTTACGATTTTGGAGACGAAGATAGTCCAATGAGTCGTTTGGCTTATGATGTGACAGACAGTGTAGATGCAGGGGGTGCTTATTATGCAGACTGTGTAGACGTGAGTGGAGACGATCTAAACGGCCAAGCTTGTAATGCAGAAATAAATACAGATGGAAATTATACATTTAGAGGTGAATGCCAAAGTGGTTTATGTTTGATTAACCCAAGAGTAAACGAAACAGGAACCTCTACTTATGCTATAGAGTCTAGAGCTTATGCTATAGCTGATGCACCTTTTCCAGCAGCTATTAATATAAATTTAGAACGCATGTCTAAATATAAGGGGGCTAATATCTGTAGTGATAATCCAGATGAAACACCTGCTCCGCCAAACTCATGTGAGATATCATTTAAGAGGGTGGCCTATGGCTCGGGGCAAAAGAATATGTATTATCCCGCAGAAGAATCTTTAAATTTCACAATACCATTTGGTATTTGTACAGCAGGAGATATTTTAGATGCAGATGATGATGTAATTACTTGTTATGAAAACTGGGAATGTGATTCTGTTGTAGATAGGCATGATGGTATTTGTTCTATTAAAAGTGAAGAAATAACTTTTAGAAGTTGGCCAGGTATTTGTTTAGAATATGATTATGATACTCCGATTCCTCAAGATGAAAAAAAATCATATTATTGTAATCAATGGTATCCAGCTCAAAAGATTAAAGGTACAGCTAGTTTGTATGATAATTATAGAGCTGCTGGTTATTTTAATGTTAATAATGAAGACGCATTATTTTGTACTGTAGCTGAACCTTATATTACAACAGAAGATAGATTCTACTGTGGCTACTTTAATTCTCATGGCCAATGTAATGTATTTCTAAAAATACCAGCTGGCTCTAAGGTGAATTTAGAAGAAGCTTCCAAGACAGATCCTTCGGGAGATCCTTATATTGCTTTGTTAGACGAAGGTTCTTGGTTGGAAGCAGATGAGCTTGGTTTACAAAGTCCAAATACAACTATTAATAAGGATATTATAGTATCTATGCCAACTCCGGGTGATAAATATAATAGACTTTTGCATTTTAATAATATAATGCCCAATACTTTGAGTTTCATGAATATTCTTAATAATTTGTTTGATGTTACAGAAATTTTTTGGGATCATGATGGTAACGTAGCAACTCCAGAAGTACTCCAAGGTATACATCGTTTCTATTGGGATGATGGTGTAAGGGCAAATGGAACGGAGTCTGCCACTGCTTATGTAAGTATTCCAAACACTCCGGTAGGTACTTGGAGGGATCATGCTTCTCAGTGTGAAGATTGTCCTGGTATACCATCTTGTGGATCTACTAGACACAGAGTGTATGAGCGTTGTTGGAAAACTATTCATTGCGGTTGGCACTTGTGGCGTCAAAGGGAGGTATTTTGTAATCCGCTAACCTATAACTATTATATTGATTTAAATAGTGGTACTATTGTGCCTAATATTCCAGATCCGGTTTATGAAGGTTCTTGTTCTCCAAATTGTAGATTTTTAAATGCTACTACACCAGATTTAAACCATGGTCGAGGTTGTTTGCAAAACGATCCTTTAACTTCTACCTATTTTGATATGATGACAGATTACGCTAGTAGCACCTTAGCAGGTAATTTTGATGAGAATCTTTGTAATGTCACTGAACATGATGATGATTGTCGATTTGTAAAGTGTGTACAAACTACAAGTGTTTCTCAAAATACTAATCATCTTTGCACTACTTATGATCTTTGCTTACAAGAAACTTTTGATAATATAAGTCCTTATCCTTCAATAGTAAGCGCAGGTATGCGTAACGACATTAATGTTTGTTTTGATGATGCTGATATTTATGGTGTTGGTCCAGCCGAGATGTATGACGCTAGCGAATATGCTATATGTTATATTCAAAATTTAGCTGATTTTACAGATTGGTGGTCTGGTGAAGTAGATGAAGTTGGCTTAGCTGCTTACTGTGGCACATGTAATTTTATAGCAGCTCCATTGACACACGGCAGTGTATTCTTTGGCACAGATTGTAATTTTGTAAGTGGTTTAGGCTGTTATCAGCAGTGTCGTATTATTACACAGTTAGATAGTGATGGTTTACTATCAGCTGTACGTACTGATATTTGGTGGAGGAGTGAACCCGAGGGCGCTGGCAGGATTAGGACGGCCTATCCTTGGAGATCTTGGTATTGGAAGCCTGTAGATGGTTATGTTTTTTCTGATGATGCAGATGCAACTGATGATGAAGCACTCTTTAATAATATTATTTCTCTACCCGATGCCGGTGATTATCCAGATAATTTTTCTCATTTTGGTGCAGCTGTAGATGTATTTAATCCAGAAGGCATTGTGGGTACTAGAGTGCCTTATTCTAGAACTAATCCTGATAATATTACAGCCGCTACCTTTTTTGGGCATACTGACGCGGTTATTACTTTGCCAGAGGGCTTAGATGCAGGTTTGTTAGAAATGCAAGATTTATTTTTTAGAGTTTATAACTTAGAATGGACTGATGGTACATGTACTGGACCACTTACTTGTGAGACTCTAGACCGAACTGCCTGTGATTTAGATGTAGCTTGTACCTGGGAATTTTATGATAGTAATAGGTATGATCCTTACGGAGAAACAGAGTTAGGTGGAGGTAATAATAGTAACAGTTTTGCTGGTCCAGAATATAGACCTAGGGTTTTAGCGGCTTGCGGAGATGAGCTTTGTGAGATTTTAAATGTTGCCGGTGATGTAATAGAGGTAACTGAAGGTATAACAGTGAATGGAGTGACCGGAGGAACATTACAAGGAAATGATTCTTCATTATTTGTTAATACTAGATTTTTCTATCATGCTCATCCAGATCATATGCCAGTTTATAGTATAGATGTTGATTGGGGAGATGGCCCGCCAAATAATTTTTCTTTCACACCAGGTAAATATCAAAATTCTTTACCATCTAAATGGTGCGATTCTACTGGTGAAGCACCAGGGTTAGCTGGACAAATTATGGGATTTGCTGGAACTGATGGCGCTTGTCGAGCCGGGTATAAGATTTTTTACCATGATTATTTATATGATGAAACCAGGAACCATGATTGTAATGGAACTCCAACTGGAGCTCCAGGTACACCTATAAAACCAATCATAGCAAATGCTTCATGTTATCAACCTCGTATTAGAGTGACAGATAACTGGCTTTGGGAGAGACTCGAACCATTTAATGGTTGGATAGTTGTTCATGATGGTTAATATTTATTAGAGTAGATATTTTCAATAAATCAATATATAAATTATGAGAATTAATAGTTACCAATTAAAATTAAAGTGGCTTTATTTACTAAGTATTTTTAGTGTAGGTTTAGGCATTCCTATAGGTGCTTCAGCTGGTATTGAGGGATTTGTAAGATTGATAGCCCAGACTATTTGGAGCTTTTTTGTCACGCCAATGATGTGGCTTCTACGATTAGAACTTGATTTACTTAAAATTGTAGCTAGCTACAATAATTTTACCAGTGAAGGGGGAGTAGTTATTGGTTGGATAGCATTGAGAGATCTGTCCAATATGTTTTTTATATTAATTCTTTTGGTGATTGCTTTTGCCACAATACTTCGTCTTTCTAGTTATGGTTATCAACAATTGTTAAAGCGTACTATCATTATTGCTATATTGATAAATTTTTCTAAATCAATTGTTGGTTTTTTAATAGATGTTGTACAAGTAGTGATGCTTACATTTATTGCGGCTATTAATAATGTTATGGCTGGAGGAATAGTAGTCGCTCTTGGTTTGCAAGATTTATTTGCTATATCTAGTGGGGGAGATAATGGGCCACCGTTGGCTGATTATGTTATAGGTTTAATCATGTCAGTAATTTTTATATTAATTTTGATTGTAATTATGGGAGTAATGGTCATGATGTTGACTATGAGAATTGTGGCTCTGTGGGTAGTGATTGTATTATCTCCGTTAGCTTTTATTTCTAACATATTTCCATATACAAAATCTTTTTATTCAAAGTGGAGTAAAGAATTAGGGGCTAATTTAGTCACTGGGCCAATGTTAGCATTTTTTATGTGGCTGACCTTTACTATTGTTGGTAATGGAACTGTATCTACGACATTTATGGCTGGTGAAGGTACCGCCGGTCCCACAGAATTTTTAGGTACGAGCAACATGGTAAATTATATAGTAGCTATTGCCTTGCTTCTAGCAGGTATTAAGCAAGCGGCAGCTTCAGGTGCTGCTGGAGCTAATATGGCTAGTAAGGGAATGAGCATGATTCAAAATAGTGCTAGTAAATTTGCTAGACGTTATCCAATGGCTCTGGGTAAAAGATTGGCTGCTGGAGCTGCTCGCGGTTTGATAGATGATAAAGGTAAAGCTAAATCTTTACAACAAGGTTTTAAAAATTTGGCAAAAAGTAGACTTGGGCAAAGACTGCAAAGAACTGCAGTGGCTGGTAAACTAACCACGGCGGGCACTTGGGTAGGAACTAAAACTAAAGACAGTAGACTTGGTCAATCAACCGTTGGAGGATGGGTCGGAAAAGGTGGCGCGGCTCTTGGTAAAAAAGCGATAGGAGCTCAATGGAATAAAGTGCCATTTTATGGCGGTAGATTACAACGGGCTGCTATGAAAGCTCAAGGTCAACATGCAGCTATGGTAGAAGAGTTTCAGGCTGAGGATGAGAAATATATTAGCCCAAAGCATAGGGGTGAATTTGAAGCATCTCAAGGTGCTGCGTCAGGTGGTCCAAGCTTAGCTAGTACTGCCAGTGGCATAGGTAAAGCTGGTAAAGCTATTGCTGGTTTAGGACAAGAAATTGCAGGCACTAAAGCTGGACAGAAAATTGCAGGCACTAAAGCTGGACAGAAAATTGCAGGTGCTGGTAAAGCTGTTTCAGGTGCCGGAAAGTGGGTTGCAGGTACTAAGGTTGGACGAGCAACGGCAGCTACTGGGCAGTTTGTTGCTGAAGTTACTCCAGATGCTGTAAGGAAGGTTGCAGATATTGGTTTAGGTGATGCTTATTCTAAAGCTAGTTCTTTAGGTGGAGATAAAGATAGAAGAATTATGGCTAGTAAAATTAAAGTAGACAGAGAAGAAGTGTCTAGTGCTCAAGAAGCTGCAGAAATAGAGGAGCTTTTAGAAAGTGTTAATGATCAACCTCGATTAGATAAATTACGCAAGCAGTGGGGTAATGCTTATACAAAGGATGAAGATGTAGATAGGGCCTTTAATGAATCTGATGCTAGACAAATATTTGGACCTCAAAAAGCAGAGGCAGCTTGGGATGAAATAGAAGATGTGCCTATGGACGGTGCTGTAAAATTAATAGAAGGTGCTTTACGTGATGTGGATTCCCTAGGTCTTGATATAGGTAAGGCTTTATTAGCAAAAGATAAATCTGGTAGAATAAATTGGACAAAAGTTTTAGAATTTGTTGCTAAAGCAAAGATGGATGCAATGCCAGACTTGGAAAAAGCAACAGCAGGTGGTGATTTAGTTAATGGAACGACAAACGAAGATACGGGTATTTCAGAAATGGGATTCAATAATAAGGGTGCAGTAGAGTTAGATAGTCAGCATGAGTTAGTTAAGCTGACAGATGCTTTGATGCAAGCTTACCCACAACAAGCTGCCGAAGTAAAAGAACATCTTGAGGCCTTACTAAACGCAGGTGTATCTGAGGGTACATATAATTTTGATGATGATTCTGTTAATCATATTAGGCAAGGTGCTACAGAATCAAATGAAAATTTTGAGGGTAGAAAAATTTCTACTAAAGAAAAATGGGATGATAATAATGATAGGTTTAATGCTGTACGAACTGCATGGGGTAAGGCTAATGGAATTGAAGGAGAAGAAGATTGGACAGCTGAAAAACGAGCAGAGTTTCAAGGAACTTCTCAATTTAAAAATGCAAGTCAAGAATTATATAGTGGCAGAAGGATTTTAATGGGTGCTGCCAATAATGAAGATAAGAAAAAGTTAGACGCAATATTAGCTGAGGCAACAACATCACATGATGAAGGAGTTACGAGTGATGAAGATTATGAGCGTATTCAACAAGCACATCAGCAAGCTATAAGCGAATCTTCTCTTATGAATTGGGATGAAATGTCAGATGGTGAATTAATAGAAACTGCTGTAGGAATGAAAGCTCCTGAGAGGGAAATAGTTCAGAAAGTTGAAGTCACAGAGGCTGATGTGAAAGCAAGAAGAGAGGAAGACTTAAGCGCTTATTCAAAGGAAGATTTTCAAGCTAGAGCAGACACAGATGGAATATCTCTATCTAAGGCAAAGGATGTAATGAGGCAAGAAACAGAAGATAAAGCTCGTCAAGATTTAGACGATGAGGCAATACAGACGCAAAAGAAAGCGCAGGGCGTAAAAAATGATGAATTTGTAGCCGCAACCGAAAAATATGACGAAAAAAAGAAAGATGGTACATTATCAGGTGATGTATCAAGGGCGTTAGATGGGGTTAGGAATAGTGCTGATGGTAAAAGATTAGTAGAAGTTAATGCTAAAATTTCAGATCTTCAGGGTCTAAATGCTGGGGCAGGACCTCAAGACCAAGCAGCGCAAGAAAAGATAGCTAAGCTTATGTTTGAACAAAATAAATTAATGAGGAAACAAAGTCATGCTAAAAAAGCTGCTATAGGCTTGGATGCTGAAGCTATAGATAGTAAAAATCATTTCTCTAGAGCTATATTGAAGGGTTCTACCGATGGAATGGATTACTCAAGATTGCAAGAAATGAATCTTAAAAATCCTGCTGATAAACATTTGTTTGATCAATTAGCTAGAGTGGCTACTCAAGATCAACAGCGACAGTTATTGCAAGAGGCTAACCCTGATCAGATTAAATCTTTTGCAGAAACATTGGTCAAGACTGGACAAAAATTAAACAAAATGATTACTGACAATTTAACACCTACAGTTAAGAGGGAAGTGTTTACCGAGGCCTATGTAATAAGAGTACTTAGAGAAGGTGGTACTAAAAAAGCTGCTGAACGTAAGGCTGCAGGATGGAATCTAAAACAATTAGGTGACGAAGTTAAATAAAGCTATTATAAATGTTAATAAATGAATTAAAAACTTTACCCAAAGAGGTGCAAGATTTTGTTTGGGATGTTATATCAGATTTTAACGATGAAATATCTGTGAAATATTCTTTTGATTTTGATCAATTTGAATTTTTTAATAAATTAGAAGATGATATTCTTCTTAAAAAGACAAAAGTAGTAGACCTGCCAATAAACTTAGAAAAGATGCCGGGCGAATTCCAAGGAGATGTCAGAAAATTAGCTTTGCAAATGGCCAAAGAAATATTTTGGCCATTACAAGAACATCTAGAGCAAGTAGATAGATTAATTCTTCGTTTGGGTGGTAAAGTACCAAGGTTGGTGCCCCTAAAAAAAAGTAGAGCAGTAGACTCAAAAGAATTGTCCGAGGTTTTTCACGGTAAAGTAAAAGATTTATTTAAGAGATATGAGGAATTTAGAGACTTACGCATTACTCCAAATAAAATAATAAATAAGAAAGGCTTAACAGTAAATCCTAGTGTACAGAATTGGATTGAAGATTATATCCATTTTTTAGGTGCTGGTGAACATAATTCGATAGAAAGAGTTAAGTATATTTCTAAAAGTCCAAATGCCTCTAAACTTAATGATAAATATAAAGATAGTTTACGTTTTTTATTATTATCTTATGATAAAGGAGTAGAATTTTATTTTGACAGATCTAAAAGTTTATTGTTAATTGAAGAGCATCAAAAAAAGGAAATTAAAGATCAAGAATCTGAAAAACATAAATCAGATTTTACTAAAATTTTGGATGATTTCAAAACAAAAATAAAAACTCTAGAGGAGCAATTATTACCTAGTGATCTTATAATTTCTGAGGCCAAAGGAGATGTTAATAAGGTTGGTGATATATTATGGCAAGCAATTGGAATTGGTGATAAATATAAAGCTATTAGTTGCTTAGCATTACTTATAGAAAAAAAATCTTTTGATGCATTAATTAAAGAAGATAATAGATTTAGCAGTATTCTTAAAAGATTTATAGGTGTAAAATATGGTCAGAGTATGGAGAGGTCTTTAGATGAAAATTTTGACCATCTTATTGTTAGGCGTATTTTTTTAGAAATGATTTTATCTGATAAATTAAAATTATCTGAAGATGATATTTTTACAGTAGCCTTTTATCTAACAAATATAGTTCCAGACTCCGGTCAATTGATATATTTTGATCAGAAGGAGCAAAAATTTGAATGGAGGATTATACAAGTAACTGGCAAAAAATTTGTTTGGGTAGATAAATTATAGATTAAAAAATAGCCTAGAGGGCTATTTTTTGTTTTGCCAGACTGTGATTTGTCGTTTTACTTTTTGTCCTGGTCGATTGTAGATTATATCTTGCTCTAGTTTATATTCAAAGCCTAGCTGGGAGATTATTTTTTTATCTAGCGTATAAATATCTTGACCTGATACATCAAATATTGGAAATATGAATACTATTATAGCATCTGGCGATAGTATTTTTTTGAATTTGGCAAAAGCTAGTCTATATAACTCCTGTAACTCATCTTTTATTTTGTTTATATCAGATATTTTATTTTGACGAGCAATCAAACGGGCATCACCCATAAATGGTTCAGTTACTATTAGATCTATAAAATTTTTATTAATATTTTTATTAATATTTTGAATATCTGATTCTAGAATTTTAGATTTTATTTTAATATCAAAATTTTCATTTAACCATTTTAGATTTTCTTTAGTTTCTTTAACAGCTTTAGGGCTAATGTCACTACCATAAATATTTTCATAACCTATTAGGGCTGCTTCTTGCAATACTGTGCCAGAACCACAAAAAGGATCTAATATATTTTTGTCTTTATTATTTCCTGCTAGATTAACCATCATCTGAGCTACCTTAGGAGGGAGCATACCACTTTTGTCATCACGATGAGGACGTTTCATATCTCTAAAACCATAAGCTACAAAATCTTGTACAGCTTCTGTTAGGGCTAGTATATATTTATTTTCATGTTTTATAATTAATAACTCGTTCCCGATTAATTTATTTTTAGATACTATAACAGAGGAGAGGATTGATTCTTGGCTAGTTACCAAACGACTTTTAAATTTTTTTTCTTTAAGTAGTTTTTTTAATCCCAGAGCTTTTTTTGTAAGAGTCTGATAATTCTTATTAGAATCATTATATAGACTAAAACCAAAGTGATTTTTATTATCAGATTTAAGATTTTTTTCTAAAATATTATACCAAAAATTAGCATCTAGAGTATCCAAATTATCTATACTTTGTATATATTTGGCTATTTTTATTGTACCGCCCAAATTGTTGATTAAATCGCTTGATATTTGATCAGTGTTAGCTAATACAAAATCAGGGCTAAGTAGCTCTATTTGGTCTTTTTTAGAGCTTAAAACAGCCTTTAATTCCTCTTGAGCCAGTTGAGATGACTGACCAAGCATAAATAGATATTTATTCATAGCTATATGATAGTTTAAATAGTTATTTTACGCAATATATCAGTCTTGACTTAGTGAGCTCATTATGGTAAATTGCGTGCAGTTAATATATCTTAATTAACCGCGCCCCTATATTAACTGTGAGGGGCCCTTGATGTAAAAATCAAGGTAATTAGATAGAAATATGAAATACGAACTATCTTTTATTATTAGTCCAGCTATTGCCGAGACAGATCATCCATCTGTTAATCAGGAAGTTTTGGACTATCTTAAAGGCATCGATGCTAAAATAACTCGAGAGCCTTACTTTATGGGCCGTAGAAAATTGGCCTACCCAATAGCTAAACAAAAGCATGGTTTTTATGTTGGTTTGGAATTTGAATCAGAGGTTGTTGCTAGCCTTAAAGATTTAGATACTAAATTGAAGCATAATAATAGCCTGCTTCGTTATTTAGTTATTAAATTAGAAGGACAGGCTGAAAATGCAGCTGTTGATTTTTCTAAAATGGAAGAAAAAGAAATAGCTAGAGGCAGAGGCAAAGAAACTAAAAAAGTAAAAGTTTCAGCTGCAAAAGCTATTCCTAAAAAAGCAGAACCTAAAGAGAAGATTGTCAAAGAGAAGATAAAATTAGAAGACATTGATAAAAAGTTAGATGAAATTTTGGAAGAACCAAAACTTGATTAATATTTAAACGTAATTATATGAATCTAAACAAAGCAATGATCATTGGTAACGTAGTACGTGATCCTGAAATGCGTAGTACTCCTACTGGTCAAAATGTTACTTCTTATTCAATAGCTACTAATAGAGTTTGGAATGATACTAATGGTCAAAAACAAGAAAGAGCTGAATTTCATAATATTGTAGCTTGGCGTAGATTGGCTGAAATTAGTAGTCAGTATCTTAAAAAAGGTTCAAAGGTTTATATTGAAGGTAGACTTCAAACTAGATCTTGGGACGATCCAAATGGTGTGAAAAAATATCGTACTGAGATAATCGCTGAAAACATGATTATGTTAGATAGGGCTGGTAGTACTCCAAGTGGTGGAGATTTTAATACTGAACAGCCATCAATGGATAAAACTCCAGCAGTGGATGTTAATCAAGCTAGTGCTCCAAAGCCGAGCTCAGATAGCTCAGAAGAAGAAATTAGCATTGAGGATATTCCATTTTAAAGACTAAATAAAGTTAAATTTTAATATGCATACAAAACAAAGCAACAAATACTGTCATTTTTGTGTAAATAATATCTCTGAGATTGATTACAAAAATTGGCAACAATTGAAACGTTTTACCTCTTCTTATGGTAAGATTGTACCAAAAAGAAGAAGTGGGGCTTGTTCAAAGCACCAAAGAAAATTAGCTCAAGCTATTAAAAGAGCTCGTTTCATGGCCTTACTTCCTTACGTAAGTAAATAATATGTTGGGCTTAAATGATCTAAAGCTCGGTAGAGTAATTTCTATAAATGATGAGCCCTATCAAGTAGTTTGGAACCAACATATCAAAGTAGCTCGAGGGGGAGCGGTTATGAAAACCAAGCTTAAAAATCTTATTTCTGGTAGTACTCTAGAAAAAAGCTTTAATGGTTCAGATAATATTGCTGAAGCAGACATTACTCGTCGCAAAGCAAACTTTCTTTATGAGCAAGAAGATGGTTTTCATTTTATGGATAATGAAAGTTTTGAGCAATTCCAATTTTCTAAAGATGCTTTAGGAGATTTGATAAAATATCTTATCGATGGACAAGAAGTAGACGTTTTAGTTTTTAATGATAATCCAGTTTCTATTGCCTTGCCTACTAAGATTACTTTAGAAGTAAAATCTGCTCCTGATGGAGTGAAGGGAAATAGTTCAGGGGCTGTTACCAAGACTGTGATACTAGAAAATGATTTAGAAATTAGAACTCCATTGTTTATCAAGTCAGGTGACAAGGTAATTATCAATACAGAGACAGGTGAATATGTAGAAAGAGTGTAATTTATTAAATATTATTTAATTACCGCACCCAGTTAGTACTGGGTGCGGTTTTTGTTTTATTCTTGTTGGCTATAAACATATAAATATGTTATAATATAGTAAATAAAAATAAAGATTTAGATTATAATTCATGGATTCTTCAAATAATAAAGTAATTGATATTTTAGATAAAAATAATTGGTCAGATACCCTTTTAGTTAAAGATACAAAGGGTAATTTAAAACCTTTAAAAGATAATAAAAAGAAGAAAAAAGATACTTTATCAACTCAGCAAAGTTCAGCTGTTTCAGAGGGTTCTTTAGCACCAAAAGATGATAATTTTGTATCTATGCAAAACATAATGGGTACTTCTCAAGATAAATCAGAGCTGGTATTCCACCCAGAGGATAAAGAAGAGGTTGATTTTATTGCTCAAAATATGTATCAAGATGATAGTAAAAAATATAGTGTTGAAAAAATAGTATATCGTATTATAGAAAAGCAAAAACTTAATCTTGATAGTAAAAATAAAAAAATATTTACAAATATTTTATATAACTTTTTTAGAAATAGAAAAAGTGCTGTTATTACTCGAGAACTTTTAACAAATAGTGTTTTAATAAAAAATAAAAAAATCTCTGCACAAATTATTGATATTATTTTATCTGTTATAAAGAGTATTAAAAATAAAATTGATGCAGCAGGAGGCTTGGTAGTTAATAATGCAGAATTAAAAACGGAAGCAGATTTATCAGCAGCTAAAGAAAAAAAAGCCGCTCAACAAGTAAAAAAAATAGAAAGTATTCCAGAGCCAGAAGATAAAGAATTATCTGCGCAAGATGAAATTAAAAATGCTTTAGGTGAATTATCAATAGCCAAGCCTGATTTAAAGCCCGTTGAAAAATCCAAGTCAGAGTCAAAGCTGGAAGAAAAAAAGGAAGTTAAAGTTGCCAAACCTAAGCCAGAAAAATCAAAACCATCTAAGGGTTTTTCAATTCCATTAGCTGGTGAAGATGTATCAGCTAAAAAACCAGAAGTTAAGCCTAAGCCAGTTGAAAAATCTAAGCCAGAACTAAAGAAAGAGGAAGCTCCTACACCAGTCATAGAGACATCTTTACCAAAAGTATCAAGACCGGGTGTAAGTCAGGCACCTAAAAAAGCTATTGCTGATGTTATTACTTCAGTGAAAGAGGAATCTAAACCAGAGCCAGTTTTAACTAAAAGTGTTTTGACTGGTCCAGTGCAGGAATTACAATCTTTTGATTTAGTAGGCTTTCGTCGTTTAGGTAATACTGCCAGTGAAAGAACTCAGAAAATTTTAGATAAAATTAATTTATTAGAACAAGAATCATATACTAAGAAAGCTCAGGGCATTACTGCTTGGAGGGAGAGTTCGGCTTATAAATTATATTTACAATTAGGAGCAGAAAGTATGATTGCTGGTAAAGAAGTAGCGGAGTTTATAGCTGAATATGAAAATAAAAATAAAGATACTCTTAGTACAGAAGAATTTTCTGCTATATCTGACTTAAATAAACAACTAAGGTTTTAATTTATGCCAGAAAGATTTATAGTGCCACAATTTATAGATTCAGAGGATAAAATTTGGGGACCAATTACTGTTCGGCAATTTATTATAATATTATCAGGTTTTTTCTTCGCTTTTGTTGCTTACAAAACATCAGATTTTGCTTTATTTATATTTTTGGCAGTAGTAATAGCAGCCTTGGTCGGAGTTTTTGCTTTTTATAAAGTTAATGGAGCGCCATTCCATATATTTGCAGTTAATTTTATTGAAACAACCTTTAAGAAGCCATCTTTGCGTGTTTGGCATAAACAAGAAATTAGAGTTAAAGAATTTAAATTAAAAAATGAAAAATCAGAAAAAGATGTTTTAGTTGCTCCAAAGAAGATGGCACCAAGTAAGAAATTGTCTGAGCTTTCTTTAATAATAGATACAGGTGGAGTTTATAAAGGAGAACAACTAGCGAATACGGAAAATAACGTTAGTTTTTCCAATAAAAATATTTAATAAAGCATTATGAGAAATAAAAAATTAGCTGGCAATGTAACATCAACCGCAACTCAAAAATATTTAGATATTGCAGAAATTCGAGATGATTTAGTTGTGTTAAATGATGGTACAGTTAGAGGGGTATTGTTGGTAGCATCAATAAACTTTGATCTTAAATCAGAAGATGAGCAAAGGGCTACTATTGGTAATTATGTTAATTTTTTAAACACTTTAGATTATCCGTTACAAGTAATCATTCAATCTCGACCTTTAAATATTGATGATTATATAGATCGATTGAAAAAGATGGAAAGAGAACAAACTAATGAACTCTTACGTATGCAGACGGCTGATTATCGAGGCTTTGTACAAGAGTTACTTACTTTAGAACAAATTATGAGTAAGAAATTTTATGTAATAGTGCCTTATAGTCCAATTAGTGACACCAAAAGAGGTTTTATGTCTAGGTTTTCTGCGGTATTCTCTTCCGCTAAAGTCGTTAGTCTTAGTCGTAAACGTTTTGAAGAGTTTAGTGGACAACTAGAAAAACGATGTGGCTTTATTGCATCTGGCCTAGGTAGTTTAGGACTTAGAAGTCAACGTTTGAGTACTCAAGCTTTAATTGAACTTTATTATAATAGTTATAATCCAGATTTATTTCAAAAGCAACCGATGGATGATATAAATAAATTAACCATTGAAACATAATGTTTGGTTTTAATAAAATAAAACAAGCCCAAAAAGAGGTTAAGGTAGATAAAGAGTTAGAGAAATTGTCAGCTAATACAAAAACTCAAGTATCTCCTAAAGAAAATATTGCTCGCGAAAAGCAATTAATTGAAGCTGAAAAAGTTTTTAGGGAAGGAGTGGTATCTGTTAGAGATATTATTGCTCCAGCAGCTTTGAGAGTGGACCCGCATTATTTGCGACTCAATAATTTGTACGTACGTACTCTATTTGTAATGACTTATCCTCGTTATGTAACTATTGGTTGGTTTGCTCCAATTATCAATGAAAGCCTTACCTTAGATATTTCTATGTTTTTCTATCCATTAGACATTCAGATGGTACTTAAACAATTGAAAAATAAAGTTGGTACCATGGAGGCTCAAATTATATCTGACCATGAAAAAGGAGCCCCTCGTGATCCTATTACCGAAACAGCTCTTCAAGACATTGAAGCTCTTCGTGATGGCTTAAGTCAGGGTACAGAGAAATTTTTTCAATTTGCTTTATATGTCACTATTTATTCAAAAGATAAAGAAGAATTGGATTTAGCTACAGATAGGGTAGAAAATTTATTAGGAATGCAATTAATTTACTCCCGTCGAGCTCTCTTTCAATCTGAACAAGGTTTTAATTCAACCTTGCCTTTAGGAAATGACGAACTAAATATTTCTACTAATATGAATAGTTCTCCGATTGCCTCATCATTTCCTTTTGTATCTTCTGAATTAACCTCAGATGATGGAATATTGTATGGTATAAATAGACATAATAATAGTTTAATATTATTTGATAGATTTTCTTTACAAAATGCTAATATGGTTGTTTTTGCCACTTCTGGAGCTGGAAAATCTTACGCTATTAAATTAGAAGTATTACGTTCAATGATGCTTGGTACAGATGTAATCATTATTGATCCAGAAAATGAATATCAGCATCTTTCAGAAGCAGTGGGCGGTGCTTATATAAATGTATCTTTAAATTCTGAAAGTAAGATGAATCCTTTTGACTTGCCAAAAGGTGTTGGTGGAGATAGTAAGCCCGAAGATATTTTGAGAAGTGCTATTATAACCCTAAAAGGTTTGATTAGATTAATGATAGGGGATATTACTAATGTAGAAGATTCTTTACTTGATAGAGCAATTTTAGAAACTTATGCCAAAAAAGATATTACAGCAGCTAGTGATTTATCTAATATAGATCCACCTATTATGTCAGACCTAGAAGAAGTGTTACTTAGTATGGAAGGTGGAGAGGATATGGCCTTAAGAATTAAGAAATATACAGAAGGTACTTTTTCAGGGTTGTTTAACAGTCCTACTAATATAAAAGTAGATAACCAATTGGTAATATTTTGTATTAGAGACTTAGAAGATGAGCTTCGTCCAATAGCTATGTATATGATTATGACGCATATTTGGAATATTATTAGAAGCGAACTTAAGCGTAGGATGCTAGTAGTAGACGAGGCCTGGATTATGATGAGACATGAAGATAGTTCTAAATTTATGTTTGCTTTAGTAAAACGTTGTCGTAAATATTATTTAGGAATTACTACCATTACTCAAGATGTTAATGACTTTTTGACTTCTACCTATGGAAATGCAATCGTGACTAATTGTGCTTTACAGCTATTACTTAAACAAACACCAGCAGCTGTGAATCTTGTACAGAAAACATTTATGCTTACTGAAGGAGAGAAATATTTATTATTAGAGGCTGGTTTAGGAGAAGGCATATTTTTTGCTGGAGCTAAGCATGCGGCTATAAAAATACAAGCCTCTTATGGCGAAAATCAAATTATCACTTCTGACCCAAGACAATTGCTTGAAATTGAAGAAGCCAAAAAAGAATTTGAGGAACAAATGATGGCTGAGGCAGAAAAAAATCCCAATGAAAAACAAGTTAGTGAAGAAGAGGGTGTAGAATCTGATTCAATATAATATAGATTTACTAATATATTAAAAGAGTAAATAATATGGATAAAGAAAAAAGAAAAAAAATACTATGGGTAATAGCAATTGTTATTTTGCTTCTAGCTTTCTTATTGTGGGTGCTTAGAACTAGTGATAATAATTCTACGCTTGATGGCAATACAAATACTGAACCTCCAGTGTTTACTCCTTCTAGTACTCAAATAGAATATCAGGACATAGAAGTGCCGACAGAAAGTCCTACTGAATTTTCAGCTATTAATTTAGCAAAAAATTATGCAGCTAGATTTGGTTCTTGGTCTACAGATAACCAAGGGAATAATTTAAATGAGTTATTACCACTTAGTACAACCAGAATGCAAAATTACCTTCGGAATATAGAGTTAGATTATGAGACAGAAGAGTTTATGGGGCTTACTACTAAAAGTTTAACAACTAGTATTGTTAGCATGGATGATGATAAGGCAGAAATTTTAGTAGGCACTCAAAAGATTGAGACTAATGATAAGTTAGAAGAAAAAATTTATTATCAAGATGCGAGCGTAAGATTAGTAAAATCAGCTGATAAATGGTTAGTTGATGAATTTTATTGGGAATAAGTTATGCCAGAAGAAGCTAACAATTCAAATTCAGGTAGTGGTGCCGCTGAACCGGGACGCAGAAGGCGGCTTCAGCAGAAGATGAGGCAAACCAGAGCTAAGGCTGAGAAATTAAAGGCAGCAAATTTAAAAAAAGCAGGCTCAGAAAAACTTAAAAAAGAAGCTCGGAAGGCGTTTGCGAGAATTATTGCTCGGATTTGTGCGGCTACAGGATTTGGTCTGATAATTACCTTTTTACTACGATCAGTACAAGCAATTGGGGGTAATCTAGCGGGCTCCAAGCTTATTGCTAAGTTAGATGGTCTTGGTGATAAAGCATGGTGGGAGTTTCCAGTTTGGATATTTTTATCAGGTATTGTGGGAATGGCAGTAATACTAGTATTACTTATGTTAGCCCCAGCAGCTGTATTTGTGAGCAGTCCTATAGAGGCAGCTAAACTTTTACCAGGAATTGGCGGAGAATTAATAGGTATCGTTGGAGATTTTTTAAACCCTTTTTGATTTTATAAATATATAATATGAATAAAAAAAAGATTTTATTAGTAATAGCTTTCATTGCCTTTGTTCTTGGCATAGGTTTTGCACTTTATTGGGTATTTTTTAAACCAATTTCAACAACTACTCCAGATGGTAATTTTGGGCCTGGTGGTTTACCAGGAATTGGCAATGGTAATGTTACTATTATAAATGACAACGTCAATGATAATAGTAATGGTATTTTACCTTGGCAGGTCTATATTCAGGACAAGATATCAGATGTGGCTAATGGAGGATTAACCACTGTAAGTGAATTAATTCCTAATGAAGTAAGAGGGATTACTTCTAGTCCAGATGGTCTACAGTATTATGATACTGAAACTCAAAAATTTTATCGTATTAATGAAAATGGAGAAATTGAGGAATTGAGCAACAAATTATTTTATAAGGTAGATAAGGTTACTTGGTCTGGGAATGGTGATAAAGCAATTTTAGAATATCCAGACGGTTCAAATATTTTATACGATTTTAAAACTGGTCGGCAAGTTACTTTGCCATCAGAAATGGAGGATTTTGGTTTTGATGCTTCCAATAATAAAATAGCTGCTAAATGGATTGGTGCACATGAAGAAGATAATTGGTTAGTATTAGCTAATGATGATGGTTCAGGAATGTCTTTAATCGAACCTCTTGGCGATCAAGCACATCATACTTTTGTAGAATTCTCACCTGATAATCAGGTAGCTATTATGCATAGGAAATATATAGATGCTCAAAGACAAGAAATATATCCTATTGGTTTAAATGGTGAGACGTTTAAAGCTTTTAAAGTTGATGGCGCTGGTTTTGAGTATGATTGGTCTCCAGAAGGCTCTAGTATGGTTTACAGTGTTTACAATGAAAGTAGTAATTATAATCCAAATTTATGGATTACCAATGGTAGAACTAGTGAGTTAGGTGATACAAAAGTATCTTTGAATGTAGCTACTTGGCCGGACAAATGTACTTTTTCTGGAGATGATGGCATGTATTGTGCTGTTCCTCAAGGATTACCCAGAGGAGCTGGCCTTTATCCAGAAATAGCAGATCGTTATCCTGATAATTTTTATTATATAAATTTGAATTCAGGTGTGAAAAATTTAATAGCTAGTCCAGTTGGAGAAAATGGTTCTTATAGCGCACGCAATCTTTTTCCATCTCCAGACGGATCAGTTTTATATTTTACAGATAGTGATGGCAATTTACAAAGTATTAGATTACAATAAAATTTAATTTAAATATTTATTTACCTCGTTTAGAAATTTACTCTAACTAGGTAAAGAGGTATAATATAAAGTATAGAAATATTAATTTTACTATATGAATATAAAAAAACAACCAAGAATTTTTAAAGGGGTGAAAAAAAAGAAATTATTTGCCTTAGGATTTTTCTTAGTATTTTTTTCAGTTCTATTAGTGGGACTTGAAGTGCAGGCCGCTGAATGTTCATGGGATCAACTATGTTATAGACCAAACATACCAATACCAATAAAATCAGCTGATGGCGTAATAGATTTTGCTCAAGATAATCCTGTTACTGATGGAACATTTTTAGCTAAATATATTGTAGCTATTTATACTTACGGAGCTGGATTTGCTGGTATTATAGCTATGTTTATGCTGGTGATTGCTGGTTGGAGATGGTTATTGGCAGCAGGTAATGCATCTAAGATAACGGAGGCTAAACAAATAGTAAATGGTGTATTATTGGGTTTAGCTCTTTTATTTGGAGGTCAATTATTACTTAGACAAATTAGTGAAAATTTTAATTCAATTCAAAGCTTAGATGTTGAATTATCGCAGGATCTGATAGATTCTATGCAAGATGCAAATTTTGGACAGTGTGCAAATATGTTAGCTGAGCATGAAAAAGATGATGTGAAAGATTTGAAATGCGAAGATTATAACGAACAAATGCTTTGTGAAGCAGATTTATGTAAGGTTGATGATGGCTTGTCTAGGATAGAAAAGAGAGCAGATGATAGATGTGTGCCTAGAATTGTTGATAATGTTTTTGTAGAGTGCATTCAGTGTCCAAATACTTGTCCGTGCACTTGGTATTCATCAGCTTTTCTCGCAAATATAGATCCTTGTGATTGTGATAATGAAGAATATGAGGCAGGTGGTCCAAATCGTGAAATAGGGTTACCTGATATTGATGGAAAATGTTTGGAATTAAATTAATGAAATTATAAATTATTCCAAATGTGCTTCCGTTTTTAAAGCTTCTATAGTATTTTGTAAATCTTGCCTATTAAGATATTTTTGATCAGATAATATTTTCTGAGCCCATTTTTGGGCTTTTTTAATTAGTCGTGTTTCTGATAATTTAGCAATTTTTAATCTTATTAAACCTGTTTGTTTATTACCAAATACCTCTCCACTACCACGCAATTCTAAATCTAAATCAGCCAATTTAAAGCCATCATTTGTTTTGCTAAGAGCTTGTAATCTAGTTTTGTCATTATGAGAACTATCAGTAGTAAACAGCATACAAAAACTTTCTTTGTTATTTCTACCAATTCTACCTCGGAATTGATGCAATTGACTAAGACCAAATCTTTCGGCGCTCTCTATAATCATCATAGTAGCACCAGGTATATCAACACCTACTTCAATTACTGAGGTGGCTACTAGCATAGGAAATTTATTGTTTTTGAAATCTTCCATTATTTTCTCTTTGGCTTCAGACTTTAATTTGCCATGTAACATACGAATATCTAAATCTGGAAAAATATCTTTGTTTAGCTTTTTATATTCACTTGTGACAGATTTTACGCCTAGTTTATCACTTTCATCTATTAGGGGACAAATTATAAAAGCTTGTTCTTTGTTTTTTATTTTATCTAATATAAATTTATAGGCATCTGCCCTTTTTTGATCAGGCACTAAAAAAGTTTTTATATCTTGTCGACCAGCTGGTTTTTCTTTGATAAGGGAAATATCAAGATCTCCATAAAGAGTTAAACTTAGAGTTCGGGGGATAGGCGTGGCAGTCATTGATAATAAGTGAGGCGCTCGATTGTCTTTATTTTTATTTTTTAGAGCCTTTCTTTGTTTAACACCAAAACGATGTTGTTCATCAATAATTACCAGACCTAAACTATTAAAGTTTATTTTATCCTGAATTAAACTATGAGTACCAATAATAAACTTTAAATCTCCAGAAGATATTTTTTTCGCTAGAGAGCTTTTAGTAATTTTTTTCGTATTACCTAATTCCTGGCTAGTTCTAGTTAATATTGCAATATCTTTGAGATATTTTTTAGGTAATAGCTTTTTTATGTTTTTAAAATGTTGACTAGCTAATATTTCAGTAGGTGCCATCAGGGCTACTTGTAAATCACTAGATATAGCATTTAAGCCAGCTAAAATAGCTACTATTGTCTTGCCAGAGCCTACATCGCCCTCCAGTAGCCTATTCATTGGCATTTCTTTATTTAGATCAGCTAATATATCATATAAGGCTTTTTGTTGATCTAAAGTTAGTTTAAAAGGTAAGTCTTTGAGCAGACTATTAGTTAGTTTATTATCTAAGGGTATTTGGTATGTATCTTGAGATTGATAGTCTTGTTTGGCCAGTTTATATTTTATTTGTAAATAAAATAATTCTTGAAATTTTAATCTTTGACTAGCTTTTTTCAAATTATCTTTGTCGCTAGGAAAATGAATTTGTTCTAGAGACTCTTGTAGCCAAGGAAATTTCTCCTTATTTAATATCTCAACTGGCAATGGATCATCAATATCACCGACATCTTTGAGAGATTTATTTATTAAAAAACGAAGCTGTTTTTGAGTAACTTTACCTGATAGATGGTATATAGGAACTAATCGACCACTATGAATAAGTTCTGGTTTGTCTTTTTCATAGCTTGGGCTAATAAATTGCCAAGTATCTTTTTTCTTTTTTACTTTACCTGATAGATAAACTTCATCACCTACTTTTAATATTTGGGATACAAATTTTTGTCTAAACCAAATAGCTTCTATTTGTCCGCTGTCATCTTCAGCCACTAATTCAGTAATCATCATTTTGGCTCGCCAAGCTCGATAGCTTTTTATTTTGGTAATTTTAACTAAAACTGTATTTATTTCGCTATCAGATATGTCACTTATTTTTTTTATTTCACTGAGATCATCATAGCGATAAGGAAAATACCAAAGTAAATCTTCAATTGTTTTTATGTTCATTTTTTTCAAACCAGAAGATAAATTTGCTGCTATAGCATGCAAATCTTTGACATTAGAATGTAGATTTAAATCAGAACTTTTCATTTTTAGGGTTTTAAATAAGCTAGACTAGTAAGTCCAGCTTATTATTTTATTTGGAAAATTTTCTAAAATCTTAGTATATTAGTTATGCTTTCGCTAGTCGGTATTTCTTCTTTTTCTAGATCTTCATCTAAATATTCTAACAATAACTCTCTAATATAAACTGGGTCTTGACCTTCTAATGGTATGGCTATTCGTTGTTTGATTATACTTTTAGTTTCAAAATATAAATTTTTTATTTCTGGAGGATAATATATTATATAAAAACTTCTTAAATCCTCGTAGTCAATAAATTTGTTACCAATAAATATTCCATCTTCTGTAATAGCTGTTTCCATAGTAACAGGATCATCTTTGCCAGAAGTAAAATATAGTATAGCGAATATAGCTAATATAATAGCAAATAATAAATTATCAGATAAATAGCTATAAGTTAGCAGGGCTAAAAATATTATAGTGAAACCAATATACCATAATTTTCCTCGTTCGTGTTTTATAAATTCAGGAAATTCCCAAATTGCTAATATACTTACTAAATCATTTTCATCAGGAATATTTTCTTCAATAATATCTTCTTTTTTTAACTTAGGTTCTTTTTTGGTCTTTTTAGTAGTTTTTGTCTTTTTTGGCATACGTTTATATTATGTGAACAAATTTATTATAACATATTACTAAGATTTCCACCATTTCTAGACCCCTTGTCAAAAATGGAAAATTATACTATTATATAGCAGTCTTCGACACTATGGAGAGATGGCAGAGCGGTCGAATGCGGTGGTCTTGAAAACCATTGAGCCGAAAGGTTCCGGGGGTTCGAATCCCTCTCTCTCCGCCAGTCCTCGTAGCTCAGTGGATAGAGCGTTTGGTTGCGGTCCAAAAGGTCGCAGGTTCGATTCCTGCCGGGGACACCATTCGAAGACTTAATTACATGGAGAGGTGGCAGAGTGGTTGAATGCGGCACCCTGCTAAGGTGTTATTCCGTTTATTCGGGATCGAGGGTTCGAATCCCTCCCTCTCCGCCACATCGAGCTAGCACGAGGATGTTAAAAACAATTGCCCAAAAAGGCAGTTTTTTGTTATAATAAAATTAACTTATATTTAAATTAAAATTATGAAAAATTTTATCGAAATCTTCGGTTGGTATGGAATGGTGGCCATTGTATTGGCATACGCTTTGTTGAGTTTTGATGTTCTAGAATCACAAAGTATTATCTACCAACTTTTTAATGGAACAGGTGCGTTGGGAATTGTTTTGGTTTCTATGTATAAAAAAGCATATCAACCAGGTATTTTAAATATAATTTGGGCACTTATAGCACTTATTGCAATTATAAGAATTTTATTATAGTGTACGATGATAGCAAAAAATAACTTCCCGAAGAGGTTATTTTTTGCTATAATAGAAGTACTAAGCATTAATTCAAAAAATATGGGTAAAAGATGTAATGATGTTTGCGGAGGGGCAGGCTATTCAGTAGGATTTATAGGGGCTTTAGTGTATTATGTTCAGTACGCAGAGTCATTTGGTGCTGGTGCTTTAGGAGCTCTCAAAGCTCTAGTTTGGCCAGCTATGCTAGTTTATCAATTATTAGGCCTACTCAACGGTTAAAAAATAAAAATGCGGCTTAGGCCGTATTTTTATTTTTGGCTAAAACCAAACAAATAATTTTACCAAAATTATTTTCTTTTAATACTTTAGCTGCTTGATTAAGAGTAGCTCCAGTAGTTACTACATCGTCTATCAGCAAGATAGTCAGTTTTTTATTTGTAGTATTTTTACCGTAGGCCCTGAGCATAGTCGAAGGGTTTAGAGAAAAAATATTAACTACATTTTTTTGACGAGCTGTTTTATCTAGCTTAGCTTGAGCTGGATTATTTTTAGTTCTAATGAGAAGAGGAGAGTAATCTAGTGACAATCTTTTGGCTAATTTCTTAGCTAGGATTTCTGTTTGGTCAAAACCACGTTGGCGTTTTTTATTTTTATGTAAAGGTGCGTTAACAATGATGGTGTCTTTATCTAAATTTAATCGGCGAGCTTGTTTTTCTAAAATGTTTACTAGAAGATCAGCTAGGTTTTCTAAATAATTATATTTATAGTTTTTAATTAATTTCTGGACTAACTTATTTTGATAATTACAACAATTATAACAAGCTTCAAAATATAACTTATTTTTATCAGGCCAGCTTATGGTTTTCAGATCATCTAATAAGATATCATTAAGACAGAAACCACAACATAATGATCCCTCTCTGTTACAGCCTAAGCAAAATTGAGGCCATATAAAATCTAAAATATAACTAAAAACTCCTTTGATGTAACACAAAAGAGTCCTTACATCGCTTTTCTTCTTCATATTTAGTTTTTAGTATTATTTAATTTGTATCTTGTTTTTAGTCAAACTAATTTTTATTTTTTTAGTAGGTTTATTTAATAAATTATGAGCTAAGATATTTGATATGTGTTGATCTACTAATCTTTTTAAACTACGGGCGCCCTCTTTTAGAATATCAGGTTGTTTTAATAAATGATTTATAATTTTAGTATCAATCTCTATATTTATACCTTGTTCGTTTAGTCTTCTAGATAAATCATTTAATTCTTTTTTGATTATTTTTCTAGCAGTATTTTTGTCTAAAGGTTCGAAAACAATGATATTATCTAAACGATTATTAAACTCGGGAGGAAAGTGTTTGTGTAATGAGGCTAGTATTTCTTCAGACTTCTTTTTAAAGCTCGTTTTATTTTTATCAGTTTCAAAGCCCATGACTGCTTCTTGATTAAATATATCTAAACCAACATTTGAAGTCATAGCAATAACACAATTTCTAAAATTAATAGTTTTGCCAGTAGCATCAGTCATTTCTCCCTCTTCTAGGATTGGCAGTAATAAGTTAAAAACATCAGGATGAGCTTTTTCTATTTCATCAAACAATATTAAACTATATGGTTTATTTTTTACCATATCAGTTAATTTATTACCTTCCCGATAACCGACATAACCAGCTGGTGAGCCAATTAATTTTGAAATATTAAATTTTTCAGAAAATTCAGACATATCAATACGGACAAGGTTTTTTTCTCCACCAAAGATGTGCTTTGCAATTTGTTTGGCTGTAGCTGTTTTACCTACACCGCTAGGCCCTAAAAACATAAATGAAGCCAAAGGCTTGTTCTTATTGTTTAAACCAGTTTTAGCTTTACGGATACTGTGTGATATTTTAGATAAAGCTTTATCTTGACCAAAAATATCTTTAGCGATTCTATTTTCTAGTCCTAATAATTTTTTATTTTCATTAGTAGTGATAGAGGATAGAGGTACTCCAGTAATTTTAGATAAGACAAGTTTAATATCATCTTTAGTAATTTGACCTAGATTTTTATTTTTTACTTTATCTTGTTGAGCTTTAAGGCGTAATAATTTTTCTAGTATTTGTTCTTCTTGGCCTTTAAATTCTAAAGCTTCTAGATATTTTTCATCTAGGATGGCTTGTTTTTTATTGGCCTGTTCTTGAGATAATTCGTCTTGAAGTTTTTTTATCTTTTTCAATAATCCTTGTCTAGTTTTTTTAACTCTAAGACGTGCTGCAGCTTCATCTATAAGATCAATAGCCTTATCAGGTAATTTTTTATCAGGCAAAAAGCGCTTGCTTAATTCCACAGCAGTTTTTATAGCCTCATCATCAATAGAAACATTATGAAATTTTTCATAGTTGCTTCGTAAACCTTGTAATATTTGCTCAGCTTCATTGCCAGATGGTTCGTCAACCACTATAGCTTGGAATCTTCTCTCTAAAGCTTTATCACTCTCAATGTGTTTTTTGTATTCTTCAAAAGTAGTTGCACCGATGCATCTTAGATGCCCACGAGATAGAGCGGGCTTTAGTATATTAGCGGCGTCTAGAGAACCAGTAGTAGCTCCAGCGCCCATAATAGTATGCAACTCATCAATAAATAATATAGTATCAGGATTCTTTTTAATATCAGCTATAACTTTTTTTAATCTATTTTCAAATTCACCTCGATACATGGTGCCAGCTATTAGACTAGAGATGTCCAAGTTTAAAATAGTTTTATTCAATAGTACATCTGGTACTTTATTTTCAGTAATCCTTTTGGCCAGACCTTCTATAATAGCTGTTTTTCCTACGCCAGGATCACCAAGTAGTATAGGATTATTTTTGGTACGACGAGAAAGTATTTCGATTAGCCTATCAATTTCTTTGGCTCGACCTATAACTGGATCAATATCTTTTTGTATTTCATCGTTAGTTAAATCGATAGTAAAACCTTCTAAGTTATCAGTATTTTCATTACCTTGATCCAAAATATCTTCAATTTCTTTAAGTTCTTCATCAGCAGTTAAATCGCCAAATTTAGAAGTGCTTTTTAATATAAGGTTTAGATGTTGTTTTAAATTTTGTTGATTTATTTTGGTTTTTTGTAATATTTGAGTTATTTTTTCATCAGAGCTTTGGCTAATTCCCCATAGTAAATGTTCAGTACCAATATATTTATGCTTATGTTTGTAAGCAGTTACAACTGCTTTTTCAATAATTTTTTGTGATTCTATAGATGGTTGAGGTAAATGTTCAGGACTAATAGCCATACTTTGATAAGAACTTTGGCCAGACATGCGTAGGAAGTTAATATCAATTTTTTGTTTTATCAAAATATCAAGTCCTAAAGAACCTTTAGTTTTTATTAAAGATATTAATAAATCTTCCGGCTCTATAGTTTTATGTTTTTTACTAAAAGCTGTATTTTGAGCATTAATTAACACTTGTTTGAAGTGTTGGGTAAATTTATTTAATATATTTTGAGCGTTATTATTTATCATATGTTTGTTGTCATTTCGACCGAAGTGGAGAAATCTAGTTTAATTAATTTTGATAGTAGATCCTTCGACTTCGCCCCTTCGGTCTCGAGCTCAGGGCCGAGAGGTCAGGATGACGACTAGTGTCGTCACATATTTCTTAAAGCTTTTATTCTTTCCTGAGCTGGAGGATGAGTAGAAAATAATTTAGATATACCCTTGCCTTTGAAGGGGCTGGAAATATAGAGATGAGCTGTAGCTTTATTAGCTCTTTTTAATGGTATATTTTGAGATGATATTTTCTCTAAAGCACTAGCTAATCCTTCTGGATAGCGAGTTAGTAGAGAGGCAGAAGCATCGGCCAAAAATTCTCTTTTTCTAGATACAGCCATTTGAATTAATTTAGCAAATAGAGGTGATAGAACAGCTAAGACAATACCCACAATCATTAAAATATTACCTTTATTATTATCATCACGACCTCGGAATATAAAACTACGCATCATCCAATCAGCTAATAGTGTAATAATACCTACACATACTATTACTACCATCATCAACCTAATGTCGTAATTTTTTACATGAGACAGTTCATGAGCTATTACTCCCTCTAGTTCTTCATTTTTAAGATTATTAAGTAGGCCAGTAGTAACAGCGATAGAGGAGTGAGCTGGGTCTCTGCCAGTAGCAAAAGCATTCATAGACGCATCTTCTATAATATGGACTTTAGGCATAGTCAATCCAGCAGTGATACTGAGATTTTCTACCATTCGCCAAAGGTAGGGATTGTCATCTTTTTTGATTTCTTTAGCACCAGCTGTAGCTAGAGCTATTTTATCGCCAGCGAAAAAACTGACAGCGCTCATACCAGTAGCAAATAAAGTAGCTGGTATAATCATATAATAACCACTTTCAGAATATTGAGCCCAAGCCCAGACCATTCCAACAATAACCAATACAAAGAGGACCATCAGGGCTAAGCTTTTGCGTTTATTACTATCTATTTGTTTGTACATTTTTTCTTATTTTTATTAGCTTTTGTAAGCTTAATATAACAATATTAGAGCTTATTTGTCAATAATAAAAAACCGCCCCTTAAGGCGGTTTTTAAAAGTCATTTTTTAGAATTTTACTTTTACGTTTTCTTTTTCTTTTTCATCAATAGCAAAGAAATCCCAAGCTTTAAATTTTAACATTCCAGCCACTAGATTGTTTGGAAATACTTCAATTTTAGTATTAAAATCTCTAACTTGACCGTTATAGAAACGGCGAGAAGCTTGAATTTTATTTTCAGTATCTGAAATTTCATCTTGAAGTTGTAGAAAATTTTGTGAGGCTTTCAAATCTGGGTAGTTTTCAGCTACAGCAAAAAGGCTTTTTAAAGTTTCAGATAGCATGTTCTCAGCTTTGCCTTTCTCTCCAATGCCTTTGGCGCTCATAGCACTAGCTCTGGCTTCAGTTACTTTAGTCAGGACACCTTCTTCATGTTTCATGTAACCCTTAACAGTTTCCATCAAATTTGGAATTAGGTCATAACGACGCTTTAATTGTACATCTATATCAGACCAAGCTTCTTTTACTCGATTTTTTAGTCTGATTAGGCTATTATAGACGCCAATTAGCCATAAAATTAGCAATACTATTACTACTAATATGCCAATAATAACATTGTTCATAGTGTTTAAATTTAATTGTTTAAATTAATAGTATAATTTTACTAGATTGCGTTTTTTTTAGCAAATTATTATTTCATTACAATTTTTAATAAAATGTGGTATAATATATTCACTAAAATAAAATAAAACTATGTATAAAGGAATTAAAAATTGGCACTTGTCAGTTTTGATCGGCATTACTTCAATTATTAGTATTGCTATGATTCAACAATATGCTTTAGCTCAATGGAATGATCCGATAGGCTTGCCAGGGGAGACTAGTGGTTTTCGTTTAGTTGTAAATCCTATGACAGAAGATTTATTACTTAATGGACATGATTTAGTAGACAATAATCTACGAGTTGATGCTAATGGATCAAATGTAATACAAGTATCTAATGGAGGAAACATTTGTTTTGATGGCACTAACGATTGTATAGATTCTTGGGCTGGAGCTAGCGGAGGATTGTGGGAAGGTGTAAGTCCAGGAGATATTTATTATAATAATGGTAATGTAGGTATAGGTACTACTACACCCTCAACAGCTTTAGAAATATTTGATACTAATGCAGATGGATCAAATCTAAAATTACAAAATTCGGCTGGTGATATGAGGCTTATTTTTCAAGAGTATTTTGATCCACCTACAGCTTATGGTGATATGTCAATTAGATATAACGGTACAGTGGGGGGTTACAATAACTGGTTAGAGTTTTGGGGTAGAAATCCAGATACTGATGATCCTATTATGACCATGCAGAGAGATTATAATTCAGGTGAAAATAATTATTTAGGTGTTGGTATTGGTGTGCCAGCTGAAACAAATATTGATGCCAAATTAAGAATTCAAGGTGCTTCAGGTGGCGAAGATTTATTTCAGGCCTATAATAGTAGTGGTAATGTAAAATTTGTCATTGACGCTAATGGCGATGTAGGTGTTGATGGACCAGTTCATAGTGGTGTACCTTTATTTGTTAATGGTAATAGCGCTGGAAGTTATGGCCTTAAGTTATACTACGATAAAATTTATTCTTATAATAATGATCTAGAGCTTTACGCTACTCATCAGGTTTATACTCATAATTACTTTGGCATTGGCACAGATAATCCAAATACAAATTTACATATTTTGTCACATTCAGGAAACAATGCAGAAATTAATATCCAAAGTAATACTAATGATCATTGGGGGATTTATCAATCAAACGGCACTGGCGATCTTCACTTCTGGAATGGAGATAATAGAGTGACTTTTACAGAGGAAGGTGAGCTTGGTATTGGAACTATAGACCCTAATGCATATCTACACGTTGATAAAGGTGCTGGGCAAAATTATGCAGCTTTCTTCAATGGTAATGTAGCTTTGCAACATACTAGTGGCGGTCCTTATAATTATTTACAAATAGACCATGTGTCCTCTGGTGCAACACCTCCGGTAGTTGATTGTGATGAACCAGAAGAAAATGGGCGTATAATCTTTGATTATACTAATAATGAACTTTATATTTGTGATGATAGTGGTTGGATTTCTTCAATTTTTAATTAATATATAAAAATAATTTAATATAAATTTATGTTGAAAAGAGTAAACAATTGGCATTTGTCCACTCTAGTGGTTATTGTATCAATATTTAGCATAGCATTGGTACAGCAATATGTAGACGCTCAGGGATGGCAGGATCCAGGCACTTTACCTGGCGGTACGCCAGCCAATAATTTAGTTGTAAATCCAATGATTGAGGATTTACACATGGGAGGTTATGATTTAGTCGATGGTAATTTTAAAATTGATGGTGACAGTGTAAATGCTATACAAGTGCCTGCAGGGCAGAAGATTTGTTTTAATGGTACTAGTGATTGTAGAGATACTTGGCCAACTGGTAGCGGAGGAGTGACTAATCCAATGACAGAACATTTGGGTATGGGAGGTTACGATATACATGATACTAATCTTTGGCTTGATGGCGATGGCATTAATCCAGTACAAATTAAAAATGATCAATATCTTTGCCTGACAGGTGATTGTAGAAATACTTGGCCAACTGGCAGCGGAGGAGAAAGTTTGTGGGGTATTCATACAGGAGGTATTCATTATGTAAGTTCTACAAATCCAAATGTAGGCATTGGCACAGCAACTCCAGGGTATGTTCTTGAAGTTGCAGGAACTAATGTCAGGGGGGATGTAGTAAAAATTAAAGGTACTAGCCATTCCAGTAACGTTGTTTTTTACGATGAGGTAGATATTTGGAGTGGTGCCATTGGGTATCATAATCAATCAGATCTTTTTAGTGTTGCCAGTGGCCCAACAGATATGAGGTTTTTAACAGGTTCAGATATAAATGGCTGGGGAACTGAAAGGATGAGAATACAAGGATCAACTGGTAATGTAGGTATTGGGACAACTACTCCGGCTGCAAAATTGGCAATACAAAGGAGTTCAGCTGGTGAGGATTTTATAAAACTCTATGATACTGCGGGTAACACAAAATTTGCTATTGATGATAATGGCGATGTAGGTATTGATGGACCAGTGCATAGCGGCGTACCTTTATTTGTTAATGGTAATAGTACTGGAAGTTATGGTGTTAAAGTTTACGGTAGTGGCACAATCTGGGCATATAATACTGCTAGATTAGAATTAAAAGGTAGTAATGATATATACTTAAATGTTGGTAGTGGTGGCGATGGTGTTGGTATAGAGGTTTATGATCCAGATGAAATATTCCACGTCAAGAATAGTGATCATGCTAATACTTTAATAAAATTAGAAAATAGTAATGACGGCGCTTCATTTTTAAATGAGACTACTCAAATAGAATTTGCCAGGGGCCCAGAGTGGTCAACTGATTATTCTTGGGTTGGCCCAACTGATGAAAGCACTTTTGATGTTTGGACAACAGAGAATATACCAATTTTATTTGGTACAAATGCAGGAGAGAAGATGAGGATAGCCGCTGATGGTAATGTGGGCATAGGTACAGATAATCCAGGTTCCGCTTTAGAACTTTATAGTACTGTGGTCGATGATTCAAATCTAAAATTACAAAATCCTTCTGGTGATATGAGGCTTATTTTTCAAGAATATGCTTCACCGCCTACACCTTATGGTGACATGTCAATTAGGTATAATGGTACAGTAGGGGGTTATAATAATTGGTTAGAGTTTTGGGGCAGAAATCCAGATACTGACAATCCTATTATGACTATGCAAAGAGATTATAACTCAGGCGAAAATAATTATTTAGGTGTTGGTATTGGTGTACCAGCAGAAACAAATATTGATGCTAAATTAAGAGTACAAAATTTTGGTACTGAAGATATTTTCCAACTTTATGATAATACTACTAAAGTATTATCAGTAGCAGATGGTGGTGACGTATGGGTAGACGCTGACATATCTTTACATCACACTACAGGTGAACCATATAATTATTTACGAATAGATCATCTATCTGCTGGGGCGGTGCCAGTAGCAGCTGATTGTGATGGAAGTTCAACTACTAAAGGAAGAATGATTTATGACTATTCAGGTAATAAGCTATTTATTTGTGATGATAGTGGTTGGAAATCAACAATTGTAAATTAATATTTTTTATAAAACAGTCCCAGGCTAAGCCTGGGACTGTTTTCTTGTTGCTCGATAGTCTTTTGTGGTATAATAAGCTTGTTAATAATAAAATTTAATATAAACTTATGTTTAAAAAAGTAAACAATTGGCATTTATCAATTTTGATAATCATAGTGTCAGTTTTAAGCGTATCTTTGGTACAAAAATACGTTATGGCTGCTTGGCAAGAGCCTAGTAGCGTACCTGGTAGTGTAGCAAATAGAAATCTTGTTTTAAATCCAATGCAAGCTGAACTTAGCATGGGAAATTATAATATTGTAGGTACTAATATTACCATTGCTACAACCACAAACGCATTAAGTATAAGTAACAATGCCAATTTATGTTTAACAGGAGATTGTCGGAGTGCTTGGCCTGCAGAATCTACTCAAGTTTGGAGCACAAATGCTTTGGGTATTCATTATGTAAGTTCTACAAATCCAAGAGTTGGCATTGGCACTGCTATTCCAGATGAGTTATTACATATAGATGGTGGTAATTTATTAGTTAGTAATGGCAATATAAATATGGCCGATGATGTTAGTATTAAGGGCATGTATGGGAAAAGTTATACCAGTATATTATTTTTAGATTCTGATAAATCAGTCTTGAATTTAGTTGGAAATGATATTAATTTTAAAGATTTAAGTGGTAATGATTTAGTTTATATTGATGACATCGGAGCTATTGCTAATTTAGGTATCGGTACTAATTCTCCTAATAAGTCTTTACATATTAAAACGCCTAGTAAAATTAATGCAGAAATCAACATAGAATCAGGTGCTAATACTCATTGGGGTATGTATCAACATGAAGGTAGCGCAGATCTTCGTTTTTGGCACAACGATGATAATGTAGTATTTGATAGCGCTGGTTATGTAGGTATAGGAACTACTACGCCAAGTAATCAATTACATGTAGAGTCAGATGATCAAACCGCTATTTATGGTAAAGCTGAAACTGCTGGTAAATATGGTGTATATGGAGAACATAGCGCTGTAGGGGGTTCTGGAGTATATGGTTTAGGTTATGTTGGAGTAACAGCTGCTGCCGATAGCGCAAGCGGTATAGGTATTTTAGCTAGTCAGGGAGTTGGGGATTATGCTGGGTATTTTACGGGGGACGTAGAAGTTGCTAGTGGAGATTTAAAAGTTAGTGCAGGCGGAGTGTCTGTTATAGGCGGTGGAGTAGCTGTTAAGAATGGTGATTTATCAGTGTTTAATGGTTATATTAAATTTCCTGAGGTAACTTCAAATCCACCGGATTCTTCTTGTAATAGTGCTGATGATGTAGGTAAGGCTGTATTTAATTCCACTACAGGGGCATTGGTTATTTGTAATTATGAAGAATCAACTCCTATTCCATGGAGAGAATATCATTATGAAATAGCAATACCATAGTATTTATTTTAAAATTTAAGTTTTTATATATCAATGAAGTCCGACTTTCATTTCCATTTTTATAGTCGTATCGTGATTATGGCTGTTTTGGCAGTTTCGTTGATTTTAATACAAAAATCAGTCACTAGTAATGCAGAAATAAGTTCTTATCCCTATCCAATAGGAGGTTGGGCATGGTCTTCAGCATCTGGGTGGCTTAGTTTGAATTGTTATAATGATTTTGATACTCCAGGTGAATATGAAGATAGTTGTGATAACGTTGTTACTCAATGGCCAACTAATCCAGATGATTATGGTTTGACAGTAGATTCAAGTGGTAATGTCAAAGGTTGTACTTGGTCTGGTAACCTGCTAAATAACGGTGGTAATCCATTAGGCTGGATTTGTTTTTCTGGACAGTCTGCTGTTGGAGGGCCAACTGCCAATGTCGCAACTTCTACCACACATTTAAATGCTCTAGCTAGTACAACTTTTGCTAGTATTATTGGCCAAGAAAATTGGACATGTAATGCAGCTAGTGATAATTCAGGCGACGATTGTTTAGAAGATGCTGATTGTCCAAATGGTGCTTGCGAATTTTATGATGATGGTGCTTGGCAATTAGGTTTTCCTATTTTATCTTCAGCTGATTTAGATGACGATGCGCCATACATAGGTCCGCCAGGTTCTACGCCTCCGGGTAACGTAAAAGATATAGCAGGTTGTTTTAATTGTTATGAAGAATGGGTAGCTAGCTGTGAGATTCAAACGGACGATCATAATGATATTAATTGTGCTGTAGGGGATAGTTTAGATCAGAATATATGTGATACTACAGAGGAGGGGAGATGCTCAGGTAATCAAGATCGTCCTTGTATGTTTACTGTTCCTGATTGTAATGATGGAAATTATGATTTTGGTACCTGTATTGAAATACCTGTAGCACATGGAGCATGTATTCAAACAGATATAGACTATAGTTGTGAAAATTGTTTAGAATATTTTTATTATCCAGGTAGATGTGCTGATACCCCAACTATTTCATGTAGAAGTATTGATGATTGTCCTTCTGGTATTTGTGAAGAAATTAGCACTTGCTATTACGATATAGAGTATGATTGTACGGATTATTCACCAGGGGATTGTGCTGGCGGAGCAGATGAATGTATTTCTCGTCCAACAGGCTCCTTAAAGAAATTAATAGGGGCTTATAATTGTAGTGAGTGTAGTATAGCAAATTATGATAATACCTGTGGTATTAACACGTATCAAGGTAATATTAATAGTTGCAATATGTGCCAAGAGACTTATTATTCTCCTGGCGTAATGCTTGATCATAAACATTATAATCTTGATGTAGGTTCTTTTCCTACTCCTCCTCCTGATCCTGATGGAGAGAGGGCTAATCTTTGTGGTTGGGGTTGGAATGCCTACGATGAAGGAGGAGAGATCTATGGTTTAGGTTGGTTTCAATTTGGTCCTCGAGTAGTGACATCAACTAAACCTTATCTAGCTGTAGATGGAGGAAGTGTTTATTCTAGAGGTGATATTACGGGCAGATATTTACCTCCTTTTGGTCATTATAATGCTTCATATCTTATTGAGTCAGGTGGTAGTATTACTAATTTTGTTAGTTCTAGTACTTTATCTGGTATTTATCAAGGTGAATTTCCATATAGGCCAATGATTGATTTTTTTAGTCTTAGTGATGGTAAATATTCTAATGCCTTAGGTAGTATTGATCGTTATGGTTTAATTACAGACCATGAAAATGGAAACAATATTAATAAATATGGTTCAGATATCGTAGTTATTTCGGGAACTACTTTTAATGCTAGCACACCTACGGGCGGTGCTATTCATCGCTATCAGCCTTCAGGCGGTCCATTAACTGTAGATAGTGCCATAACAGTGCCTAGTGGTTCTGACCTGATTCCAAATGCTACAGGTATAATTTGGGTAGAGGGTGATTTAACTATCAATGAAGATATTGAGTATGAGTTGGGTTCTGTTGAGAATTTAATACGTATTCCATCTTTAGTTTGGATAATAGAAGGTGATTTAAAAATAAATTGGCAAGTAAGTAAGTTAGCCGGAACTTTTATTGTTTTAGGTGATGGTAATTCTTGTTCTTTCGTGTCACCAGAAGTGCCAGATCCTGGTTGTGGGCAGATTATTACTTGTGAGGGCACTCCAGGGCAATGTTCTATGAATTCATTGACTGTTTCTGGAAATGTTATGGCAAAATATTTTGACCTGGGAAGATATTTTATAGATGTCTCTACCGGTGAACCATCAGAGAATTTTATTAACGATGGACGCCTTCAAGCTAACCCGCCGCCTGGTTTTGAAGATTTTAGTAACGTTATCCCCAGATTTAGCGAGAATTAGAAATAATTCTTGGATTAAAAGGGTAAAATATGTTATAATTATATAAATATTTAGGGAATTTTAAATAAAATTAGACAAAAATATGGGTTTATTTTCTAGTAGTACCAGTTATTTAGGAATTGATATAGGCACATCTAGTATTAAGATGGTTGAGCTTGAAAATTACAAAAATCAAGCTAAATTAAAGACCTATGGTTATGCCGATATTGCTATAAATGTGCTTAGTAGCTCCATAGATAAAAATAATCAAATCATAGCTGATTATATAGTCGATATTGCTCAAAAATCCAACGTTCAGACTAGGCAAGTAGTGGCTGCGCTACCTACTTTTTCTGTATTTAATTTTATTATTAATTTACCACCTATGCCAAAGAAAGATTTATCTTCGGCAATAAAATGGGAGGCTAAAAAGTTTATTCCAGTGCCTTTGGAAGAGATGATTTTGGATTGGAAAATACTTAATAAAAAGAAACTAAAGAAAACAGACAAGAAAAAAGAAGAAGATAAGTCTCTTAAGTTAGAAGAAACTAAAGAAAATTTATCAGACGAACTAGATCAAAGCATCAAAGAAGCTAAGGCAGATATTAGTTCTGCTAGGCCAAAGGCTACTTTAAAAAATGAAGATAAATTAATTAGGCCTAGTACAGATAATAGTAACTATAGAATATTATTAACAGCTGCTCCTAAAAATTTAGTAGCCCGTTATATAGACATTTTTAAAAGAGCTAAGTTTAATTTACTTAGTTTAGAAACAGAAGCCTTTGCTTTATCTCGTTCTTTGATTGGTAATGATAATTCAACGGTAATGATAGTAGATATAGGTGCTACTACAGCAGATATTTGTATTATAGAAGAAGGAGTGCCAATCCTTAATAGAGGTATAGATACAGGAGGTGAATTTATTACCAAGACTATTATGAATAGTCTTAATATAAATCAAGATAGAGCGGAACAATTTAAGAGAGATTTTGGTTTAGCAGGTGGAGGATTTAAAAATGTCCCAGATACAATTCAAAAATCTTTAAATTCTATCATTAATGAAATAAAATACGTTTTTGAATTATATCAAAGACAGGGTAAGGGTAATAGTCGTATAGATAAAATTGTTTTAACAGGTGGTAGTGCATTTTTGCCAAGTTTGCCAGAATATTTAGCAGAACTTTTAAATATTCAGGTTATAATCGGTGATCCTTGGGATAGAATAGTTTATCCACTGGATCTTAAACCAGCTCTTCAAGAAGTGGGTCCAAGAATGTCTGCCGCAGTAGGTTTAGCTATGCGTGATATTTAATTTATGGATAAAGATGGTAAGGAAAAAAAAGGAATAAATTTAATGCCAGAAGACCTTAGGTCTAAAGAATCTAGCATTTTATCCAAGGTCAAAAATAAAGCAGAATTTGACTTTGATTTTGTATCTCCAGATAAATCTACTAATAAGAAAGAAAAATCACAAGGACCATCTTTTTGGGATAAATTGAAAAAGGCTTTTCATAAGCCTAAAAAATTTGGTGATGCCATAGATAAGCCTAAAAAAGAGAAGAAAAAAGATCATAGAAAACCAAAGCCTAAAAAAGAGAAGAAAGACGAAAAACCAAAAGATAAAGAAGCAAAAACTGCTTTACATATTCCAGATAAAGAAAAACCAAGACCAAAAAATAATTTTAGTATAGATTATAAAGATAGTGTTTTGGGAGATGTTAAAAATGAAAAGAAAGACGAAAAACCAAAAGAAACTAAGTTAAAAGGGCTATCTTTTTTTGATAAATTAAAAGCATTTTTTGCTGCTAAACCAAAGGGTCCTAAGGTTCCGAAAGTAGAAAAAGTGCCAGCTAAGCCAATAGTAGCTCAAGATACAAAAATCAAGCCAAAGATAGAGGAAAAATTACCAGAACTTGATAAAGACAAAATTAAAGCTATCCCCGAGTTAAAAGATTTAAAACCAACGGCTCTTAAAATTGAAGAAAAAGCCCCTGAGCCAGCTAAAGTTGAAGAAACTAAAGCTAGTGATTTTTCTATCCCAGTTGTTCCACAAATTCAGAATCAGAAATTACCTGTTGTAAAAATTAAAGACTCAAAACCTAAAAAAGAAAAAAAGCAGATAAAATCAAAATTTCATCAACCTCAGCCAAGAATCAGGGCTAAACTTTTAGATAATGGAGGAGGGGTAGATTTAATTCCAACTGCTGCTAGAACTAGAAGCTGGGGGCAAGTAATAAATTTATTATTAACCGCTTTTTTAGGCTCAACCATTATTGTTGGTATATTTTATGGATTTTTATTTTTTCAAGTCAAAAATGTAGAATTACAAAAAAATACTAGATCAGATCAGATTACTAATTTAGAAAAGAAGATATTGGATTATGAAGATTTAAATAATGATATCAGTCAATTAGGAGAAGAAATAAAAGCAATACATAAGTTATTAAGTTTTCATTTATATTGGACAAACTTTTTTCAATTATTAGAAAAGTATACTGTAGCTGAGGTTTATTATTCTGGTTTGAGTGCTGGTAATGGTGGAGCTATAACTTTACAGGCCGTTGGAACAGATTTTAATTCAGTAGCTCGCCAGATTAAAGTTTTACAGCAAGAAGAAGCTTTAGAATTTGTAGTGTCTGCAGATGTGTCTTCTGCTCAATATAATGATTCTGAAGGTAATATAGACTTTGATATAACTCTAGTATTAAATCCATTATTATTTACATATAATCCAGATTATATTTATGAGATTGATGATTCTTCGGATGAAGAAGAGGGTGACGAGGAATAAAATTTATATATTGAACGTGGTTGAAATATTATGAGAAAAGACAAAAAAGAAATAGAATTTGAACAGCCTTCAGAATTATTACTACTGGCAAACCGTTATATAATGTTTATTATAGCTTTTATTGTTTTAGCTATTTTATTTTCTAGTTACTTTTTTATATTGAGACCAAAGATAGATAGTATTAGTTCAGCTAACTTAGAAAACACCGAAGAATTAGATAGAAAAGTAAAGAATGAACTTCTACTTACAAAATTAGAACAACTAGAGGCAGAATATAAAGACATAATGAATAATCGTCAAGAAGATTTAGATTTATTGAAAAAAATAGTTCCCTATACTCCTCAAACAGCTGAACTTTTTGTAATATCTGATCAATTAGCTAAAAAGCATGATTTTCAATTATTGAATATAAGTATCAGTGAAAGTGCTCCAAAAAGAGCAACAGGTAATAGATTGGTGACTGATACTAGTAATTTAACAGATGAGGCAGCTGCAGCGCAATTAGATGAGGAATTTTTTAATGAAGAGCCTGCTGTAGTCTCAGTTGATGATGTATTAGCTACAACTGGCATCAAATCTACAATAGTTGATCTTAGTGTTTCAAAAACTATATCTGAAGATGATGAAATAGTTGGCGCTGATGTTTATACTCAATTTAAAAATTATATTTCAGAACTGGAAAATAGTATTCGTTTGTTAGATATACAAACTATCGGCTTTGCAGAGATAGCAGCTGAAGGAGAGGCTAGTTATATTTTTAATCTAGATTTAATAACTTATTATCAATAGTTTATTATGAAAAAAAAGAGTGACAAAAAAACTATTATGATTTTATTAGCAGTACTCGCTGTAGTGGCTATTGGTAGTGGTATTTGGACTTTTAAAACTTTAAAACCTCTTGATTTTGAACAGGAAGAGCTATCAGATATACATATAGAGTATGTGTATAAAGTAAAAGAAGGTGCTATAAGTAATATAAATGATTTTTTGGATGTTGATTTTTTTCCCGGAACTATTTGGGAAGATTTTTATACTAATGATCAATTTAATAGATTACAAGATATGGAAATAAACATAGATATAGAAGAAAATATTGGTAATCCGAGCCCTTTTGTTGCTGGTATTTCAATCGATGAGAGTGGTGAGGGTGATAGATAAAATTTACAATCTAAAGTATTTTTAATGACAAAACAAGAAGCACAAAAACTTTTAGATTTTTTGAAAGAGAAAAATTTATTAACTGATGAGCAATATAAAGAGCTGACTACTAGTGAGTATGCTACTTTTGATGAATTAGAAAAACAAGCTCGTCGTGCTATTTTGATATCTGACGAAGACTGGGTACAAGCCAAGGGTGTTTTTTATGATTTGGAATATGTTAATTTAGTAGGTCGTAAAATTGATTCAGAAGTATTGAATATTTTACCAGAAGATCTATCTGAAAATTATAAGATGGTAGTCTTCAATAAAGAGGGGGCTAATATAGAAGCTGGTTTAGTAGATCCTACTAATTTTAAAGCTATTGAGGCTCTTAATTATTTGGCACGTAAAAAGAAATTTAAAGTCAAATATCATATTATTTCTGAAGATAGTTATAGAGCGGCAGCTAAACAATATGAGACTTTAGGAGAAGAAGTGGGAGAGGCCTTAGACACAGCTGAGGCAATTTTTGCTCCCAAAGAAGAAGAAATAGATTTAGATGGCGATGTTAGTGATGTAGTAAAAAGTGCTCCAGTTTCTAAAATTGTTTCCGTAGTACTTCGTCATGCCATAGAAGGACGTGCTTCTGATATTCATATAGAACCAGTGAGTAATCAATCTAAAGTAAGGTATAGAATTGATGGTGTATTACACACTACTATAGTATTACCAATATATGTTCACTCCGCTTTAGTTTCTAGGATTAAGGTAATGGCTAACTTAAAAATTGATGAAACTAGGATACCTCAAGATGGTCGTATCCGTATGAAAGTACATAATAAAGATATTGATTTTCGTATATCTACTATTCCATTGATGGGGCAAGAAAAGGTAGTAATGCGTATTTTAGCGACACCAGATAAGGCACCTAGTTTTTCAGATCTAGGTTTCCTAGGACTACAACTTAAAGTAATTGAAAAGAATGTTCATAAACCCAATGGAATGTTTTTATTAACTGGTCCAACTGGTTCTGGTAAATCCACAACTTTATTTGCTTTTTTATCATTTCTTAATCAAGAAGATGTAAATATTGCTACTTTAGAAGATCCAGTCGAGTATTATATTCCAGGGGTTAATCAATCACAAATAAGGCCAGAAGTTAATTTTACTTTTGCCAGTGGTCTTCGGGCTTTACTTCGTCAAGATCCAGATATTATCATGGTTGGTGAGATTCGTGATAATGAAACGGCTGAATTAGCTATTCATGCTGGTTTAACTGGTCACTCTGTATTAACTACTCTCCATACTAATAGTGCTATTGGGGCCATTCCTAGGCTTTTTGATATGAAAGTTGAGCCGTTTTTATTGGCCAGTACTCTTAATGCAGTAGTGGCCCAACGATTGGTGCGTAAAATTTGTTTAAAATGTAAGGCAGAAGATAAATTACCACCTGATGTAGAAAAAAATCTTAAAGAGCATCTTAGCACTATTCCAGATGAAGCTTTTTACGGAGAGGTTGATAAAAATAGTTTTACTTTTTATAAAGGTAAGGGCTGTGCTAACTGCGGTCAGACAGGTTATAAGGGTAGACTTTCTATTGCTGAAGCTATTCACGTCACTAGAGGATTTAAAGATATTATTGCCAAAGGTTTTGATCGAGCCGAAGTAGACAAAGAATTAGCTAAACAAAACTTTATTACCATGGAACAGGATGGTGTTATTAAAGTTTTATTAGGAATGACTACCGTTGAGGAAATTATGAGAGTTTCCAAGATGTAATAAAAAATATTAATTTATAATAATTATATGGAAGATAAAAAAGTACTAATTGTCGAAGACGACGAATTTTTATTGCAGATGTATTCCACTAAGTTGGAATTAGAGGGTTTTAAAGTCTTGGAAGCCATTAATGGTTTACAGGGTTTAAAAGTTGCTCAAAAAGAAAAGCCTGATTTGATACTCTTGGATCTTAATTTACCAGAGATGAGTGGTTTTGAAGTGCTTAGTCAATTGAAGAGAGATGACGATACCAAGGGTATTAGAATCTTAATATTAACTAATTATTCTCAGAAAGAAGACATTGATCGTTGTTTAGGTCTAGGAGCTGATGATTATTTAATTAAGGCTCATTTTGTGCCATCTGAGGTAATTAATAAGATAAAAGTTATTTTAGAAAAAGAAGAAGAATAAAAACATGTCAGATACTTTGATTATAAATGATATATTAAATGCGGCTGCTGAAAGAAAAGCCACAGATGTTCATTTGGTAGCTGGTAATAATCCAGTTATTAGAGTGGAGGGTAGATTGGTTACTTTAGCGGATCAAGCAATTTTGACTGGCGATATTTTAACTGCTTTAGCAGAAGCTTTTTTGGCTAAGGAAGAATTTGAAAGACTAAGTAAAGAAAAAGAAGTAGTCACTATATATAATTGGGCTGATCGTAGTAGATATCGAGCTAAAGTTTTTTATCAAAAAGGATTTTTAGCTGTTTCTTTGCGTTTGATATCTCCATTTATTAGAGCGCCAAAAGATTTAGGGGTGCCAGCCGCTGTATTACAACTTTTAAATAGAGATAAAGGTTTGATTATTATCACAGGTCCTTTTGGTAGTGGACGTACATCTACAGCAGCTTCTTTAGTGGAAACACTTAATCAAAATAAAGGAATTCATATACAAACTTTAGAAAAACCAATAGAATATTTGTTTTCTAATAATCAATCAGTGATTGAACAAAGAAGCGTAGGTAAAGATGTAAATACTTTTATCAGCGGTCTCAAAAATATGCTTGATGAAGATATAGACGCTGTTTTTGTAGACTGTATGCATGAAGATGGTATGGAGGAATTGATATTGGAATTATCTGAAAGTGGTAAACTAATTATATTAATTATGGATGCCGATTCAATAATATCTGCTTTAGAGAGGTTTATTAGTAATATACCAGTTGATAAAAAAGAATGGGGTAAAGATTTATTAGCCAACTCTCTATTAGGTGCTGTAGCTCAAAGATTGCTGCCTAGAGTAGGTGGGGGATTAACTATGGCTTCAGAGGTATTGGTAAATATTCCAGCTGTTAGAAGCTCTATTAGAGATGGTAAGTTACAACAGTTAAATAGTATTATGCAAACCTCCAAACATGAGGGTATGATTTCTTTAGATAAAGCATTGTCAGAATTAGTAAGAGTAGGAGAAATTAGTATAGAAGATGCCAGAAATCAGGCAGTAGATTCAGAGGGCTTCAATTAATGTTTCAATAAATTCAACATAAAATGGCAATATATAAATATAGAGCAAGAACAAATGATGGCAGATTAACAAATGGAGCTGTAGAGGCAGTGACTGAAAGTGATGCTGCAGAATTGTTAAACGAAAAAGGTTTAATTGTTTTAGCTTTATCAGAAACTAGCCAAAAACAAGGAAAGAGTTGGAATATAAATATTGGTAAGGTTAAGCATAAAGATTTAGTAATATTTTCTCGTCAATTATCAGTTATGATATCGGCAACAGTGCCTATTGTGCAATCTTTAAGAATATTAGCTCAACAAACAGTTAATCCTATTTTCATAGAAAAAATAATAGAAATGGCAGATGATGTGGAAGGTGGTATGAGGTTTTCTAGTGCTTTATCTAAACATGGAAATACATTTAGTAATTTTTATATAGCCATGGTCAAGTCAGGTGAAACTTCTGGTAAATTAGATGAAATATTACAATACTTAGCCGATCAAATGGAGAAAGACTACGATCTTATTTCTCGGATTAAGAGTGCTATGATTTATCCAGTCTTTATAATATCATCAATGGTTGTAGTTGGTTTTTTAATGATGACTTTTGTAGTGCCAAATATGACTAAGATGCTTGAAGAAACTGGTGCTGAATTACCACTTGTGACGAGGATATTAATAGGCACTTCAGATTTTATGAGTTCTTATTGGTATTATATAATTTTTGGAGTGGCTGGCTTGATAGTCCTTTTTAGATTTTGGTTAAAGTCAGGTGTTGGTAAGCTTACTTGGGATGCATTAAAAATTCAGATACCTATTTTTGGAACACTTTTTAAAAAAGTATATATAGTACGTTTTACTCGGTCTCTATCTACACTTATTAGAGGTGGAGTGCCAATTACTTCTGCTTTAACTATTACAGCAGAGGTGGTGGATAATAAAGCTTATGAAAAATTAATACTTGATACAGTAGATGAAGTAGAAGGTGGTAACTCCCTAGCTACTTTATTTGTTAAATCAAAATTAATGCCTAAAATGCTTTCACAAATGATGGTTATTGGTGAGAAGACTGGTAAATTAGATAATGTTTTAGAGAAATTGAGTGATTTTTATAGTAGAGAAATTGATAATTTGGTAGATGGCTTAACTTCTTTGATTGAACCTTTGATTTTAATTGTGATGGGCGTCGGTGTAGGTGGTATGGTAGCAGCTATAATGCTGCCGATGTTTAAAGTGGCTCAAAGTATTTCTTAATAACAAGGTCATTTTGGAGCATAATCCTTTTGTCATCTCGAGCGTAGTCGAGAGATCTGTAAACTAGATTTCTCCACTCACTATGTTCGGTCGAAATGACAAGGAAAGCGAAACCTTTTGTCATCTAGAGTATGCACTTGTTGTCATCTCGAGCATAATCCTTTTGTCATCTCGAGCGTAGTCGAGAGATCTGTAAATTCAATTTATGAAAGAATATAACTTTTATGTATACATAATGTCTAGTATATCAAAAACTTTATACATTGGAGTAACTAATAATTTAGCTAGAAGAGTAAAAGAACATAAAGAGGGATTAATTAAAGGGTTTTCTAGTAAATATAAAACATATAAATTAGTTTATTTTGAACATACAGATGATATAAGTATTGCAATAGAAAGAGAGAAACAATTAAAGAAATGGAGGCGTGAGAAAAAAGTTAGTTTAATAGAAAAAGATAATTCCAAGTGGATTGATTTATCAGAGGGGTTATTAGATTTCTCCACTCACTCCGTTCGGTCGAAATGACAAGCGTAGTGGAAAAGTCGTTGTTGAAAAACCAAAAAAATGATATAATAAGAATGTTATTTTTTTAAAAATAAAATTATTAAGATTAATAGTATTTTTATTGAAAGTTAAAACCTCGGAGATCTCGGGCCTTAACTGATCAATAAAATTTGCTAGAGTGATTGGAGGTGAAAACATGAAAATAAATAAAAAAGGTTTTACTTTAGTTGAGTTATTGGTAGTTATTGCTATCATTGGTATTTTATCAACTGTAGCAGTAGTCAATTTAAATTCTGCCCGTACAAAAGCTAAGGAGGCAGCTGCTAAGGGTTGGGGTGCTGGATTATTACCAGCGGCCGTTCTATGTGGTAATGAAGACACAGGCACTATTCAAGCTTATGCAAGTGGGTCTGATTTCTGTTCGCCTGATGTTGGTGTAGACTGGGCGCCTTTGCCTCAAGATTATGATTCCATAACTCTTACTACGGATACTGCTTATCTTGGTTCATGGAGCTTTAGTATCGTTGATGGTGCTACTACTCCATTAGCAACTATTGTTTGTACTCAGAATGGCTGTCAATAATATTTAGATATTAATTTAAAGTTAAAAAACCTTCTTTTCCAGAGGGTTTTTTAATTGTGTTTTTTAATAAAAAGTGTTATAATTTGATTACTTAATTTATTATATTTAATAGAGTAATTAAAAAATATGAAAAATAATAAAGGTTTTACTTTAGTTGAGTTGTTGGTAGTTATTGCTATCATTGGTATTCTATCAACTGTAGCAGTAGTTAACTTAAATTCAGCTCGGGAGAAGGCTAGAGAAGCTTCGGTTAAAGGTAATTTAGTTGGTTTGATTCCAGCGGTTGTACTTTGTCATGACGAGAGCGAAGAACTTACAGAAGATGGTACTGCTGGTACTGTGGTAGATTGTAGTAATGACGCTGGTGATGTTCCAGTAGCAGGCGGTGAGATCTGCGCTTGGACTGATTCAGCAGTTTGGCCGACTCTAGAAAGTGCTTGGTCTTATCTGGGTTATTGTAGTAGCACTGCTTCAACTGGAGCTTTTGGCTATGGAGCGACAGATGGTACGACAAGTATCTTTTGTAATGAAAGTGGTTGTCAATAATATTTAGATATTAATTTAAAATTAGAAAACCTTCTTTCTTTTTGTAGAGGGTTTTTTAATTTTGTGGTATAATATATTTATTAAAAAATATGAAAATAGAAACAAAAGGTTTTACTTTAGTTGAGTTATTAGTAGTTATTGCTATTATTGGTATTTTATCTACTGTAGCAGTAGTTAATTTAAACTCAGCTCGTGATAAAGCAAAAATTGCAACTTTAGAGCATACAATGGCTTCTATATTGCCCGCCATCAATATTTGTCATAATTCATCTAGTGTTATACGGAATGGTTCGGGGCTTGCTGGTAATTCTGGTAATTGTGAGAGCCCTCCGCCATATCCTCCTTCAGGAAATTTTAATCCAGGTGGAGAATTATGTTTAGATCCACTTATTGATTGGCCAGAATTATCAGAGGGGGCTATACAAGGTTTATGTTATTATTTCAGTGGAGCTTTTCATTATAGAGCCTTTGTAGCTGGTGCTGAAGTACGTTGTGACACTAGTACTGGCTGTACAACTTTATGATAATTTTAAATTAAAAATGTTAGATTATTCTATAAAAACAAAAGCAATTTTCATTGGATCATTAGTTGTTCTAATAGCTGTTTTAATTTTTTTAATAAATTATAATAATAGTAAAGCTCGTGATTTAGAGATGCTTACTCAAGTTAGGCATTTGGCTACTAGCATGGAAAATTATTTTGCTATAAATTATAGCTATCCAGAAGTTGATCAAATGGATATAGCTAACATTTCAGTGATAAGTGAAAATGGTGTAAATAAAGAGGGTGATTATATATATTTTAAAAAGTCAAAATGGGTAATGCCAGGACTTTTAACTAGTATGAAAGATCGTTATATTATAGAATTCGATTTAAATCATTCTTGGGATACATGGGAATTAAAAGGTGGCGGCACTTGTAAAATGTCTAATTATTTAGAAATGCTTTGTCAGAGTAAATAATAGTGATAGCCAAAATAAGGATAAATATGTTATAATAAAGCTACTATGATAGTAGCTTTTGTGTTTATTTTAGGGCTTTTCGTAGGTAGCTTCTTAAATGTAGTTGTTTTACGTTTACATAGAGAAGAGTCTTTTATTAAAGGCTATTCAAAGTGTCTTTTTTGTAAACATCGGCTATATGCTAAAGACCTAATACCTTTATTTAGCTATTTATCTCTAAAAGGACGTTGTCGTTATTGTAAGAAAAGATTTTCTAATCAATATCCAGTTTTGGAATTAATGACTGGCTTAGTATTTGCTTTGGTTTTTTGGAAAATAATCCCTAGTTTAGACTTAGCCTCGGTTACAGCTTTACAGTTTGTACATTTATTAGATTGGTGGGCCATTGTTTCATTTTTGATTATAATTTTTGTTTATGATCTTAAGTATTATTTAATATTAGATAAAGTAGTTTGGCCAGGAATTATTTTAGCTCTAGTTGTTAATTTATTTTTGGGATTCTCTATATTTAATTTAATTTTTGCAGCTGTAGTTGGCGGTGGGTTTTTCTTACTGCAGTTTGTAGTTTCCAAAGGGCGTTGGATAGGAGGAGGGGATATAAGGCTAGGTGTGTTTATGGGAGCTATTTTAGGTTGGCCGCATGTTTTGACTGCGCTTTTCATTTCTTATATTCTGGGCAGTTTTATTAGTATATTTTTACTTTTGGGTAAGCGCAAAGAATTGGGAGATAAAATTCCATTCGGCACTTTTTTGGCATTAGGAACTTTTATTACTATGCTGTGGGGCCCAGCTTTAATAGATTGGTATTTTTCTTTATTTTATTATATATAATTTAATTTAATATAAAACTATGTTAAAAAAAATATTTTCTAATCAAGCGGGATTGACTTTTATAGAATTGATGATGGCAATTGCTATTATAGTTCTAATATCTATTATCTCTGTAGTCTATATTAAGGGAGATATTATGGATGAAGTAGATATGGCTACTGATCAGTTAGCTGCTGATATTCGTTATACTAGGAATTTAGCAACTTCTAACACAATTCATCATTTTTCAGCAACTACTACGGCTGATGTAAGAGATCTAGGAGATATATACCCTCCTGGTGGTTATGGGATTTATACAAACAGAACAGCTGGCACTTATACAATTTTTGCTGATTCAGGGATAGATGGTACAGATGCTGGTACTAGCGCAGAAGGTTATGATGGTGATAAGGACATGGTTATTAAGATAGTAGCTCTAGACAATAATCTTCTAGAATTAGGTGATTTAAACTATCCTAGTGCCACTAAACGTTATTTTACTTTTAAATCAGAAAATGAAGTAGATACTGATATGCATGAAGATGCTCATGGTTTGTATGAATTAGAAATAGACTATTTTGCAGGTTATGATGAACAAAGTTATAGGGGTATCTTGAGGTTAGGAGAAGAAGGCGAAGATGGTAAAGTATGGGTTAGTTTAGGTAAGAGTACTGCTGGATATACAACACCTGATCCTAATCCAGATGATGGAGGCAAGGAAGATCCTGTTCATATACAATTACCAATATAATAATAAAATATTTATTTATTTTTAGTGTCTAGTAATAAAAACAATCAAGGTTTTACTTTAATAGAGTTGGTTATAGCGCTAGCTGTTTTTACTATTGGTATTTCAGCTGCCCTTTCTTTGGCTCTGGCAAATTATAATAACTCTCGTGATAATTTGGATAAAATTATAGCTGCTAATTTAGCTCGTGAGGGCATAGAATTAATTAAGAATGTGAGGGATAGCAATTGGCTTAGAATAGAAGCTAATGAGACCTGTGGCGGCATTCCGTGTACTTGGGATTATAGTTTAACAGTTAATAATCAGTATGTTTATATTGACTATAATGATTCTTGGCCGTTATCTTTTGGAGCTACTTGTGCAGCAGGTATTACGGACTGTGTAACAGCTTGCCTAGAATGTGATTTATATAAAGACGTTGATAATTATTATGTTCATGAAGTTCCTGTTTCAGGTACTTTGGAATTAACTAATTATTCTAGAGCTATATTTTTAGAAAAGATTTGTATTGATGAAATGGGAATAAATCCTCAAAATACTGAGGATATAATTGGTATGGATTTGCCTTGTGATGCTGGAGATACATATGCTGGTATTCAAATTACATCACATGTTCAATGGGAAGATGGTGGTACTAAATCTTTAGAGATTATAGATCAGATTTATAACTGGAGGAGATGATAAAGAATGATTTTGTAAAAAATAATCAAGGCTTTACTTTGATAGAAATATTGATATCATTATCTATTTTTAGTTTATTAGTTTTCGCTATATCTGTTATATATGTAGCTTTTAATAATAGTCAGATGCGTACTACAACTTCTCAGCAATTATTAAATGATAGTCAATATGCTTTCGAACTTATGGCTAGAGAGATTAGGACTAGCTCTATAGTTAATTATTCACCAGATCCAGCTTGGTGTAATTCAGTTTTAAGAACAGTAACTACAAATATCTGGGATTTTGAAAAATGTATTATTTTAGAAAAAGCCAATGGGCAAATATTTGCTTTAACTAGTTTTCAATATAATACTAGTGATTCTTCGTCAGAATTAAGATATATAACCTTAAGTAATTGTGATGAAGATTATATTTGTGATAATTGGCAAAGTAATTCTCGCACATATACAAGATTATTAGCACCTAATTTAAATAATATAAGTCTTGACGGTCTAGATTTTTATATAACTCCAAGTAGCGACCCCTTTATAGAAGGAGGAGATAATCAGCAACCAAAAGTAACTATCAATATGCTTACTTCCTATGATGATCCAAATAAATTTAAGAATGTAAAGCATACTTTTCAGACTACTGTTTCTTCCAGAGTTTATAAAAGATAATCCATGACAGATATAAAACAAAAAATTAAAAATGAACAATCAGGAGCAGTTTTAGTAATGGCTCTTTTGATTTTATTTTTGATGATGACATCTGCCGTAGCTTTGAGTAGGATAATTTTGGGGGAGGTTAAAATGGTGGTTAATACTACTAATTCTTTATCGGCTTTTTATGCAGCCGATAGCGCTATTGAAAAAGGTCTCTATTATATAAAATATGCTAGGAAAAACCGTGGATTATTTACTACTCCTAGACAAAGCACAGATCCTTTTAATGATCTAGCTTTTAAATCTTTTCCGCCAACTGGGCCACCCTATGATTTTTATTATAGAAAGGCTAGTAGTACCTCGTCTGGTTTTACGGTTTATAATGTAAATACTACTACTCCAGCTCATATTGATATTATAAATCCATCTGGTGATTTAGATGCGGTAATAAATTGGGGTATAGCTGGTTATAATTCACATGGTTATTTTGTATCTTGGAGTATTAAAGATTGCTTTCCTTTTCATGCTTCAGATAGGTTAGAAATTACAAAACATTCTTTTGGCTCCGTAGGTTCACTAAATTCAGATACGGAAAAAGACATTATAATTTGTAATTGTTCTTATAATAGCGATATTGATATTAGTAATAATTGTGATGCTGATTTAGCAACAGGGGATATATTAGATGATAGATATCATAGATTTTCTTTTAAGCCTTTAGATGGAGAAGTAGAATCTTTATCATTTGATATTCATGCTTATGATTTTGGTAATCCTGAGACATATGAAATCGTAAGCATTCCTTCTAATGCTTCTATCATAGCTGAAGGTATTTTTAAAAATGCTCGTTATAGTTTACAGGTAGATTTACCCGCATTTGGATCAACTTCAGATATATTTTCTTATGTAATTTTTTCAGAAGAGGAATTAAAAAAAGATTTGTAATATAATGACAGAACATGAAGTTAAAAATAGAATAGATAAATTGATTTTAGAAATTAATCATCATCGTTATCTTTATCATGTTTTAGATAGAGAAGAAATTTCAGATGGGGCACTTGATTCTTTAAAAAGAGAGCTAGATAATTTAGAAAAACAATTTCCAAAATTGAAAAAAGTAGACTCACCGACGCAAAGAGTTAGTGGCCAGCCTTTAGATAAATTTGTAAAAGTAAAGCACTCTAAAAAAGTGCTATCTTTAGCTGATGCATTTTCACGAAGTGATATAGAGGATTGGCGAATTAGAAATGAAAAAATATTAAAAACTGAAATAAAAGATTATTATACTGAATTGAAGTTAGATGGTTTAACTGTGGTATTGACCTATAAAAATGGATTATTTTGGCGAGGAGCTACTAGAGGAGATGGCAGCGTCGGAGAAGATGTAACTAATAATTTGAAAACAATAGAAAGTATTCCTTTGTCTCTCAGGCCACTTAAGGGACGAAAAATACCTAAGATAGTAGAGATTAGAGGTGAAGTAGTAATGAGTAAAGATGTTTTTTTGAAACTTAATAAACAAAGGGCTAAAGATGATAAAGATCTTTTTGCTAATCCTAGAAATGTAGCCGCTGGTTCTATTAGACAACTTAATCCCAAGATAGCTCAGAGTCGTAAATTAGATTGTTTAGCTTTTGAAATAATATCGGATTTAGAGCAGCAGACTCATCAAGAAGTGCATCAGGCATTAAATGATCTTGGTTTTAAGACTAATATGGATAGTCGGCATTGTAAAAATATTGATGAAGTGGAAAAGTTTTTGAAGCATTGGGTTGAGAAGCGTAAAAAATTACCCTACGAAACAGACGGGGCGGTAATTGTAGTAAATGATTTAAAACAAGAAAAAATATTAGGGCATATTGGTAAGGCTGAGCGGTGGATGCTAGCTTACAAATTTCCAGCTGAACAGGTTACTACTAAAGTTTTAGACATTGAAGTGCAAATTGGACGCACTGGAGCATTAACCCCAGTGGCTATACTTGAGCCAGTGTCTGTAGCTGGCAGTACTGTTTCTAGAGCCACTTTGCATAATCAAGATGAAATTACTAGATTGGACGTTAGAGTAGGCGATACAGTAATAATTCAAAAAGCTGGTGATATTATTCCAGACATTGTAAAGACACTTATAAAATTACGCAGCGGCAAAGAAAAGAAATTTATTTTTCCAAAGTTTTGTCCAAGTTGTCATTCTCCAGTTACTAAAAAAGATGGCGAAGTAGCTTATTATTGTTCTAATAAAAAATGCTATGGACAAAATGTAGAGGCAATTATTCACTTTGTTTCAAAAAAAGGTTTTAATATTGATGGTTTGGGAAATAGTATAGTGAAACAATTCGTAGATCAAAGTTTAGTAGTTTCTCCGGCTGACATATTTAGTTTAAAAATAGGAGATTTAGAACCTTTAGAAGGCTTTGCTCAGAAGAAGAGTGCGAAGCTTTTAGAAGCTATTGAGAGCTCAAAAAAGGTGGATTTAAGCAATTTTATCTATGCTTTGGGTATTCGGCACGTTGGTGAGGAAACCTCGCTTTTGTTGGCTAATTATTATACTAATTTAGATAAATTTAGACAGGCTGATTTTGATGAATTACAAGCTATAAATGACGTTGGCCCAGAAGTAGCTAAATCAATTATTGATTGGTTAGATGATAATCAAGAGCTATTAGATAATTTTTTGGAACAAAGCATTGATATTAAAAATCCAAAGATACTAAATAGTAAGTTAGCTGGGCAGACGTTTTTATTTACTGGTTCATTAGCTACAGATAGAGATAGTGCTAAAAATAAAGTTAGAAATTTAGGAGGCAAAGTAGTTTCCTCAGTAAGTAAAAAATTAGATTATTTAGTTTTTGGAGATAAGCCAGGCTCAAAATTAGCTAAAGCTAAAAAATTAGCTATAAAAAATATTATAAACGAACAAGAATTTTTAAAACTTATAAAATAACATGCAATCAATAATTATTTCCAACATTTACTTATTTGTTTTAGCTGTTGTCTTAGCTATTTTAGAAATTCAAATAGAAGGTAAACATGGTTGGGCTATGAATTTACCAACTTGGCGACCTAAAGGTGAGAATTGGTTTATTAAAGCTTATAAAAAATTAATGAGCGACCGAGAACCAACTGGTTATCATATGACAATGTTTACTTTTGTATTATTAATCCTTCATATGCCATATGCTTTTGGGCAAGATTTAAATATTGTAACTTGGACAATGACCATTTCTTTATTTTTGATATTTGTAATTTTATGGGATTATTTATGGTTTGTTCTTAATCCTTATCATCCTTTGAAGAAGTTTAAAAAAGAACGTATTTGGTGGCATAAAAAATGGTGGGCTGGAGCGCCCAGAGATTATTATTTAGGCATATTATTATCTTTTGTGATTTTATTGCCAATTATATTTTATTATGATATTTGGATTTTAGCTTATTGGTGGCTTTGGCATATATTATTTTTTACTGTCCAGACATTATTTTTAATTTGGTTTTCATTAAAAGTACTCAAGATTGATCATTGGAAAAAATAATATAATTGTTGCAGAATAAGTATTTTTTAGTTAAAATATATACTAATGAAATTTGATAAAAAACAATTGCTTCATTTAGCAGATTTAGCTAAATTGAAGCTAAATAACGAAGAAATAACAACCTATAATGCGCAATTAAAGGATATTTTGGGTTATGTGGATAAAATTAACAAATTAGATCTGAGTAGTATAAAGGAGGGTCTAACTGGGGCAGAAGATAGTAAAGTAGGTCCTCGTCCAGATAGTGTTGAGGATTGTAATCCAGAAGCGATTTCTCAAGCTTGCCAAAAAGATGGAAAATATGTAGCAGCTCCTAATGTTTTTAATAAATAATCATGTCAAAGATAGATTTACAAAAATTAAATATTGATAAAATTCAACAAGCCTTTAGAGCTGGAGATTTTTCTAGTGAAGAATTAACTAAGGCTTATTTAGATAATATAAAACAAGATGATACTAATTCTTTTATTAGTATAAATGACAATGCTTTAATTGAGGCCAAGGAAGCTGACCGGAAAATAAAAAGTAAAGAAGCGGGGTCATTGACGGGAATTCCAATAGCTATTAAAGATATTATTTTAGTAAAAGGTCAACGGGCTACTGGAGGTTCTAAAATTTTAGAAAATTATCAAGCTACTTATACTGCTACAGCTGTTGCTAAGCTTCGGGAAGCGGGAATGGTTATTTTAGGTAAAACTAATTGTGATGAATTTGCCATGGGAACTTCTACTGAACATTCAGCTTATGGGCCAGTAAAAAATCCACATGACAAGACTAAAGTGCCAGGAGGTTCTTCTGGTGGTTCAGCCGCTGCTGTGGCCGCTAATCTAGCGCCGATTGCTTTAGGAACAGATACAGGAGGCTCTAATAGGCAACCAGGGGCTTTTTGTGGTGTAGTTGGATTAAAACCTAGTTATGGTAGAGTGTCTCGTTATGGGTCTATGGCCATGACATCCTCTTTGGATCAGATTGGACCTTTGACTAACACAATTAAAGACGCAGCTTATATATTACAAGCCATGGCTGGTTTTGATAAACAAGATGCTACTAGTTCTACAGCTAAAGTAGCTGATTATGTAGGTGATTTAGATAAAGATGTAAAAAAATTACGCATTGGCATTCCTAAAGAGTATTTTAATGAAAATTTAAATAAGGAAATTAAACAAGCTTTAGAAGAAAAAATAGCTATACTAACTAAAGAAGGCTTTGAAATTAAAGAAGTTAGTTTGCCACATACTGATTATGGTTTAGCTGCTTATTACTTAATAGTGCCAGCTGAAGTTAGCTCTAATTTAGCTCGTTATGATGGTATTTTGTATGGTGCTTGTACTGATAAGAGCTTAACTTTAGATGAATGGTATAAGACTGTCAGAAGTCAGGGTTTTGGTGCTGAAGTAAAACGACGAATTATGTTGGGGACTTTTGTTTTATCAGCCGGTTATTATGATGCTTATTATAAAAAAGCGCAGCAAGTTAGAACTTTAATTAAACATGATTTTGAGCAAGTGTTTAAAGAGGTAGATGTTCTAATTACACCTACTACACCTACTACAGCCTTTGCTTTAGGTGAAAAAGTTGATGATCCACTATCCCTATATTTAGCAGATGTATTTACAGTAGGTGCTAATATCGCTGGTATTTGTGGTCTATCTTTGCCAGTTGCTAAAGATAGTAATAATTTACCAATTGGCATGCAATTATTAGCTGGTCAATTTCAAGAAGCTAATATTTTTAAATTAGGTAATTATATAGAGAATAAACTTAAAAAATAAAAATATGGGAGTAAAAAGAAAGATAAAAGATAGGATATCTGACGCCAAGGCTAAAAGTTATTATAAGCCGTGGTATAAAAGAGCGTCAGGAAGAATATTTTTAATGTTTATAGCTATTATATTATTTATAATTATCTATTTTATCACACAGGTTAGTATTGGTTATTATCATGCTAAAAAAGGTGATATTTATAATGCAGAGCTAGACACTTGGTTGAGTCAAGAACAATTTGTAGAAAATCAAAAACTAGTTGCTGATATAATGACTGACGATGATCCATGGATAGGTGTAGATGAGCCGATTATCAATGTAGTAGCTTATGAATCATTTGCTTGTCCATTTTGTCAGGCTGATCAAGAAACACTTAAAAGAGTAATGGAAACATTTGGGCCATTAATTCGTTTTACTACTAGAGATTATCCAACTGAGGGAATTCATCCTGGAGTATTTGATGCTCATCTAGCGGCAGCTTGCGCTAATGAGCAGGATGTCTATTGGGAGTACCATGATTTATTATTTGAGAGTGGTCAAGAGTTTGATAAAAAAAATTTGAAATTACTTGCTAAAAATTTAGGAATAGATATTTCACAATTTGATACTTGTCTTGATGATGAAAAATATGCCAGTGAAATTAGGCAAGATTATGCTAGTGGTGTAGAACTTGATATTCCAGGTACACCAACTTATATTATAAATGGTGAAGTTATTGGTGGTGGACTTTCTTATGAATATTGGGAAGAAATTATAGGTTATATTTTGAAGGGAGAATTATAAATTATGTTTTGGCATGAATATTTGCCAGAAGCAGTTTTTTTGACTATTGGCCCATTGACCATCCATTGGTATGGGCTAATTTTGGTATTGGCAATTATTATTGCAACCTTAGTAGCTAGACAGTATTTTTTAAAAAAGTCTATTATTAAAGCATCTCAATTTGAGGATTTAGTTTTTTATCTAATAATTATTAGTTTGATTGGTGCACGTTTTGGTCATGTCGTATTTTTCAATTTTAGTTATTATTTACAAAATCCAATAGATGTATTTAAAGTCTGGCACGGAGGCCTGTCCATTCAAGGAGCTTTGCTTTTTGGATTTTTGACAGTTGTTTTTTGGGCTCATCGTAATAAGATAAATTTTTGGAAATTAACAGATGGTATAGTTTTAGCATTACCATTAGGACAAGCTATAGGTAGATGGGGTAATTATTTTAATCAAGAACTTTTTGGTGGTCCGACCAATGCTTGGTGGGGAATTCCAATAGCTTTTGCTAATAGGGTAGAGGGCTATAGAAATTTTATTTATTTCCACCCTACATTTTTCTACGAATCTATTTTAAATATTATTTTATTTATTGTTTTATATACAATTTCTAAAAAATTTAAATTAAAAATTGGAGTTTTAACGTTAACTTATTTTATTGGTTATGGTTTGATTAGATTTTTTATGGAATTTGTTCGTATTGATGATACTTTAATATTAGCTGGGCTTCGTTTGCCACAATTGATAAGTGCGTTGCTTATTTTAGCTTCATGTTTTACTATATATTATATCTATAAATTAAAAAAAGGTTATGAATCTAATGCATAATTTCGGAAAATTAATAAAACATTTGGAAAATACAAAGGTGTCTATTGTCTATTATCTTATGTTTTTTCTTTTTGTGATTTCTATTAGAAATTTTTGGGAAATGTTTATCTACAATAGTCCAATTATATTTGTTTTTCATTGGCATTATATAGTTTTTTATATTGCTCTAGCCCTGGCTTTGATTATCATTATGCATTTTGCAATTGGTTCAAAGATAAAAAAGATCTCCCGAGTAATACTGAGTGGTTTTATATTTATATTTTTGGCGCCTATATTTGATTATTTGATTAGCGAACGTAATTATTATATAGAAGAATATTATATTGGCTATCTTGAACCTCCTTATGCTGGTAGTCTTTGGCAAAGATTTTTTACATTCTTTGGACCATATAAAGACGGGGCAGGAGTGACTCCAGGTATTCATTTTGAGATGCTGATATTATTTATAGCTATTTTTTTATATGTATTTATAAAAAAGAGATCTTGGTTTAGGGCGATTATTACCACTCTTATATCTTATGCTACGATTTTTGTTTATTTTGCGGCACCATATTTTATTAATTGGTTTTTGAAAATATTTGGCTTAAGTTATGAATATTCTGAAAAAATCATAACCAATTTCTTTTTGTTAGTAGCTTTTATATTAGCTTTAGTTTTATTTTATTTGTATAGTAAAAAATATTTTATTGCTATATTCAAAGATATTAGAATATTTAGGTTGATTCATTTTGAATTAATGTTTTTTGTAGGAGCTTTATTAGCGCTTATTTATTTTCCAAATAAGGAATCGTTTTTTAATCAAGAATTTTTATTTTATTGGATATTTTTGGTCATAGCTATAGCTTGCGCTTGGATATTTTCTGTTATTACCAATAATATCACTGACTATAATTTGGACAAAATAAATAGCCCAGAAAGACCATTGACCTCTAATAAAATACCTATGGGCCATTATCGTATTATGGCCGTGATATTTTTTCTATTAGCCTGTATTTATTCATTAGCTGTACACTTTGTACCTTTTATGATGATATTTTCTTTTATGGCATTTTATTTTATTTATTCTATGCCACCTTTTAGGTTAAAGACTGTGCCCATTTTGTCTAAGTTTATTATTGCTGTCAATTCATTGACCATGATAATGATGGGGTTTGTGCATAATAGTGGTGAGATTGCTATTCCGAGTGCAGTGGCTATTTTTGTATTATTAGGTTTTACAGCTGTTATTAATTTTATAGATATCAAAGATTATGAAGGAGATAAAGCTCATGGTATTAAAACTTTACCTACTATTTTAGGTTTAAAAAATAGTAAGCGGTTAATAGCTATTTTTATGTTTTTAGCTTATCTTTTATCATATTTATTACTTAAGAGTACTTATCTTTTTGTCATATTTACTTTAGCCGGAGCTTTGCAGTTTTATTTTATCACTCGTCCAAATTATAAAGAAAAACCAGTCTTTATTACTTATATCATCAGTATTTTGATTTTCATTATTTATAATTGGTTAAATCTTTAGAGACTTGCCAAAAACCTAGAAATAGTGTATTATATTTTTGTTTTAGGGAAGACGTAATTCGAATAATTGTGATGGGGTCGTAGTTCAGTTGGTTAGAACGCCTGCCTGTCACGCAGGAGGTCGAGGGTTCGAGTCCCTTCGATCCCGCCACAATTATTCGAATTTTTTTTTATCGCCCAAAAGGCGATTTTTTGATATAATAATTTTATGAGATTTACAAAAAAAGCTGCAAAAATATCCTGGGGAGTATTTAATATTGTTTGGGTTGTAGTAATGTATATAATAGATAGATTTCCTGATACAGGATACGGGCTAGGCAGCATAATAGGAGAATCATACATAGTAGCATTCATGTTTCTTGTAATGCCTTCTATACTGCTATTGTTTAATATTTTATATGGATTACTTTATAAGACAAAAAATTATGTAGCTGTGTTAATTCTGAATATAGTAGTTACAGTATTATTAATAGGAGGAGTGACTGCTTTCAATAATATATAAGAATATAAAAATCTAAAGTCCATAATCCATATTCCTTTTATGCCTAGAAACATAACTATCCACAATCGTGCTGATTTCCGCCGTTGGTTGAAAAAAAATCATCACAAAGAAAAAAACATTTCGGTCGTACTTTATAAGCGACATACTGGCAAACTTGCTCCCACTCACAGAGAACTTATGGAAGAAGCTATCTGTTTTGGTTGGATAGACACTGTTGTCAAAAGACTTGATGATGATCGCTATATTAGAAATTTTTGTGCTAGAAATCAGAACAGTCGTTGGTCTAATAATACTATAAGCTATGCTGAGCAACTTATAAAAAGTGGGTTGATGATGCCTAATGGTATGAAGTATTATGAGCTAGGAAAACAAAAACCAACTCATGATCATGGTATCCCTAAAAATCCCAGAATGCCAAAAGAGCTGAAAGAAATTTTAGAACAAAATAAACAAGCTAAACAAACTTTTGATTCTATAATCCCTTCGAAAAAGAAAATGATCTATCGTTGGATTCTTAGAGCTAAACTAGTATTAACTAGAAAAAAAAGAATTTCCTTAGTAAATAAGGAAATGAAAGCTGGCAATAAAAATTTTATGTAAATAAAAAAACCGCCTTCACGGGCGGTTTTAAGTTTAAGTTATAAATATTGGCATCCAATCTGGATGGTGCGCTTCAATCAGCGCTAAAAATAAAATAAAGTCTAATGTCAGATGAATGGTAATTACATAGAGTAACGACTCGGTTTTCTTAAATACAATGCCTTGAATTAAGGCAAATATAAAAATCATAATAAAGCCCCAGCCAGTAAAGCCTAGTTCATATAAAAATGAAGTAAATAGGATGCTTTGGATTAAATTAGCCCAAGAGAATGGTAAAAAACGACGAAGAATACCCAAAACTGTACTGACAAAAAATAATTCATCCCAGATTCCCAAGGCGTTAGTGCCAATAAATAAACGAAAAATATTATCAAATCCTGGCTCCACGCTCCAATTGAGATAAGCACCAGTATTTTTTAGATAAAAAGGTAATAAAAAATAAGAGATAATAGCAGTGACTAAAATATATAATATTTCTTTGCGACACCAATTGCGTCCATGATGAAAAATAAAGCGAACTAGGTGGTCTTTATAAATATAACGAGAAGCAAAATAGGGGATACTAACTGCTAATATCAATGTAACTCCCATTTCAAACATGTGAACATAGCTGATATCGGTAGTAATTTGAGTAATAGCTAATAAAGCTAAAGATATATAAACTAATAACACTTCTTTGGCGAATTTTTTGCGGCAATAATATAAACTAATAAGTCCCAAAATTAACATTAACCAGCCTACAAATTTTATTTGCAGACCAATTAAAATAATACCAGCACTAGATAGTAGTGCTAGGCAAATGACTTCGGCGATGTTTACTGAATATTTTTTGTGAAACATTGGCTAAATTATACTATTTTAGAATAGCAGGTACAGAAATATTTATCAATATGCTATAATTTATTCATAAGACTAATTAGAGCTTATTATGAAAAAATTAAAAACTAAGGCAAAAATTAAATTAAAATTAGGACAAAAGATCGCCCTTAGCACCTTAATAGGAGTTTCATTTTCTTTAGGTTTGAATTTTGCAGCCTTCTCTGTTCGGCCGAATGATTTAAACAGACTTAATATAAAAAAAGCCAAAGTAGTTAAAACAGAGAAGGTGATTACGGAAGAGGGTGGGATTGGCATGGCTAATCCAGCAGCTGTATATTGCAATGAATTAGGTTATGAGTATAAAATAATTAATGATGAAAATGGACAGCATGGTGAATGTATATTTTCTAATGATAATTCATGCGAAGGATGGGAATTTTTACAAGGAAAATGTGGAACAGAATATTCATATTGTGCTAAGCAAGGTTATGATCAAATTGTTAAAAAAGATGGACAAAATGCACTGACATCAGAATATGCTGTTTGTGTTACAGATAAAGGTAAAGAATTAGGTTCTGTAACTAATCTAAGCAAAACAATTGAAAAATCAATTATTGGTGAGCAAGTTATATCTAGAGAAGATTTAGAACAAATTAATAATGCAGCAGAATCTAACGATGAGTTAATCACATTAGATCATCCTAGTTATTTTGATTGGAGAGATGTTGATGGGGATGATTGGATGACGTCTGTTAAAGACCAGGGTACTTGTGGATCTTGTTGGGCTTTTGCGACCGTTGGTGCAACAGAAGCAGCTTTTAATATCGCTAGTAATGATCCTGATTTTGATCCAGATTTAGCAGAGCAAGAATTGGTTTCGTGTAATGGAGGCAATGATTGTAATGGGGGATCACAATATGATGCATTAGATTATATAAAAAATTTAGGTATAAAAGATGAAAAGTGCTTCCCTTATAATGCTATAGATGATAGAGGTTGTGATTATTATGAATGTGGTTTAGAACCTATGTATTGTTCTGATAAATGTAGTGATTTAGCTAGCATTAAAATAGAAGAATACCAATGGGCGCTACCTTTCCCTTCGTTAAATCCAATTTACTCTACAAAGGAGAAGCTTCTTAGCGCTGGACCTCTTATTGTTTCAATACAAATGAAGGAAGCTGCTGGGTATTTTGATGAAAATGAGATATATAGATGTGATAATGAAAATGGATACAGCACAAATCACGTAGTAGTAATAGTTGGTTATAATGATATTGAAGAGTATTGGATAGTTAAAAATAGTTGGGGTACCGATTGGCCAAACCCTGGAGATGATGGATATTTTAAGTTAGGTTTTGAGGAATGTAATTTATGGCAGGCAATGGCCCCTATAGGGATAGATTATGGATTGACATGTGAAGATAATGAGGTGGTGGCTAATTTTAAAGAAACGGATTTATCTGTTTCTGAGGATGTTATTATGACCTTGGGCCATGAAGAATGTTGCGTGGGGAGTGATAATGATTGCGTGTATCAAGGTTCATGTTTTAATTCGCATCTGCCAAATGAAGCTAATGAAATACATGCCAAGGTTGACGATACTTATTGCGAGGCGTCATCTGCCACAACTTTAGCAATGTGGCATGATTGTGATTCTAGTGAACTTGCTTGTGAAAGTTTTAATTATTGTAATAGATTACACCAAGGTTGGCATCTTGTAGCTAAGAATAATAAATGGGCTCTTCCAGGAGACTTTGGTCGCATTGGTTGGCATTATGGTCCAATGGTGGGTGAATATAATTCTGATCAATATGAATGTTGTGGTGATGATCCAGGAGAATATCCTATAACTAATATCACCTTTGGTGAAACCAGATGTTGTGACACGGCTACAGATTATTTGGATGAAAATGGAGAATGTGCACCGTGCGCTAAAGGAGATTGTGTGCGATGTTATAACGATGCAAATTGTGAGGATAGATTTTCGACAACTATAGACGTATGTCATAATCCTGGCCTAGACACATCTTATTGTGTTCATACTCCTAGTCAAGAGTTAGAGGAAATTTAAATTTTTTATATAATATTAATGAAATATATAAACTGGAAAAAGCTTGGGCCATATCTTATAATGATGGCCGCTATATTGTGGGCTTTGGACGGGATACTACGTAGATCTCTTTTTTCCTTGCCACCAATAATTATAGTTTTTTATGAACACCTAATAGGCTTGTTAATCATTTCGCCTTTTTTATTAAAAAACATTAAAAAGTTAAGTTTTAGTAAGAAAGAGTGGGGCGCTTTATTATTGGTTAGTCTTTTAAGTGGTGTTTTGGGAACACTTTGGTTTACCACTGCTTTAGTAAAAGTAAATTTTATTTCTTTCTCAGTGGTATTTTTATTGCAAAAACTACAGCCGTTATTTGCCATGTTTTTTGCAGTAGTATTTCTTAAAGAAAAAATTAGTAAAAGGTATATTGGTTGGGCAATTTTGGCTCTAGGCGCTGCTTATTTTGTTACTTTCAAAAATGGTTTAATTAACTTTGATACAGGTGATCAAACCTTGGTAGCTGCTTTATTTGCTTTAGGCGCCGCTTTTGCCTGGGGTTCATCTACAGCTTTTTCTCGTTTTGCTTTATTAAGAAAATCTAATACCATAGTGACTGGTATGAGGTTTTTTCTTACTTCTATATTAGCTTTAGCGTTTGTATTTATTTTAGGGCAACAAGCTAGTCTAGGAGCTCCAGACGCTAGTCAGTGGGGGCGTTTTGTTATTATTGCCTTTAGTACAGGCATGGTTGCTTTGTGGATTTATTATCGTGGTCTTAAAAATACTCAAGTTAAAGTGGCTACTATTTTAGAACTTACCTTTCCATTTTTAGCTGTGATTATAGATATATTTTTGTATAAAAATGTGTTAGCTCCTAGTCAGTATATTGCAGCAGTCATTTTATTATTTGCCATGTATAAAGTGTCGCGCTTAAATACTGCTTTTGATAAAATATATAATACTAAAGTTATCGGAGGAGCTGGTAGGGGTAAGAGGTTGGGATTTCCAACTTTGAATTTTATTATCCCAAATAATTTTGAGCATTCATATGGTGTGTACAGTGGTCTAGTTATATTAAATGGAAATAAACATCAGGCCGTTTTTCATTATGGGGCAATTCCAACTTTTAAAGATAAAAGAAAATCTCTAGAAGCTTACATTATTTCGGGTGAACATTTAGAAAATATCCCAGATAAACTTTCTTTTAGATTTGTATCTAAGTTAAGAGATGTAGAAAGATTTTCGGCTAAAGATAAATTAGTGGATAGTATTGAGAATGATATAAAACAAGCGAAGAAAATTTTAGATAAATAAAGCATGGAGAAAAAAATACTATATCTTTGGGATCTAACAGGTACTTTGTTTCACGAAAAATGGAACAAAGAATTTACAGGTGTTGATTCTTATGAAGATTGGTTGGAAGAAAAACTTAATAAAAATATTAAGGATGTATCACCTAGAGAATATGAAGAAATGTGTCGCGAACCTTATTCAAAAGGTAAACATTTTAACTTGGATATTTATCCAGGCTTTAAAGAGGTTTTGGAGTGGACAAAAAACAACGAAGCTTTCACTTCTGGACTAATCGAACATAATGATTGGCGAGCAAAATATCTCAATCCTATATTAGGTTATGATATTAGGCAGTATTTTCAAAAAATAAATACCACTTTTGATTATGAGGATACTAATATAAAAAATGAAGAGATGTTTTATCAGTATTTACAGAATAAATATAAACAAGGTTATAAAACTATAATTTATACAGAGGATAAGATAAAATATATTAAGTGTTTTAAAATTGCAGCTTTAAAACTGCATAAAAAATATCCAGATTTTTCTTTTAGACTGTATCATATACTACATAATGAAAAAGACATAAAGGATCAAGCTGGTTATTGGGAAGCAGGTAGTTTGTTAGGGGTTCTTAATAATGAAAAGAAACTAAGTGTATGATTTCTGCAAAACAAAAAAAACAACTTTTATTTTTGCTTTTAGCGGCTCTATGGGGTTATTTAATATTTTATCTTTCTGATACACCAGATTTAGCAACTAATTTACCATATAAATATGATTTTGTACTTCGTAAGTTAGCCCATATGTTTGTATTTATGGTGTTGACTTATCTAATAGCATCTAGTATGGATAGCAAGCAGCGTCATTATTTATTGTTTGTTATTGTAGCGGCTATTGTTTATGCATTTGTAGACGAGCTCCATCAATCATATGTACAAGGCAGAGTAGGGTCGGGGAAAGATATTTTAGTAGATTCAGTAGGTGTTTATATAGGTGTTTGGCTTTATAAAGTGCGTCCACCTAATAAACTATTTAAATTTATAAAATAACCCATTCGGCTTTGCTCTCATTCGAGCCTGAGCGACGAGGTCGCTAGGCCTCAGAGCCGAATGGCAGGGTAACAAAAAAACCGCCCGAAAGGGCGGTTTTAAGTATAATTTATTTTTTGATCTCAGCTACAATATTTTTGAAAACCTTTGGATCTTCTTCAGCGATTTGAGATAATACTTTTCTATCCAATTCACATTTTTTAACTTTCATAGCATGAATAAAAGCAGAGTATTTCCAATCTAATTGACGTAGAGCAGCATTAAGCTTAGTTTGCCACAATCTGCGGTTAACTCTCTTTTTATTACGTCTATCACGCATAGCATGTTTACCAGCGTGTAAAATAGCCTCTTTGGCTGCTTTTAATTTATTTTTACGGCCCCACTTATATCCTTTAGTTTTAGCAAGGATATTCTTTCTTCTTTTAACATGAGTGGTACCTCTTTTTACTCTTGGCATAGTATTTTACTTTCTTTAGGGATTATAAATAAGGTAATAATTTTTTAACATTTTTAACATTAGCGCTTGATATTTCTTTATCACGCCTTTTGTTCTTAGTAACTTTTGAAGATTCTCTAGAATTAAAATGATCTTGTCCACCTCTACGGATAAGAACTTTCTTTTTTCCAGTTACTTTAACTCTTTTCTTTACTAAATTCTTCGTTTTTAATTTCGGCATATTATTAATGAAATTATTTTTTAGTGATTACTACACTTAGTACAGCGCCTTGTTGGGCTATATCATTATCAAATTTATGTTCACCTTCTAGGTTTTCTACAAATTGTTTTATTACTTCTTTAGCTTTATCTTTAAAAGCATAAGCTTTCTCACGGCCTTTTAGTCTCAATTCAATTTTAACGTTATGGCCTTTTGCTAAAAATTTTTCTACTTGTTTTTGTTTTACCTCTAGGTCGTGTTGATCAATTTTTAGAGACAATCTAACTCCTTTAGTCTCAATTCGTTTGACCTTTTTTTCAGTACGACTCTGTTGGAATTTAAACTTACCATGGTCGATAATTTTACAGACGGGCGGGTTGGCCAAGGGGGAGACTTCTACTAAATCTAAGCCTTTTTCAATCGCCAAATTTAGGGCCTGTTCAGTTGACATGACACCTAATTGTTCATTTTCATCTGTGATTACTCGAACCTCTTCGGCACGTATTTGCCGATTGATCCAATATCTTTTAGTGACAACCTTTGGTTTGTTACGTCTTTTGGTTCTAATAAGTTTGTTTTAACTTCTTAAATGGAGTTTTAGTAGTCCTTTAGGGACTTTTAAAACTGGTGGAGATGAGGGGTATCACACCCCTGTCTGACAAATTTCACAATACATTTCTACAAGTTTAGTCAATTTTGTGGTTTAAACTATTAGCTCTAAAATCGACAAAAAACTAATAATCGAGTTAGTTTGGGGGTTTTCGAAATATTTGTACTAACACCAAATATTCTTAGCCTGAAAAAATGACATCTCCAGTTAATCTCAGGCGGATTAGCCAGGAAACGGTCGAGGCGCGTTTAAGCCAAGACTGGCGCAAAGCTAGGAACTTTGAAAAGCTCTTTTACTTTGGCAAAAGTGTTTTTAGCACTTAATTTATTGTAATTTTTTACGAGATCACGAACTCTACTTGCCACATATCACTTCATTTGGCATCAAATAAAAAACATCCCCTTATCAAAAACTTTTCAGTTTTTGTAAAATGTTCCTATTGATATCCTTTTTTTTGATATCTTCTCGTTTGTCAAATTTCTTTTTTCCTTTAACCAAAGCAATTTTTACCTTGATTAACCTTCGCGTAGTATACACTGAAATAGGCATTATTGTCAAGCCTTTCTCATTGGTTTTACTGGATAAATAGACTATTTCTTTTTTAGTTAAAAGCAACCTTCTGTCGGCATCTGCGTTATAATTTTGAGTACTTTGGAGAGAAGCTTTGGAATAAATTGGAATATATAGTTTTTTTATGTAAGGTTGACCATCTTTTATAGAAATAAAAGAGCCTTTGAGACTAATATGTCCTGTTTTGATAGATTTTACTTCAGCTCCAGTCAATGCCAAGCCAGCTTCAAATTCTTCTAAAATCTTGAAATTATGGCCAATTTGTTTGTTTCTAGCAATTGTAGGCATAAATTTTGCTTTTTCAGCACGCTAACTATAGGATATTTTAGCTTATTTGACAAGACTAAACCTTTATGATAATTTGATTTATCTTGCTGATAGTTTGTAAGCTATCTAGTCAGTTTTGGACAAGCATGGCGCCCCTCCTTGCCACTTGCTCCAGATATACTGACGGGTAGCTTTTAGACTGTCAGTTTTTTTGTTTATTTTGATAAAATTAGCTATAATATAATCATGAAAGTTGCAGTATTAGGGCCAGTCGGCAAGGATTATATAAAAATAGATAAGCATTTAGAATTACAATTAGGGGGCTGTTCTTATTATATTACTAACACTTTAAAGAATTTAGGGGCAGAAGTAACTCCTTTTATTGCTTTTGATAAAAAACACAAAGATTGGGTAGAATCTAATTTTCAAGATATAGAAATAGAGCATATTAATGTTAAAGGAACTTTAGAATTTCACGCTGAATATTCTAGTGATGATCCAAATACACGTACTGCTAAAGCAAAACATAGTCCTATTGTTATTAAGCCAACAAAAAATTTGTTAGCTAAATTAGAAAGATTCGATTATATAATAATTACTTCGTTATTTTATGATAATACTCCACGAGAATTATTTTTAAAATTAAAACATAAAAATTTAGTTTCAGGTAATTTTGGTATGTTTTCTTATCCTAAGAATGGCGAGCTTATTTGGAAGCATCCAGAAAATTTAGTTGAAGTTTTACCCTATTTGAAATATCTTTTTTTAGATATCAATGAGGCAAAATTTATTTCCAATAAAAATGATTTAAAAGAAATGGGTAAATTTTTTATAGATAATGGTTTGGAAAATATGATTATAACAGATGGCTCTAGGGGATCACATTTATTTATAAAAAATAGTTATTATAAGATACCAGCTTTTTCTCCTAAAAAACTCGTAGATCCTACTGGTGCTGGAGATACATATTTAGCATCTTATATACGAGCTTTAGAATTATTTGATAATCCAGAAGAGCGCGGTAGATTTGCAGCTATGACTTCCACTATTTCTTTAGAAAAAAGAGGAGCTTTTGATTCTAGCTTAAAGGATGTATTAGATAGATTAAAAACTAAAAATTAGTTATAATATAGACATAGTAATTTATTTTTTAAATTTATGGATAGTAGACAAAAAAAGATTTTATTTTTCGTAATATTAGCTTTTGTAGTAGTTGTAACTTTTGCTTTACTATTTAAATATGGGCTTAAATTATTTATTGAAGATTTTGATTATATTTAAATAACAATTAATAAGATAATTATGTTTGGATTAATTTTAGTAATATTAGGAGTTCTTTTCTTATTTCAAAAGATGGAAATTATACAAGGAGATTTTTGGGGTTATTTTTGGCCAATTATTTTAATTGTTTTAGGTCTTAATATAATTAAAAAAAGCAAGGGAGGTATCAATTGTTATAGTTTTAGCACTAAGAAACATAAACCACATAACGACAAGCACTATAAAGTAGTTGATGAACAATAATGAATAAAATAAAGGAGGAAAAGCAATCGCAAGTCGATATAAAAAGGTCCAAATTTTTGGGCTTTGCTTTTTATGTAGATAATGAAGAACAGGTATCTGGTATTTTAGAAAGCTTTGAAGGAAAATATAAAGGAGCAGCTCATACAGTTTATGCTTATCGTTTACAAGAGAATGGTGTGCCAAAAGAAAAGTTTGATAATGATAAAGAGCCAGTTGGTTCAGCTGGCCAGCCAATCCTTTATTTATTGCAAAAAAGAAATATAATGAATTGTTTGATAGTAGTGATTAGATATTTTGGTGGCACATTACTTGGTACAGGAGGATTAGTTAGGGCTTATACCGCAGCCGCTCAAGGAACATTAGAAGATAATGTTATAGAGTAATAAATATGAAATTGATATGAGGACAATTTCAGAAAATAGGCAGAGTAAAATCAATATAGATAAGTCTACTTTTTTTGGTTTTACGTTTTATATTTATTCAGAACAAGACATTAAAGATATTTTGACAAGTATTCAAGCTGAGCATCCGCAGGCATTCATGGTCTATGCTTACTGCTTGGTGGAAAATAAAGCACTACAAGAAGAAAGGCCTAATCCACCGTCACCAAGACCTGATAGCCAGGCTTTATATGATTTGATAAAAAAGAAAGATTTATGTAATTGTCTTTTGATAGTAGTTGGATATTTTGACAAAGTTAATTTTTTAGCTAATGAACTTGATAAAATTTATGTAGATATCATTTCAGAGAATTTAGAAAATAATATAATTGAATTTGAGTCAGATCAGTAAAAGTAAGATAAAATAGATGCTTAAAAAATTAATTACAAGAAAAAATTTGTATATACCCATTAAATGGTTTATATGGATTTCATTGATCATTGCTATTTTTGGCGCAATTAAAAATTCTGATTTCCTAATGTTATTTATTGTGGTCTTGGCATTTTTATTAACCCTCACTCCTTTATTTTTTAAAAAATTAAATATTTATTTTTTCCAAGAATTAGAATTGATGCTCATTTCATTTGTTTATGCAGCTTTATTTCTAGGAGAAATTAGAGAGTACTATTATATTTATTGGTGGTGGGATATTTTAATGCACGGTAGTTTTGCTATTGCGGCTGGTTTTATTAGTCTCAGAGTATTGTATGCGATGGATAAAAAAAGTGGTTTTAAATTTAATGTAAGCTTTTTAGCTTTTTTAGCTTTTTGTATTGTAATGACAGCTGGAGCTATGTGGGAAATTTTTGAGTTTACAATTGATCAAATATTTGAAGCAGGTATGCAAAAATCAGGTTTGGTTGATACTATGGTAGATTTTATTATTGATGCAGTAGGTGCTTTAGTAGCTGTGATTTTTGGTTATTTTTATATTAAACAAGGTAGGAAAACGGGTGGGCTATCATGATTATAAATATGGAAATTAATGTTTAAGAAAATAGAACAACGAAATATAAATATAGCTGGTCAAGATTATGAATATACTCTTAGACGAAAATCTAGAGCTAAATATCTAAGATTATCTATTGAACATGATGGTGGTCTTGTTTTGACAGCGCCAATTACTTACCCTGTATTTTTGATTAAGAAATTTTTAGTTGATCGTTTTGACTGGATAGCTAAAGGATTAGAAAAAAAGAAAGCCAATCCAACTATTTTGGGAATTAAGCATTCGGAAATTGAAATTAAGCAATATAAAAAACAAGCTAGAGTTTTAGTAGGGGAGAGGCTTAAATATTTTAATAAGCATTATAATTTTAAGTATAATCGAGTAGCAATTAGAAATCAAAAAAGTCGCTGGGGATCTTGTTCATCTTCTAAAAACCTTAATTTTAATTATCGCTTGGCTATGTTACCAGTTGAATTAGCTGATTATATTATTGTTCATGAGCTTTGTCATTTGGGTGAAATGAACCATTCTAAGCATTTTTGGAGTCTTGTGTCTCAAACGATTCCAGACCACAAAAACATACAAAAAAAATTAAAGAAAATTTAGCTAATATTAGCTAAATTTTTTAGTTATCCACGATTTGAAAAAACGAGTCATTTCTGCTAAAATTAGGAGTACAAAAGCATGAAAGAAGAATATAAAAAAATTATAGAAGCAGCCCAAGCAGGCGGCCAAGTTTTAAAGCACTATTTTGGTCAAAATTTGGATGTAGAGCAAAAAACTATCCCAGCCGATGTTAGGACTAAAGCTGATTTAGAGTCTGAACAGGCTATTTTGAAAGTGCTTAAAGAAAATTTTTCTGATTATAATATACATTCAGAAGAAATAGACAATATAGAAAATGGATCTGAATATACTTTTGTTATTGACCCATTAGACGCTTCAAATAATTTTATTTTAGGCATTCCTAATTTTTCAGTGATTATTGCTTTGCAAAAAAATAAAGAAACTATTTTTGGCGTTGTCTATCAACCTATATTAGATTTAAGTTATTATGCTTCCAAAGATGGGGGAGCATTTTTAAATGGTCAACCGATAAATGTAAATCAAAAAGAGACAGTTGAAGATTCTACAGTAGCCATAGTATGGGGTTATGAGCATGACAAAGCCTTGGATGCTGATTATACAAAAAAAATTATAGAATCAGAGATTAAGCGGATGTGCTTTAATTGGTCTGTAGGAATAGATTTTGCCTTATTAGCTTCTGGTCAGATAGAAGCAATTTTGCATGATAATTGTGATTTGCATGATTTTTTAGCAGGCAAGTTAATAGCCAAAGAGGCAGGAGCTATGATTACTGATTTAGATGGCCAGCCAGAAAAAGATGATGAGAATACCGTATTTTTGATGAGTAATAATAAAAAGATTAATACTAAAGTTTTAGAAATTTTAAAATAATTAAAAATATATAAATATGGCAGAAGACAAAAAGGCTGGAGGCCTGGATAATAATCAAGAAGAAAAATATGTCCGTCCATCTTGGGATGAATATTTTATGGAGATGGCTAAAACTGCTTCTAAACGGGCTACTTGCGACAGAGGTCGTAGTGGTTCAATAGCTGCTAAGGATAATCAGCTTTTGGTTACTGGTTATGTAGGCGCGCCTAAAGGGTTTCCTGACTGTGATGAAGTTGGTCATTTAATGAAAAAAGTTGATCATGGCGATGGTACTGTTAGTAATCATTGCGTACGTACTATTCATGCCGAGCAAAATTTAATCTGCCAAGCTGCTAAAAGGGGTGTATCTCTAGAAGGAGCTACTGTATATTGTCGGATGGTGCCTTGCGTAGTCTGCTGCATGTTATTAGTTAATTGTGGCATTAAGCGCGTAGTAGCCGAAAGGCATTATCATCAGGGGGGTGTTGATGTTTTGAAAGAAGCTGGAATACAATTGGATGTTTTATATGAAGATGAGGTGCAAGCTTATAAAGGCATGACCGAAAAAAAATAATTATGGCTAAGAAAAAAATAATTTTAGGATTTACAGGGTTAATTGCTTGTGGTAAAGATACGGCATCTGATTATTTTGCTGAGAAATATGGCGCCAAACAAATAAAATTTTCATCTTCTATGAAAGATATTATGGATAGGGTGTATATTTCGCCTGTTAGAAAAAATTATCAAGTACTCTCTAAAATACTGCGTGAATCTTTTGGGCAAGATTTATTTTCTAAAGTGGTATCTAAAGATGTTAAAAGTCTAGACGCGAGTTTGATAATTGTAGATGGTGTTAGAAGGATACCGGATATAGATTTTTTAAAAGATATAGAAGGTTTTAAATTGATTGCAGTTGAAGTAGCTGCTAAAACAAGGTTTGAAAGAATTAAAAAAAGAAATGAAAAACCAGGTGACACAACTAAAACTTGGGAAGATTTTCAAAAAGAGGATGTTGCTGAAACAGAGATTACTATTCCAGATTTAATGAAGCAGGCTGACATTACTATTGATAATAATGGAACTCTAGAAGATTTTTATAAAGAATTAGATAAATTAATAAATTAAATATATATGTCTATTGAATCACTTAAACACACAGTTAAAGAATTAAAAAGTGGGGGCATGGTAATGGTACTTGATACTGGTGCTGTCATAGGACCAGAATCAGAAGCTATGATCCAAGCTTTGCATTCTAGATCAACGGGCGGTGTTAAACATCATCTAGAAACTTTAGCCAAAAAAGGCGCAGAAAACTTCATGGCTAATTTTTATGTTGGCTATGGGCATAAATCAATTGGTGACTGTGGGACTATTACATTATTTATTGAAGGTATTTCTATGTTGGCCGCCAAAGCCATTCAAGACTGGGCTTTATATAGTGGACAAGAAGCTTCTACTCGTTATGTAGATTTTTCTAAACAAGCTTTTATTGATCCATTGGACAGTAAAGAATCAAATGATATTTTAGAAACTTGGCGTCAATTTTATTTAGATTATAGAGAAGCAGTGGAAGCACACCTTAAAAAGCAATTTCCAATTCAAGCTGACGAAAAAGAAAATATTTATAACAAAGCAATTAGTGCTAGAGCTTTTGATATTTTGCGTGGTTTTTTACCAGCTGGCGCATCTACTAATTTAGCTTGGCATAGTAATATGAGACAAGTAGCTGACAAAATGGCTTTACTTCGACACCATCCATTAGAAGAAGTGCGTGATATTGCTGCTAAATTAAAAGAAGCTTTACTTGAAGCTCATCCAAGTTCTTTTAATCATGAGTTATTTGAAACTACTGAAGGTTTTAATAAAGAGTGGATGCAAAATGATTATTATTTTACTAATGATGCTTATCAGGAAACTACACTGCTTAATAATGGTGTAGATATGGATTTATTGAAAAAATATAGTCATCTTTTAGAGGCTAGACCTTTTAAGACAGAAATTCCAAAATTTGTAGCTGAAGCAGGTACTTTGCAAATAGGTTTTATGTTAGACTTTGGTTCATTTAGAGATATTCAAAGACATCGAGCAGTTATTCAACGTATGCCATTATTAACTACCGAGCATGGTTTTGAAAATTTTTATTTAGCATCATTACCAGAAGATATTAAGCAGAAAGCCACTGAGCTTATAGCTTCTCAAGAGAGTAGAATAAAAGATTTAAAAATTACGCCAGAGATTGCGCAGTATTATACAGCTATGGGATATAATTTACCAAACAGGGTAACTGGTGATTTATCAGCCTTGGTATATCTTGTAGAATTACGAGCTACTAGATTTGTTCATCCTACTTTGCAAAAACGAGCTATTGAAATGGCTGCTATTCTTGAGAAAGAATTTTCTGGCGCTGGATTAAAATTATATCTAGATGATGATCCAGGGCGTTTTGATGTTAAACGTGGTGAGCATGATATTGTAATGAAATAAAATATGAGCGATATTATTAAAAAAGTTCAGGCAGAAGTTAAACGAGAATGTCAAAAAGATAGCAATATTTATGAGATGAACGCTTATGGTCATTTTGTTCATGTAGCTGAATATGGAAAAATTTTAGCTAAGAAAAGAAAGGCTGATTCTGAAATTATAGAATTAGCAGCTTGGATGCATGATATAGGTAGTGTCTTAGGAGATATGAAAAATCATCATATTGTTGGTGCTAAATATGCCGGAGAGTTATTAGCAAAATATAATTATTCTCAAGATAAAATAGAAGCAGTTCAACATTGTATTTTAGCCCATAGAGGCAGTCAAAAGATTAAAAGAGAAACGCTGGAGGCAATATGTTTGGCGGATGCAGATGCTATGACGCATTTTGATAGAGTGGCAGATTTATTTAGATTAGCTTTGGTTTCTATGAAGATGGATTACAAAGAAGCAGAAAAATTTGTTTATGAAAAATTAGGAAGATCATATAAAAAATTAACACCTACCGCTAAAAAAATAGTGAAGAAGAAGTATGAGGCAGTAAAAGTGTTATTCGGATAAAATTATGAAAATAGCAGTAAAAAAATTATACAAAGATGCTCAGTTACCCAAAACTATGAGAGCTGGTGATGCGGCCATGGATTTTTATGCTTATAAAGATTATGAAATAAAACCAGGTGAACGGATTATTGTTGAAACAGGTGTGGTGATTGCTATACCCAATGGCTATTGGGGTAATGTCAGAGATAGGGGAGGTCTACCAGCTAAGCATGGTATTCATACCATGGGAGGAGTTTTTGATTCTAATTATCGTGGAGAAGTTCAGATTATTATGATAAATTTAAGTCAGGAGACATACAAAATTGAGAAAGGTCATCGTATTTGCCAAATGATTATTGAGAAGCATGAGCTTGTAGAATTGGAAGAAGTAGAGGAGCTGGATGAAACTAACCGTGGCGAAGGACGATTGGCTTCAAGTGGATATTAGAAAAAATTATGAAAAAAGTTGAAAATCCTGAGCGTAGTCGAAGGGGATTACTAATAGTAATAGAAGGTGGAGATGGTAGTGGGAAAACTACTCAGTTTAATTTATTGAAAGATAAGTTAATTAAAGATGGTCGTCAGATTGAGACCGTCGATTTTCCTCAATACGGTAGACCTTCTGCTCTAATGATAGAGAAGTATTTAAATGGTGATTTTGGTACCGCCAAAGAAGTGGGAGCCTATCGAGCTAGCGTTTTATACGCTACTGATAGATATGAAGCTTCTTTTCGTATGAAGAAGTGGCTAGCAGAAGGAAAAATTATTTTAGCCAATCGTTATGCTACTTCAAATATGGTTCATCAATCAGGTAAGATTAAGGACAGTGATGAAAGAAATAAATTTTTAAATTGGCTGGATGAATTGGAATTTGGTATTTTTGAAATTCCAAGACCAGATTTAGTATTTTTTATGAATATTTCAGCTGATATTTCCCAAAAATTGGCACTCAAAAAAGATGCTCGTCATGATAATATAAAATCTAAAAATGATATTCATGAAAATGATCTAGAACATTTGAAAGATGCTTTGGAGGCGGGAAATTATGTGGCTAAGAAATATAACTGGGAGACAATAGAGTGTGATGATGGTTCTGGTGCTATGCGTTCTATTGAAGATATACATGCTGAAGTTTGCCAGAGAGCAGAAAAACATTTATAGTTAATATATGGGTAAATACGAAACAATTATAGGTTTAGAGATTCATTTACAGCTCAAGACAAAGAGTAAGATGTTTTGTGCTTGTTCAAATGATTCCGAAGGTAAAGAACCAAATACTTTAGTTTGTCCAATTTGTTTAGGGCATCCTGGAACTTTACCAACCATAAATAAGGAAGCAGTTAAGATGGGCCTAATGATGTCTTTAGCTATAAATTGTAAAATAAATAAAAAATCAAAATTTGATAGAAAAAATTATTTTTATCCAGATTTACCAAAGGGTTATCAAATATCTCAATTTGATGAACCTCTGGGGCATAATGGACATTTGATTATTGATGTAGACAATCAAACTTGGAGTATTGGTATAGAAAGACTCCATCTTGAAGAAGATGCCGCTAAAAATATTCATAAAGACGGTAAGACATTGGTAGATTTTAATAGAGGAGGCACGCCATTAGCTGAGATTGTTACTAAGCCTGATTTTAAGAGTCCTAAAGAGACTAAAGAGTTTCTGCAAGAGATGCGGTTAATTGCTCGTTATTTAGGCGTCTCTGACGCTGATATGGAAAAAGGGCATCTTAGGTGTGATGCTAATATATCTCTTCGTCCAGTAGGCGATCATGATCTTTATGAAAAGACTGAAGTTAAGAATCTTAATTCATTTAAAGCAGTAGAAAAGGCTTTGATGTTTGAGGAAATAAGGCAAGCCAAACTTTGGGATGCTGGTACTCCGCCAACAGTGACTGAAACTCGAGGTTGGGATGAAAATAAAGGTGAGACTGTAGCTCAACGAACTAAAGAGGGGTCATCTGATTATAGGTATTTTCCAGAGCCTGATTTACCACCACTTATTATTTCTGAGAATTTAATGCAAGAAGTAAGGTCTTTGATGCCAGAGCTTCCTTTTGCCAAGAAAGATAGATTTGCTAAAGAGTATGGTCTCAAATCAGAGGATGCTTGGGTTTTAGTTAGCCAAAAGGTATGGGCTAATTATTTTGAAGAAGTAATGTCTGATTTACGAGCTTGGCTTTTTAAAGCAGAAGGTTTACATGAAGATAGTGATGAAGCTACTAAATTATGGGAAGATAAAAAGAATCAATTATCTAAACTTACTTTTAATTGGATTAGTAGTGAATTATTTGGCCTTATTAAATCAAATTTTGATATTAAAGATTTAAAAATTAGTGCCGAAAATATGGCCGAACTGGTTAGTTTAATTTATAAGAAAACTATTAATAGTTCTGCTGGACAAGCTATTTTGAAAGAGATGTTTACTGGAGCCGATGATGATCCAAGTCACATTGCCGAAAGACTAGACTTGGCTCAGATTGATGATGATAGCACTTTAGAAGATATTGCCGTTAAAATTATTATGTCTAATCCTGAACAAACTAAAGATTATAAGGCTGGCAAAGAAGCGCTACTTAAGTTTTTTGTAGGGCAATTTATGAAGGAATCTAAAGGTAAAGCTAATCCTCAAAAAGCAGAGGAGATACTGAAACAGAAATTGAAATAATTTATATTTTTAAAAACCCGCCGCGTTTTACGCGGCGGGTTTTATTTTTGCAAAAAATCTTTTAGAAGTTTTTTGATTTCTTGAGAGTTTTTATTCCAATATATTTTTATACCTTGTTTTTCCATTCGGCGGAACCAAGTCATTTGCCGTTTGGCATAGTTACGAGTACTTTGCTTTATTTTTTCTATGGCTTCTTCTAGACTTATTTGCTCATCTATATATTCTATGATTTGTTTGTAGCCAATGCCAGTCAAGGCAACTAGTTTTTTATTAGGATATTTTTTATATATATTTTTTACTTCATCTATAGAACCATCGTCTATCATTCTATCTACTCGTTTATTTATTTTGGTATATAATTTTTCTCTATCAGGATCAATACCTAAAACTATAAAATCATAAGGACATTCTCTAAGAGAGGGTTCTTTAGGGTCTATGTCATAGTTTTGAATAACAGAGCAAATATATAGACCAGTACCACCGGCAATAATAGGAGTTTTTTCTTTGGCTAATATTTCTTCAATTTTAGTAAAAGTGTCTTGTTGCCAATTATATAATGAATAATCTTGATCAGGATTGACTATATCTAAAAGATAATGGGGGATACTTTTCATTTCAGTATTAGTGATTTTATTACTGGCAATATCCATACCTTTATAAATTTGTCGAGAGTCAGCAGAAATTATTTCACCATCAAAACTTTTAGCTAGCTTTACAGCTAAATCAGATTTTCCAGCCGCGGTAGGGCCGAGGACTACTACTATTTTTTGTCTTGAGTCTTTCATATCAATTTTGCTTTAACGCCCCAATGCAAAGCTTCTGTTATTTCTATTTGATAAAATTCTCCAACGTTTAGAGTTTTACTAGATTCTATATGAACTGGTAAATAATTTGATAGTTTTCCGGTGTTTATAATTTTGTTTCCTTCTTTTTTAATTGAGTCTATTAAAACTTTGCGTTTTTGACCAACTAGTTTTTTATTAAAATCTGTAGATTGAATACGAAGTTGGTCATTCATTTCTTTCCAGCGTTTTTTCTTGATCGTTTTTGGTACATCATCTTTATGCATCTTAGCAGCAACTGTGCCTATTCTAGTAGAATATTGAGAAATATACATTAGATTATAATCTACATCTTTGACTAATTTTTGAGTAGCTTCAAAATCTTTATCTGTTTCTCCACAAAAACCTACAATAATGTCAGTAGATAAAGTCATCTCTGGAATTTGTTTTTTTATTTTTTTAATCAATTTTTTATACTCAGCTACTGTATAATGTCTATTCATTTTTTTTAGTACTTCATCAGAGCCACATTGAACAGGTAAGTGCAAATAATCATTAAGATTTTTACATTTAGCCATGGTATCTATTAATTCATCACTCATATCATAGGGATGACTAGTCAAGAATTTTAACCAAAAATGATCAGATAAAGAATCTATTTTTGTTAGTAATTCAGGAAAGCTTATTTCACTACCTTTTTTGTCCAATCCGTAACTATTTACATTTTGACCAAGTAAGACTATTTCTTTGTAACCTTTGTCTAATAACTCTTTTACTTCTTTAATGATATGTTCAGAAGGACGAGAGGTCTCTCTGCCTCTAGTGTAGGGAACAGCACAATATGAACAAAATTTATTACAACCAGTCATGATAGGCACATAGGCTCGATAGTTTGATCCGTAGCTAGGTGATATATCAAAAAAATCAGGTAAAGCCAATTTTTCTTCCGGATGAATACTAGCTATGTCATCAGCTAGATTTTCTAAATTTTTTATATCAATAAATAGATCAAATTGATGAGCTAATTTTTTTTGATCATTTTTTAAGACACAACCAGACAATATTGTGATAAGTGGCCTGGTTTCTTTAGTGAGTTGCCATTTGTGTATTTTGCTATGAATTCTATCTACAGCCGCTTGTTTAACAGAGCAAGCTACTATAGCTATCAAATCAGCCTTAGCTTCATCTTTAGTTTCTTTATAGCCTAATTTTTTCAAGACAGTAGATAGTCTTTCAGCGTCAGAATAATTCATCTGACAGCCAAATATAATAAGGTGAAATTTTTTATCTTTTACCATAAGAGCTATTGTAGCTTTTTTTTCTTAGCAAGTCAAAAACAACCCCATTAATGGGGTTGTTTTAATTATTGGTGGTTACTAGTATCTGTAGATGGGTCAGGCGGAGGAGTCGCTTGTAAACTAGGTTTTGGCCTGACACTAGGTACCTTTCTTACTTCTATTTGCCTTTCTTGAATTTGGCGTCTTAGGACTGGATAATTTTTTAAATTTTGTTCTAATGATCTTAATTTAACTGGATCAGTGGTTCTTTGGACTTTTTCTTTAACACCTTCGATTTGAATTTCTAAAAGATTTTTTATTCTTTCTTTATATTCTGAGCTATCTAAGCTTTCTAGGAATTGGATATTAGCTGGATGGCTTCGTAATTTATCTTCAAATTGACTTAAGAATTTCTTTTTTCCGGCTGCATCTAAACTTTCAAATTTATTATGTAGTCTATTTGAATAATTATCAAATATATTTTTAGCCTTAACTTTTACAGCTTCTGGTAATTTTTCACTATCTTTAAGATTGCTAATAAATTTTTGCTTGGTAAGTTCTGGAGCTTTAATGTTATTAATATATTTTTCAAATTTTTCTTTGTCTTTAGTATTTAGATTTTGTAATTTATCAGACAGTTTATCTTCAGCTCTGGCTCTGGCAGCTTCTATTTTTTCTTTTGCCTCTTCAGGTAAGGATTCGCCTAGTTCTTCTAAGGTAGCAATGTTTTTTAATTGTTTGAATTTACTACCAACATTATTATTATCTATAGCTTTTTCTAATCTAGCTTGTACATCTTCTTTATTGGTATTATACCAACGAAGTGCGTTAGTTTTTTTGAGCTTTTCTAATTTTTTAATTTTGTTTTCTGGAAGCTTATCTCTTAATTTTTCAGTAACTGTAGATAAAACTTGTTGGTGTTTTAATTGATTGGCATCAAGTTTTTCTAAAAGCTTTTTCTTTAGTTCTGGGTTAGCTTCTAGACGAGTGTTAATTTTTTCTTTAGCAGCTTCATATCTCTCGAGAGCTTTTTCAACACGATTCGCGGCATTAGTTGTGCCAGTTTCAGCTAATTTCTTAGCTTCTAATAAACGGCGATTAGATATTTCTTCTAGCTTTTGAATTTTCTTTTCTTTGTTAAAAGTAAAGAAAAGACCAGTATTTTCTTTGAATAGTTGCCAATTGTATTTAAATTCTCCAGGTAAAGTATCGGGTTCTTTTATGCCTAAACTTTGAGCATCTACTTCATCTGTTTCAAATTCTACCAAAACATTGGCTAATTCTTCGGTGTCTGTTTCTTGAGCCTGGACAGGTATAAACACAAAACCAGCTAACCAGCTTATCAGCAAGGCTAAACTAAATAATTTTAATAATTTCATAATTATTTTAATTAATCATTAACTAGGATTATTATAGCATTTTATAGAATTTTACAAAACTTCGTTGTCATGAGAATGAGATTCTCTTGATCCAGCATTAGTAATGCGAATAAATTTTGTATTATTTTTTAATTCTTCTACAGTGCGAGCATTACCATAACTCATACCAGAACGCAGGCCACCTATATATTGGCCCAGTATATTTTCTACTGGTCCACGATAGGGGACACGAGCTTCTACACCTTCGGGAGTAATTTCTTTAAGTTTTTCTTTGGCATCTGGACGAGCTAGAGCAGCAGTTAAACTAGCCATACCTCGAGATATTTTATATTGTCGACCGTGATAAGTGATAGGTAAGCCTGGGCTTTCTTTAGTGCCAGATAATTGACCGCCCATCATAATACTATCTGCGCCAGCTCCTAGAGCTTTGACCATGTCGCCTGGTTGTTTAACACCGCCATCGGCTATCACAGGCACATGATATTTTTTAGCAGCTTGATAGACATTCATAATTGCAGTTAGTTGTGGCACACCAAAGCCAGTTGTAATTCTGGTTGTACAAATTGAACCTGGTCCCACACCAACTTTAACGGCATCTACGCCAGCTTTAATTAAATCAGTAGCTGCTTGACCAGTGGCAATATTGCCACCAATTATTTCCACATCAGGCCATTTATTTTTGATAGCTTTAATTGCATTTACAGCGTTACTGCTATGCCCATGAGCAATATCAAGTACTAAAACATCTACATCAGCTTTAATAAGTGCTTCAGCCCTTTCCATATAATCTGAGCGTACACCAATAGCTGCACCTACTATTAGACGACCTTTATTGTCTTTACTAGCCCCGATATTATTATAGTTTTTAATAATGTCTTTAGCAGTGATTAGGCCCTTTATTTTAAATTCGTGGTCTACTAGAGGTAATTTTTCAATACGATTTTCTCGCATTAATTTTTTAGCATTTTCTGGACTAATGTCATGATGAGCTGTAATTAATTTATCTTGAGGAGTCATCAAGTCTTTTACTAGGGCATTTTCATTTTTAATAAATGTAACATCACGTGGAGTTAGTATGCCTAAGAGTTTTTGACTATTATCAGTCACTAAAAAACTTTTGCAATTATACTCTTTTATTTTTTCTTTTACGTCAGTTAAAGTACTAGTAGGGGAGACATAAAAAGGGTTATCAATTACAATATTTTGTTTTCTTTTGACTTTAGCTACTTCTTTGGCTTGAGTGGCTATATCACAAAAACGATGAATAATACCTATACCTCCTGCTAGCGACATAGCAGTAGCCATATCGGCTTCAGTAACTGTGTCCATGTTGGCAGATATGATTGGTATTTTTAGAGATATCTTCTTGGTAAGTTGGGTAGATGTGTTTACATCTTGACGAGACACAATGTCGGATTTTTGAGGCACCAACAAAACATCATCGTAAGTAAGCGCTGTTTTAATTTCCATGTACTTATAGATTAATTATAACAATTCTAAACTACGATTTTTGATGTCTGTTTTTATTTTTGTGATAAATTCTTCTTTAGAAATATTTAATAAATCTTGTTTACCGCGCACTCTGACCGATAAATCTTTTGAATTCATTTCTTTGTCGCCAATTACTAAAGTATATGGTATTTTTTCTTGAGAACTTTTTCGGATTTTATTTCCAACTGTTTCGTCAGATATGTCTAATTCAATACGAACACCCTCTTCATTAAATTCTTTGGCCATTTTTTGACAATGCTCAATATGGCCTTCACCTACAGAAATTATTTTTATTTGTGTTGGAGCTAGCCATAGAGGAAAGGCTCCGCCGTAGTGTTCTATGAGAATTCCCATGAACCTTTCTGGAGAACCTGTGATAGCACGATGAATCATGACTGGATTTTTTTCACTACCATCTTTGTCAGTATAGGTTAATTTGAAGCGGACCGGCATATTGAAATCAAGTTGAATAGTAGATATTTGCCATTCTCTTTTTAAAGCATCTTTAGCTACTATATCCATTTTTGGTCCATAGAAAGCTGCTTCACCAATTTCAGTTTCATATTTTATTTTATTATCTTTCAGAAGCTTTTCAAGTAAGGCTTGAGATTTTTCCCAAACACTTGCGTCACCAAGATATTTTTCTTTTTGCTTGGGATCCCATAGAGATAGCCTTACAAAATAATCCAATCCGTATACTTCTAGAGCTTGGTTTATTATATCTAAGACATTTTTAAATTCAATTTCAATCTGATCTTCACGACAAAAACTATGACCATCATCTTGAGAAAAACATCTAAGTCTAGTTAGGCCTGACATTTCTCCAGGTTTTTCATCTCTAAACAAATTTGCAGAATCAGCATAGCGGAGTGGTAAATCACGATAAGATCTTTTCCGAGAAGCATAAATTTGAGTATGTTGAGGACAGTTCATTGGCTTGAGGAAAAACTCTTCTTTACTATAATGTGATTTAGCACTAATCATATCATCTTTAAATTTGTCATAGTGTCCAGAGATTTTGAAAAGTTCAGCTTTATTTATTTGAGGAGAATGTACTTCATCATAACCAATTGTCTTTTGTAGGGCATTAGAAAAATCAACAATTCCTTTTCTGATACTAGCGCCTTTAGGTGTGTAAACAGGAAGTCCTGGTCCAATTAATTCAGAAAAAACAAACAAGTCCATTTCTTTGCCAAGTTTTCTATGATCGCGTTTTTTGGCTTCTGCCAATAGCTCTAAGTATTCATCTAACTCTTCTTTGGTTTCAAAAGCTACACCATAGACACGAGTTAGCATTTGATTTTTTTCATCACCACGCCAATACGCTCCAGCAGTTGAAGTCAGGGCAAAAGCCTTAGGATTTATTTCAGAACTATCGTTGACATGAGGACCACGACAAAGATCAGCAAAATCCCCAGAAGAATAGAAGCTAATTTCTTCATTGGCTGGCAGGTCATTAATTAACTCTTCTTTAAATGGGTCATTATTAGCTTTAGCTTTTTTCAAAGCTTCTTCACGTGAGACAATATTCTTTTTAAATTCAACTTTTTGTTGAATTATTTTTTGCATGTCTTTTCTAATCTTTGGTAGATCTTTATCTGACAAAGCTTCTGGCAGCAAAAAATCATAATAAAAACCATTATCAATTACTGGTCCAATACCTAACTTGGCTTCGGGGAATTTTTTTAGTACAGCCATAGCGAGTATGTGAGCTAGTGAATGACGTTCTTTATGCATTTTTTCCCCTTCGACTTCGCTCAGGGCGCTTCGTTCTTGTTTTTTCATATTTGTGTTACTAATTTGGGATAAAAAAACCCCAGACTTATTAAGCCTCGGGACCCCCTAATGGGGCGGTTCCACCCAAGTTGCCTGAGCATTACAAAAGTCCAAGCCTCTCTTTAATATTCAATTGACTCTAGATTTAGCCAAAATGGTCCTTTTCAGGAGAACAATTGGTAGTTGTTCCAATCATCTTAGAGCATTATTAATTATAGTCTTTTTATGAAAAATGTCAAAAAAAATACTCAGCCGAAGCCGAGTATTTAAATTTATTCTATTATTATATGATCCTTGAGCAGAGGAGTTGATTTGACCCAGAATGGCGAGAATTTTATATCCACTTCTTCAGGATTAAATTGTTTGAAATATTCTCTTAGACCTTGTTCGTCTAGGCCAATTAAATTTTCTTTATCTATGTCCCAAGTATTTTCGCTAGAGCTGACAGTAACAGAGGTTTTGATCTCTAGAATAGCTTCATCTTTTTCTAGATTAATTTCTAAAACGCTATAAGTTATTTTATCTTCATCAAAATTTATTAAAGCTTGTCCGTTATCTAATTCTTTACTTAATTTTTCTTTTGCCTTTTTAATAAAATCTTCTTGATCAAATACTAATCCGTGGGCAGTTATTTTTTGAGTAATACTTGTTTCTTCGCTAATATCTCCAGCTTGATTACTACTAATATCTTCAAATTTTAATCTTAATCTAGTTTGATCAATAGCTAATTTTTCAGCCACTAGTTCATTGATTATAGCTAGACTTTGAGTGGTAGCTTCTCGTTCGATTTGCTCTCTGGCAGCATTTAAATTTTCTTGAGTAACAGTGAAACCAGGGATGCTTTGTAATGTCATGCCTTCTGTAGTGTCAGCATAAATTTTATCGTGCAATCCTTCCCATAGGCCAGGAATTATAAATGTTGTAGCCTCAGTAATAAATTCTTCTCCTTCACCATCGGCTTCAGCCCAAACTCTAACTTCTGAACCAGCTGGTATAGTTACGCCTTCGCTAATTCTAAATAGTTTATTGTCAGGTGTCAGTAGGCGAGTGGTTTTAATTAATGCTTGTTTTTGAGAATAATTATTATAAATAGTTACATAACCACCAGCTTTGCTGCTGTTGACTGTTTCTTTACTGCTAGCTACAGTGGCTGTTATTTCTAATTCAGTACTAATTATTTTTCCTATGAGAGCATCAGGTGCTAGATCAGGAGCGTTTGCAGATTGCATTTCTATCAGAACAGAAGCCTCTTTATCTTCTACATCGCTGTATATTTTGATATGCACCTTAGCTAAAGCAAAGTGCGTAACCACAAAAATAGTAATAATAGTTAGGAAAAGGAAAAATCCAACTAATCTAGAGTAAACATTACTTGATTTTCGTTTTATAGTTTGATTCATATTTCGATTTCACTCAATATTTAAAATAATTATTCTTTATTTTATCGATTATATTATAGCAGAAGTACTAGGTTTTTACCATTATTACTCATCTTTTTTTAATTGCCAGGAGTTTGGACCTAGAAACTCTGTAATTTTGTCTTTTAATCTTTTATCAGGTAATACTTTAACATCAATTTTAATTTTTCTTACTTTACCATTATTAATTTGTAAATATACATGGCTTAATCCAGGACTAGTATCAAGAATAGACTTTAAGGTAGTCATCTTTTCTTTATCAAAACCCTGAGGTAGGCTTAGCCATAATTTTTCATCTGCTAAATTTTTAGCATTTAGATTATTTAGATATTCTTCTGTGATTAGCTCAGCTCTTTCTACTAATATTTTTGGCTGACCATCTTTGTCAGATACCTTACCTTCTACAATTACTTTATTTTCATCTTGCCATAATTGAAATGTAAGGTCTAATGTTTTTGGAAATACAATTATTTCTGTGCTAGCGGTTGAATCTTCTATAACTACAAATAACATAGCCTGACCTTTGTGAGTAATAATTTTATGAACATTAGTTACTATGCCAGAGACTTTTACATTTTCACCTTCTTTATTTTTTATTCTAGCCAGAGGAGTAACATGTTTTTTTAATATTTGAATATAGGATTTAAAAGGATGATCTGAAATATATAGACCCATTAATTCTTTTTCCCAAGATAATCTAGTTTCAATAGCTGTGTCTACAAATTCGTCTAACTTGAGAGATAAAGTAGAAGCGGCCATTGGTAAATCTGCAAATAGATTATTTTGACCACTTTTATGTTCGTTTTGAATTTTTTTATTGAATTCTAAAAGCGTAGTAAGATTACCTAAGGCTTGACCACGACTAATTAAAGAATCAAAGGCGCCGGCTTTGATAAGGCTTTCTAGGGATTTTTTATTTAAATCTTTATCTTTAATGCGAGTCAATAAATCTTCTACAGATTTATATTGGCCATTGTCTTTTCTCTCTCTAATTATTACTTTGGCAATATTATGTCCAACATTTTTGATAGCATTTAGACCAAAACGTATTTTACCCATTTTGTTTTTTTCAGAACTATCAACTACAGCAAAATTAGAAAAACTTTCGTTAACATCAGGTGGTAACACTTCGATGCCCATTTTGTGGCACTCTTTTATTTCAATAGTTACTCTATCAATATTATCTTGGTCGGCTGTTAAGAGAGCGGCCATGAAAGCTTCAGGGAAATTGCTTTTCAGATAAGCTGTTTGATAGGCGATCATAGCATAGCAGGCAGCGTGAGATCTATTAAAGCCGTAGCGAGCAAAAGGTACAATAAATTCCCAAATTTTATTAGCGGTTTTTTTATCGATGCCATTGTCTACCATACCTGAAACTATCTTCTCTTCTTGTTCATCAAGTAGTTTCTTGATTTTTTTACCTACCGCTTTTCTAAGTACATCAGCTTGTCCATAACTAAAACCAGCTAAATCACGAGCAATACGCATAATTTGCTCTTGGTAGATAGCGATGCCGTAGGTATTTTTAAGAATTGGCTCTAGTTTAGGATGAAGATAGCTGACTTTTTTCTTACCTTGTTTACCAGCAATAAAATCAGGAATAAATTCCATTGGACCAGGACGATAGAGAGAAACCATGGCAATTATGTCTTCCAGTTCCGTTGGTTTGAGTTGTTTTAAGTATCGTTTCATGCCGCCAGATTCCAATTGAAAAACTCCAGTTGTTCCACCAGCTTGTAATAAATCAAAAGTTTTTTGGTCATCTAAAGGCAAATTATCTAAATCTATTTTAATTTCTTTTGTAGCTTCAACTATTTTTATAGTTTGTTCTAGAATAGTCAGATTTTTTAATCCCAAGAAATCCATTTTAAGAAGGCCGAGAGCTTCTACAGGATTCATAGAATATTGAGAGATGATAGTTTTATCATCACCTGAAGCATATTGAAGAGGAGTGTAGTTGGTTAAAGGGTCTTTAGTAATTAATACTGCACAGGCATGAGTAGAGGAGTGACGGGCTAAACCTTCTAGCTTTTGTGCCATGTCTAATAGGCGTTGAGATTCTGGATCTTCTTCGTATATCTTTTTTAGTTCATCTACATTAGCTAGAGCTTCTTTTAGAGAGGTGAACATGGGAATCATTTTGGCTAGTTGGTCACAGAGACCGTAGCTATAACCCAATACACGCCCTACATCCCTAATAGCAGCTCGAGCGGCCATAGTACCAAAAGTAATAATCTGGGCTACATGATCTTTACCATATTTATCTTCAACATAACGAATAACTTCATCGCGTCTAGTATCAGCAAAATCAAGATCAATATCAGGCATTGATACACGTTCAGGGTTAAGGAATCTTTCAAAAATTAAGTCATATTTTAATGGATCAATATTAGTAACATTAATCAGGTAAGAAACTAATGATCCAGCAGCTGAACCACGACCTGGGCCAACTATAATTTTTTGATTTTTCGCCCAATTAACAAAGTCTTGTACAATTAAAAAGTAGGCCGCATAACCAGTTTTAGTAATAATTCCAAGTTCATAATCTAATCTTTCTTGAATATGTTGAGGAATATCTTTAGCAATAAAGCCATATCTTTTGGTCACACCTTCAACGCAAAGTCTACGCAACTCATCGTCGACATTGGTGTTAGCTCGTAATTCATAGTCTGGTAATTGGATAACACCTAATTCTATTTCTACGTTGCAACGTTCAGCTAAGCTATTAGTATTATCAATAGCTTCTTGAATCTCTGGGCCAAATAATTCTACAACCTTTTCTTCGGTGATCATAGAATAATCTTCACCCAAATAATTCATTCGATTTTCATCGTTTTGTTTTTGTTTGGTTTGAATACAAAGTAAAACATCTTGAGCTTCATCATCGTCGGCTTTGACGTAGTGAATGTCATTAGTGACAATTAAAGGTATGTTATGTTGTTTGGATAATTTTTTATATTCTTCGTTTACAATTTTTTGAGCGTCATTGTTTAGATTTTGCATTTCCAAAAATAAACGATCATGTCCAAAAATATCTAAAAGTATTTTTATATTTTCTTCAACTTTGGTATTTTGACCAGCTTTAATATGTCTAGCTAATGGCCCACCCAGACAAGCGGTACTAGCAATTAAACCATTGCTATGTTTTTTAAGGGTTGCCCAATCTATGCGAGGTTTATAATAAAAACCTTCTAAATGAGCTATGGTAGTTAGCTTTAGAAGATTTTTGTAGCCTTCATTATTTTCAGCTAAAAGAATAAGGTGGTAGGGTTTTTCTTTTGGATTTTTTTCTGTTATAGAAGAGGGGGTGACGTAAGCCTCTACACCAATAATTGGTTTGATACCAGCTTTTTTACATTTCTGATAAAATTCTATAACTCCATACATATTACCATGATCAGTCAAAGCTAAAGCTGTAGCACCTTGATTTTTAGCTTCAGCGATCAACTGGTCAGGAGTACCTAGGCCATCTAGTAAACTATAGTGGGAGTGAGTATGGAGATGAATAAACATGTTTGATATTTTTTGCTTTGATAATAAAACCCGATAACATTAGTTATTATATTATTATGTATCGGGATTGTCCCTAAGTTGGGTTTTATTTTTATTTTTATTTCTTTCTAGATTTCTTTCTAGATTTCTTTCTAGTTTTTTTCTGGTCGATAGTAGTCAATATTGATTGAGCGCTTTTGATAAATACTGTCAAAAATGCAGCTGCGTTACCAGCCTTACTTTTAAAAGTAGTAACTCCTTCATCAATATTACCAATTATATTTTGTATTACTTTAATGGTGTCATTTACTCCTTTGAGTGTACGAGCAGTTTGATATAGTAACCATGAAAATAATAAGGCTACTAGTAACACTGAAGAGCCCATCATGATGTTTAATAAGTCCTTTGAAGTCTCTAACATTTTTTTATTTTATTTTATTTTTAATTTCGCTATTATTATAACATAGCTAATCTAGTATTGCCAAATGATTGGCATTAATACACAAATATTGTATAATATAAATATTAATATGAATGATTATAAACCAATTAGTAAAGCAGAGTTGGAAAGAGGATATTTTTTGCTTACTCATAAATTATTGATTAAGAAGCTAGTTTTTGGGTTAATTATATTAGTTTTTATTATTTTTTACGGTGTGTTGATATTTAAAGCCATTACTTATTTTAGAGGAACAGGCTTTTCTACATCAGCCATGCAGATTCAGCAGAGCACATTTAATTGGGCAAATTATCATTCTCAAAACGCACCAGAAGCTATTGAAATCGGTAAAGTTAGTTTTATTTCTCTAGGAGATAGAAGATATAATATCGTAGCTTTAGTTGAAAATACAAATGCAGATTGGACTGTTAAAAGTTTGGATTATCATTTTGTGTCTCAAGGTGTCGAAACTCCAATCAGAACAGCCTTTATTAATCCAGAAGAGAAAAGGCTGCTATCTTTAACTGCCTATGAATCTGATAAGGCTATTAGAAATCCCGAGCTGGTCATTTCTAATATAGAATGGTATCGTATTGATGGCAGTTTTCCAGAAATTAATATTGAAACATCCAATATCAAATTCCAAGCTGCTAGCAGAGAGACCGTTGATGGAGTAACTATTGAATCGCCAACTAGAGTATCCTGGGATGTTTTTAATGATTCTGTTTATAATTTTTGGGAAATAGATTGGCAAATAGCCTTATATAATGGAGACACTTTAGTAGCCATTAATGAATTAAAAACAAAAGATTTTGTAGCCTTAGAGACTAGAAGTTTAGAAACTGTTTGGTTAAACAGGCTAGCTCGAGTTACTAGAGCAACTGTTTTTCCAATTTTAGACAAATTAGATAAAAATATCTTCAAGAATATTTATGCAGATCCAGAATTCGAAATTAGATAAAGATTATGATTAGTTTTTTTGCTAAGTGGCAAAGAATAGATTGGCTTTTATTTTTTGCAGTAAGTATTTTACTGGTGTTAGGCATCAGTATTTTATATAGCTTGAGTTTAAATACAGATACTAATAATTTTTTAGTTTTTAGAAAACAAATATTTTTTGCCTTATCTGGCTTTATTTTATTTTTCTTTTTTGCAAGCGTTAATTATAATGTTTGGTTGACTTATGCCAAACTTATCTTTATTTTATTTTCTCTTATTTTAGTAGCAGTGTTAATATTTGGTTCAGAAGTAAAAGGAACTACTGGTTGGATTAATTTTGGGTTTTTTAATGTACAGCCAGTTGAGTTTGCTAAAATTGCCTTAATTATAACTTTGGCTCGATATTTTTCTCAGTATGCTGGAGAATTTTTTATGTTTAGACATATTGTTAAATCGGGCTTGCTAACTTTATTGTTTGTAGGTTTAGTAATGTTGCAGCCAGATCTTGGATCGGCTTTAGTGCTATTAGGCACCTGGATAATTGTTTTACTTTTTACTGGTATTAAAAAAGCACATTTTTGGTGGTTGACCGGAGCATTTTTAGCAACAGTAGTTATTGCTTGGTTTTTTATTTTAATACCTTATCAGCAAGATAGAATACTAACTTTTATAGATCCAGGGCGTGATCCGCAGGGTACGGGATATAATGTTATCCAATCTATGGTGGCAGTTGGCTCAGGTCAGGTTTTTGGCAGGGGATTAGCTCTTGGCTCTCAAAGTAGTCTAAGGTTTTTACCTGAGCCGGGCACAGATTTTATATTTGCTGTTATAGCTGAAGACTTAGGTTTAGTTGGTGTTACTTTGGTGCTAGCTTTATTTGTTTTTATATTTTATAGGTTATTTTTGGTGATGCGAAAGAGCCAGGATGATTTTGGAGCTTATTTGATACTAGGTATTGCAGCTATGCTCTTGGTGCAGACATTTATTAATATTGGCATGAATATGGGCATATCGCCTGTTACCGGTATCCCACTACCCCTTGTTTCAGCGGGAGGTAGTTCTATGTGGGCTATTATGATCGTTTTAGGGATATCTCAAAATGTTTATATAAGAAATGGTTAGCATCCTTGACTTTATCGATAGTTTATGATTAAATAGACGCATTGAATTTTTAATTTAAGTCTAAAAAGTATGGAATTTATATTAGAAGCAAACGAACGTAAGGTTGATAAACAAAGTCAACTTACAGATATCAGAACAAGCAATAGAGTACCTGGTATTGTTTATGGTTTTTCTCAAAAACCAGTGTCTATAGATGTAGATTATAGAGATTTACTTAAGACATTAAAAGCAGCTGGCACTAGTAATATTGTAACTGTTAAAGTGTCTGATAAAGAAATTAAAGTTATTGTTCGTGAATATCAACAAGATCCAGTAACTGATAAACTTACTCATGTTGATTTCATGGCTATAGATGCTAAAAAAATAGTTGAGACTAAAGTTCCTTTGGAATTTATAGGTATATCAAAAGTTGTCCGTGAACAAGGTGCTCAACTAAATAAAAAAGCTTTTACTGTAGATGTCCAATGTTTACCAGCTGATTTACCAGCTAAGATAGATGTTGATGTTAGTATTTTTACAGAGATGGGTCAGAAATTAGTAATCAGCGATTTAGTTGTTGATGAAAAAGTAACTATCATGAATGATCCAAATAATCCAGTAGCTAATGTTACTGTGCCTAAGAAGATGGTAATCAAAACTGCTGCTGAAGAAGCTGAAGAAGCTGCTGCAGCCGCTGAAGCTGAAGAGGGTGCTGAAGGCGAAGCTAAACCAGAAGGCGAAGCTAAACCAGAAGGCGAAGCTAAACCAGGAGGCGAAGCTAAACCAGAAGAAAAGAAATAATTTAATATTTAGCCTTGATGATAAGTCATCAGTCCAAAATATATTTTGCAATAGCTGTCATTTTTATGGCAGTTATTTTGCTTGGGCTTGGAATTTTTAATTGGTTATCTTCCAAAACAAACCAGTCTCCAGTTAACATAGAAAATGATATTGAACAGACTGAAGTTTTTAGGCATCCTTTAAATGGTGAAGCATTAGAAAAACCAGCTCAAGATTTTTTTGCTGTATCTATTATGTTTGATAATTCTTATGATGCTCGTCCTCAATATGGTTTAGATAAAGCGGATATAGTTTATGAAGCTCTAGCTGAAGGTAATATTACTAGATTAATGGGAGTTTTTGATAGTCGTCAGAGTATTGATAAAGTTGGTCCAGTTCGATCAGCTAGACCATATTTTATGGATTGGGCAAATGAATACAATGGAATATATATGCACGTAGGCGGTAGTCCAAAAGCTCTAAACAGTATGGATAGTTATGATTTTTATGAAATTGATCAAATCGGTGCAGGAGAAATATATTTCTGGAGAGATGATAATTTAGATGCTCCACACAATGTATTTACCTCTTCTTCAAATTGGTTAAGAGCAGGGGAGCTTAATGAAATAGCGGATATAAACTTAGAAAAAAATTGGAAATTTTTTAGTCCGGAACCAGAGAAAGGAGTTGTTTTAGATTTTTTTGTTGATTATAACGGAGTATATAAAGTTGATTGGAAATTTAATGATAGATTAAATGCTTATTTACGTTGGCAGGGTGATGACAAATTTATTTATCATACTGGCGAACAAGTTAAGGCAGATAATATAATTATCAAAGTTGTGGATACTAAAATCGTTGATGATTTAGGCAGAAGAGAGATGGATAATCAAAGTTATGGTAAGGCTTTTATTTTTAATCATCTAGGTATGACAGAAGCTTGGTGGGATTCTAGAGATGGAAAAGATAGTCTTTACGATTTTGATCTCAATACAATAGAGTTAGTACCTGGTAAGACTTGGGTACAAATCATTCCAGATATAGATATGCTCACTATGATTTAAATTATTTAAAAATCACGTTGCTTAACGTGATTTTTTAGTTAGTAATTTTTACTATTCTTATATTATTAGCTAAATCTTTGAGAAATTTTATATTAGCCTGAGGGAGATTAATAATAATCTCTTTTTTTATTAATTTTTCTTGGGCAGGGTCTATTTCTAGAAGTATTAGATATTTTTTATTTAAATACTTTGGTAATTGTTTTAATAGTTTTTTATAATGATCTAAACCATCTTGACCAGAGAGTAGGGCAGTGACGGGTTCTTTTTTAATACTAGCTTCTTGCATTTGCACTGGAGTGAGATATGGCAGATTAGCTATTATAATATCAAATTGCTCAGAAATATTATCTAGTAAATTAGTTTTTATAAACTTAATTTTGTTTTTTAGTTTTAATTTACGGGCGTTAGTTTTGGCAATGTCCAGTGCCTTAGTTGAAATATCAGTAGCTATATAATTTGCTGTATGTTTATTGTTTTTAGCTAAAGATAATATTAGAGCACCAGAGCCAGTGCCAATATCTATAATATTTTGATTGTTGCTAGTATTTTTTAGAGCCTCTTCTATTATTAACTCACTATCAGGACGGGGGATTAAGGTGTGTTTGTTTACAATAAAATTTAGTTTATAAAATTCTTTATTTTTCTTAAGATAAGCTAGCGAATAATTAGCTAATCTTTTGTTTAGTATTTTTTTAAAAGCTAATATATTTGACCTACTAAGTTGTTTGTCGGGATTTTTATAAATATAGGCTATGTTTTTATGTAAAACTAAAGCCATAAGTTGGTCTAACTCATTAATATCTATTTGGCCTTTGTATTTTGTGATTAGCTCTTTGATGCTTATTATTTTTGAGCTTTGGCTGCTTGCCATAAAGGTTTTATTATTGGCATTATATCGCCATCAAGTATTTTATCTAGATTATGTAATGATAATTTTATACGATGATCAGTCATTCTATCTTGAGGAAAATTATATGTACGGATTTTTTCTGATCTATCGCCAGTGCCTATCTGGCTTTTTCTTTCGGCTGCATTTTTAGCATGTTTTTCAGCTTCTATATCAGCTAAGACACGAGAGCGTAAAATAGCCATAGCTTTTTCTTTATTTTGAAGTTGAGATTTTTCATCTTGGCAGGAAACTACTGTATTCGTAGGTAAGTAAGTAATACGTACAGCAGAATAGGTAGTGTTTACTGATTGACCACCACAGCCAGAAGAACAGAAGGTGTCTATACGTAGGTCTTTAGCTTCTATTTGAAGGTCAATCTCTTCAGCTTCAGGCATTACAGCGACTGAGGCGGCGCTAGTGTGTACTCGACCTGATTTTTCGGTTTCTGGTACGCGTTGGACTCGATGGACACCACTTTCATATTTAAAATGTTTATAAACGTTATCACCTTCAACTTCAGCGATGATTTCTTTAAAACCGCCAATTTCAGTTTTATTAGATGACATGATTTTTATTTTGAAATTCATTTCTTCTGCAAAGCGTGAATACATTCTAAATAGGTCAGCTGCAAATAAAGCTGATTCATCGCCGCCAGTGCCAGCTCTAATCTCTAAGATTATATTTTTTTTGTCATTAGGATCATCTGGATTAATCAACTCGTCTACTTTTTCTTCATTCTCTGATATTCTTTGTTCCAAGACATTAACCTCTTCTTGAGTCATGGCAATCATTTCATCATCAGTTTCTAATTTGATAGATTCTCTTAGACTAACTAAGTCGTGATTATCCTTTGCTAAAATTTCAGCCAATTCTAAAATTTCCTTGATTTCATTATATTCTTTACCAAGACGAGACATTTGGCTAGCATCAGAGACGATGTTTGGTTTTTGCATCTCTTGTTCTAGCTCGCTAGCTTTTTGTTTGTATTCTTCTAATTTTATATCCATATATTTCATTATAACAAAAAAGCCCCTATTATAAAATCGGCGCTTCTTTGTTTATTTTAGCAATGTTATTTTTTAGTAGCTTTTTTGGCTGTAGTTTTTTTTCTTTCAGCAGCTGGTTTACTGTTTTCTGCAATTTCAGCCTTGATTTTAGCTTTTTCTTTTTCAAGTTTTCTTTCGGCTGCTTTAGCTTTTTTGACTGCTTTACCTTTTCTAGTTTTAGCAGTTTTAGCTTGAAGATCTGTGATTTTCTTAAATCTATCTACACGACCAGCTGTATCAACCAATCTTTCTTTTCCAGTATAAAAAGGATGGCAGTTTGAACAAATTTCAACGTGGACTTCTTTTACAGTAGAACCTACTATAAGTTTATTACCACAAGCACAAACTACTTTGGCATCAGCATGATATGTTGGATGTAAGTCTTTTTTCATATGTTTTTTCTAATTTATCCGTCTCGGATCTAATCCGAGATAAAAATTAATACCCCAATAAGGTAACAGATTGAGTATAAAATGTCAAGAATGTTAGGAAGCACCCCTTGGGTTGGGGTGCTCCGATATGCTCTGGTGAGCGTTACTGGGCGAGTTGCCACAGATAGCCCTGGCCACGAATATGGCCATAGGGACAAGGGTCGCCATTCTTGACGACCGATTGGCAGATCGTGCAGGTTCCAGTTTCTGGAACAATCCGACAGACTAGGCCAATGTAAGTACTGCCAACGCGATGGCCTTCAGGACAGACAGTATCACCGTCTTCACAGTGACTGCGACCATTGCAGAGGTTGCAGCCGTGGCCACGAATATGGCAGATTTCCGTAATTTGGTAGGGATTGCACATGATTTTATCCTTTTGACGAGGGGGGTGGTTACGGACGGTGGAACTATTATTACTTGTATATTTAAGTAAAAAAATCGATTTTTGTCAAATATTAGGGCTAAGGGCTTGATTTATTTAAAATTTTATGTTAAAGTATTCCTGTTTAATTAATCATAAGTATTTTCAGTATTTATTTAACTGACCTTCCCCATTAGAAAAAGGGGCCGTTAAATAAGAAAATACGGGTAAAGAAAGGAAAAAATATGAAATTACCAACACTTGAAGAGTTGTTGAAAAAGGGTGTTCATTTTGGTCATAAGACCTCAAAAAGATATCCTAAAGCCAACTACTACATTCACACTCAACGCAGCGGCGTTCACATTATTGATCTACAAAAGACTCAAACAGCTTTAGAAGAAGCTATAGCCTTTGTAGAGAAGACTGTAAAAGCCGGGGGCGTTATTTTATTTATCGGATCAAAGAAACAGGCCAAGACTATTGTTAAAGAAGCTGCTGAGAGCTGTGGCATGCCTTATATCATTGGCCGTTGGCTAGGAGGTACTTTTACTAATTTTGAAAATATAGTTAAGTTGACTAGAAAGTTAGAAAAATTAGAAAGAGAAGAGGAAGATGGTACTTGGGAAATGTATACCAAAAAAGAACAAGTTAAGTTTAAAAAAGAACTTAATAAATTAACAGAAAACGTAGGTGGTATTAAATCTATGAAAAATCTACCAAAAGCAGTTTTTGTTGTAGATTTGAAAAAAGAGGGTACCGCAGTATCAGAGGCCAATAAGATGGGTATTCCAGTAATCGCTATGGCTGATACAAATGTCAATCCAGAATTGGCCGCTTATCCAATTCCTGCCAATGATGATGCTATAAAATCTATTGAAGTTATTACTGATATTATAGCTGATGCCATCAAAGGCTCACGTATTTAATTATATTTTAAAAAAAATAAAAATGTCATTAGAATTGATTAAAGAAATTAGACAAATCACTGGAGCCGGTATGAGCGATGTTAATAAAGCATTGAAAGAGGCTGATGGTGATAGAGATAAAGCAATTGAGATTTTAAGAAAAAGAGGTCAAAAGATCGCCGCTAAAAAATCTGATAGAGAAGTCAAAGAAGGCGTTATTGCTTTTGAAAAGAAAGATAATAAAGTTGCTGTTGTAGCTTTAGCTTGTGAAACAGATTTTGTAGCCAAAAATGAAGATTTTCAAACTGCCGTTCAAGGATTAGCTGCTAAGCTAATGGAATTAGGTAAAGAAGAATTTACTACTTGGGCTAGCAAATATATTCAGGATGAATTGATTGTAAAGATTGGTGAAAATCTACAATTAGCTAAGTTTGATATTTATGAAGGTGAAGTAGTAGGTATTTATCTGCATTCAAATAATAAAAATGCTTCCGTGTTAGTACTTAAAGGTGGCAGTGAAGAGTTAGCTAAAGATATTGCCATGCATGCTACTGCTATGGCACCAAAATATATTAAACCAGAAGATGTGCCATCTGAAGTTATTGAAAAAGAAAAAGAAATTTATACCGAACAACTAAAGAAAGAAGGCAAGCCGGAAGAAGTCATTGCTAAGATTTTGGAAGGTAAGGTTAATAAATTCTATACCGAGGTATGTTTGATTAAACAAGCTTATGTCAAAGATGATAAAAAATCTATTGAAAAGCTTTTGGAAGAAAATAATGCTAGCGTAGAGGATTTTGGACAATATTCATTATAAATTATTTTTAAAAACCACCCTGACGGGTGGTTTTTTTGTTTTGTATAAAAAAAGTAGCCGCCCGTACTCCCGGAGGAGTAGGGCGACTAGACGATCCCGAGGGATCTAGCGCAGGAGTTGCCGGACCTTGGAGGCCTGACGCTTGGTAATGCCGTGTCGCTTGGCGAACTGGGTATTGGTCTCGTGGTGATCAGGCTTGGGCTTGATGTGACGAGCCCGACGACGAGCAGCTTCGAGAGACCGTTCATTGATACTGGTGATTCCCCAGGGCAGACCGTAGATAGCATCACAGCCGTAGCAGTGCCAGACACGGTAGTGAGTGTTGAAGAGGGTTGAACATTCTTCGCAGAACTCTTCGTAGCCATTGTAGTAGGGGCAGGATTCAGTCAGTAGATCGATGAGGATGATCATCTCGTACTGGTGACGACGGTTGGTGTTCATGGTATTCCTCCTGAAGAGTGCGTGATTGGATCATGCACCTTCAGAAGGGAATAGTTCAGGATTGTCTGAAGGCGCGTTCAGTTTGGGGGTTGTCTATCTTGGTTGGTAAAATTTCCAATTCCAGGGCATTATTTACTCCTTGTTGAAGAACAGTCCATGCCAGTAAATTTTTTGGTTTACTAGTGTTTCAAACGAATGTATAATAGCATATTATTGCTATTTTGTCAATAGTAGCATATCTAGAGTCTTGCTATTATCGGATCAATTTGCCATAATAACAATAAGATTTTTAAAATCAAAAAATGAAAAATAAGCGGATTGTAATCAAACTCTCCGGCGAGGTAATGGAGCAAGGTAATCAAGAGGCTAATCTTGATTTTGGCAAGATTATGAAGTTAGCCGATAGTCTTAAAAAGCTAGCTAAGCAGGGCTATCAAATTGGTGTTGTTCTTGGCGGAGGCAACATATTCCGCGCTCGTATGGTCAAAAATATGGAAATAGATAGGGAGGTAGCTGATCATATTGGTATGACTGCTACTATGATAAATGCTATGGCCTTGCAAGCAGTGCTAAGCAAAATGAAACAAGCGGCCAAAGTATTATCACCATTTGTGATTCCAGCTACTATGTCAGCTTATAGTGCTAGTCGTGCTAATAGTTATTTGAATAAGAAACACATTGTTATTTTTGCTGCCGGCACAGGCAAGCCATATTTTACAACTGACACAGCATTAGTATTAAGGGCATATGAGATTGGTGCAGAATATATTTACAAAGCTACCAATGTCCGAGGAGTTTATGATAAAGATCCAATTAAATATAAAAATGCCAAGTTTTATAAAAAACTTAGCTATAGCGAAGCTCTAGAGAAGAAATTAAAAGTAATGGATGCGGCTGCCTTTGCAATGGCAAGAGAAAATAAAATGGATCTAACAGTATTTAAATATAGCCCAGCTAATCTTATCAAAGCAGTTACTAAAAATAATATAGGAACTAAAGTTGCCAATGAAAGTCGTTAAAGTACAATTTCATAAATTAGATAAGGAGTATTTTTTCTTACCAGAGTTTAGCGATGACGCTGGAGCTCAAGTAGAAGTAGGTGATAGTGTTGTGGTCTCTACTATTTTAGGCCAGGACGTTGGACAGGTGACTGATTGGGCAGATTGGGAGCCTTCAAGGGATAATAAAGCCGAAGGTTCTGAGTGTAGTCGAGGGGAAAAAACCAATGGTGATTTTGTGCAAGACAAAGTGACTGATGTTAAACCGATGCTCAGGCCATTAAGGGAAGAGGATTTAGATAAATTAAGAATTCAAAAAAAAGAGTCTTTAAAAATTTTTACAGAGTGTAAAAGATTAATAGACAAGCATGGTCTTAAGACTATGAAGTTAGTAGATATGTCGGAATCTTTTGATACCAAAAGAATGACTTTTTATTTTATATCTAGTGCCAGAGTTGATTTCAGAGAATTAGTTAAAGATTTAGTTAAAAATTATCATAAAAAAATTCGATTACAACAAGTAGGTGTACGTGATGCTGCTAAAGTAACTGGCGATCTTGGTCCTTGCGGTATCCCGCTTTGTTGTAAATCTTGGCTCAATACTATTGGCAGTGTTAGTCCAGATAGTATTAAAAATCAAGAGCTTAGTCATCGAGGAGCTGATAGATTAACTGGTCCTTGTGGCAGACTTAAATGTTGCCTTCGTTTTGAAGAAGAGGCTTATAAATATGAGAGAAATCAGTTACCAAAAGAAGGTGATATTATAAAAACTGGGGCTGGTCCAGCTAAAGTGGTAGCAGTTCACCCTATGAAGCATACAGTACACCTTAAAATAGATGATAATATAGTTGAATATCCGTACTTAGAGGGAAAACTTTGTGAGATAAAATCAGAAGAATAAATTTGAACAGCCCTTCGCGTCGGGCTGTTTTTTTGGTATAATGTATAGGTATATAATAAATAAATAAAAATTATGGCTAAGAAAAAAATAAGAGTAGCTATCAATGGCTTTGGACGTATTGGGCGGGCTGCGTTTAAGATAATGTTAGATAGCCAGAAATATGAAGTAGTAGCTATTAATGATTTGGCCCCAGTAGAAAGTTTAGCTTATTTATTGAAACACGACACTGTTTATGGTATTTATCCAAAGAAAGTTAAACATAGTGGAGATAGTATAGTAGTTAATGGCAAAAAATATAATATTACTAGCAATCCTGACCCAAAAAAATTACCTTGGAAAAAACTTAAAGTAGACGTTGTTTTGGAATGTACTGGATTTTTTGTGAAAGACGGTGCTGCTAAAGCTCATATTCAAGCTGGAGCTAAGAAGGTGATTATTTCAGCGCCAGCTAAAGGTGGAGGAGGCGTTGATACATTCCTGCTGGGAGTTAACGAAGATGAGTACGGAAAACAAAAAGTTATTTCTAATGCTAGTTGTACTACAAATTGTGTAGCGCCAGTGGCTCAAGTATTAGTTTCCAAGTTTGGTGTAGCTAAAGCTATGATGACTACCATTCATTCTTATACAGGTGGACAAAAGTTAGTAGATGCTCCTCATAAAGATCCTCGCCGTGGACGAAGTGCGGCAGAAAATATAGTACCAACTTCTACCGGGGCAGCTATTGCTACCGCTAAAGTAATTCCTGAGCTAGAAGGTTTATTTGATGGTTTATCAGTACGTGTACCAACACCAGTAGTTTCTTTATCCGATTTTACTTTTTTACTCAAAAAAGATGTAACTGTTAAGCAAGTCAACAATGCTTTGATAGCAGCCAGCAAAAGTAAAAAACTCAAAGGAGTTTTGGGAGTAACTGACGAGCCAGTAGTTTCATCTGACTTTATCGGTGATCCTAGGTCATCTATTGTTGATTTGAGTCTTACTAAAGTAGTAGGTGGTAATATGCTTAAGATAATTTCTTGGTATGACAATGAATGGGGATATTCTGCTAGATTGGTAGAAATGATTGATCAAATTAATTAATAAATATATTAAATATTAATTTAAGGAGGAGGAAGCGCATATGGGTAAAAAATTTATTTTTAAAAGTATATTTACTTTTCTAGCGCTTATTTTACTATTACCTAGTCCTAGTCTAGCAGTAGGAGAAATAAGTACTATTAATGACATTAGCGCTGAAGTAACAGCTTCAGATGTAGGTTTAAGTGAGACAGAGATTAATAATGCCAGTGTAGAAGAGACAACAGTCGAAGAAAATACAGGTATGTTAATTGAGATCGGCAACACTACAGCTGAAAATACTACTATTATTATTCGTCCTAATGACGCCACCGATGATAGTGATGATCAGACAGTAGAAATTGAAACAAGTACTTCAGTTTTAACTGATAGTCAGGGGTCAGCTGATCTTAGTGATTGGATCGCTGGTGATCAAGTAACTTATACAGTTGATCATTATACAAACAGCGGCGCAAAAGTTGCTAAAAAATTGAGAAATCGATCTTTTAAGTGGAATCATCGTGGTAAGAATGGTTGGATAGAAGCTATTCGACCAGAAGCCAACGAAATGGATGTCACTTGGAATAATCAAGTTTTTACTTTAGATACTAGCGAAGCTAGAATGGTATCTGGAAAATATAATCCAGCTACCTTAGATAATTTTGAAGTTGGCGATCGTATTAGGGCTAGAGTAGTAGAAGATGGTGATGGGAATTCTAGTACTTGGGACGCTAATATTATAGTAGTACTTCGTCGTGGTAACAATCTATTTATGAGAGTCACTCGTTGGGTAGTAGATGCTACAGTTACTATGATTCCCGAGGATGTTTCTTTACCAGCCACTATTGAAGTAGAAATTAACCCTTCTAAGTTTTTTGAAGAAGGCGATGTAAATAATTTAGTTGGTGCTCCTGGGGAAAAAATAATGGTAGATATTTACGAAGATACTAATCTCAGACGAAGATATATGGGTAAGGCTTTTCTTAAAGAATTCAGCGAAGGTGACCATGTTAGAATTATTGGTCGTCGAGCTGAGGATACAGGACATTTAGTAGCTAAATTTATTAAAAACAACTCTATTCAAGCTTTAGGAGTAGCACGTCATGTAGCTAAAGTAGTAGCTATTGATGTCGATCAGCAAAGTTTGGAAGTTTCATTGCGACGTACTCAATTGACCAATAAAAATTGGACTGTTGAAACAGATGGTGACACTAAATTTACAAAGGGCAGCGAAAAAATAAGCTTAGAAGATATTAAAGTAAATGATGTTATTAGAGTTAGGGGTGTTGCTAATCGGCAAACTAAGGTAGTAAAAGCACATCAGGTGCATGTTTTATCGTTAAGAGCTTTAGCAGACACTAATTAATTATAGTTATTATTTATTAAAAGCCACTTTTATAATTGTCCTATAAGTGGTTTTTATATTTACAAAACTTATTTTTATGTTACAATAAATATTACTATGGATATTAGATTATATAACAGCTTAACTAAGAAAAAAGAGGAATTTAAGCCCATTAAAAAGAAAGAGGTGGGTCTTTATACTTGTGGTCCAACTGTTTATAATTATCCGCATATTGGTAATTTAATGCCATATATTATTTGGGATGTTCTTAAGCGTATATTGAAAGTCAAAGGTTATAAAGTTAAACACATCATGAATATTACAGATGTAGGCCATTTGACTTCAGACGCTGATGACGGAGAGGATAAATTAGTTAAAGCTAGTCGTGAATCTGGAAAAAATGCTTGGCAGATAGCAGAATTTTTTATAAAAGTATTTCGTAATAATCTATCCAATCTTAATATTACGGAGCCAACTAAATTTTTTAGAGCCACTGATACAGTAAAAGAGCAAATTGAATTTGTTCGTATTTTAAATGAAAAAGGATATTTATACAAAACAAGTGATGGTATGTATTTCGATACTGCTAAAATAGAAGATTATGGTAAGATAGCTAATCTAGCGAATGTAGAACTTCAAGAAGGTGCTCGTGTAGCTAAGAGTAATGAAAAAAAGAATTTAACAGATTTTGCAGTTTGGAAATTTTCGCCAGAGAATAAAATTAGAGATATGGAATGGGAGTCTCCTTGGGGCTTAGGTTTTCCAGGTTGGCATTTAGAGTGTTCTGTGATGAGCCGTATGGAATTAGGAGATACTTTTGATATTCATACGGGAGGTATAGAGCATTTAACTGTCCATCATCCTAATGAAATGGCTCAGAGCGAAGCAGTAACAGGTGAATTGCAAGCAAACTATTGGTTACATAATGCCCATGTTAAATATGACGGCGGTAAGATGTCAAAGTCTAAAGGAACTTTTGTTACTTTAGAAGATCTTAGAGCCAAGGGTTTTTCACCTATGGCTTTTCGTTTTCTTATTTTACAAAATCATTATCGAAAACCTTTAAATTTTACTATGGAGTCTTTACAGGCCGCTCAAAATGGTTTAGAGGCAATTATTAGAGAGATAGCTTTTTATGGTAAGCCAAAAGGGCGTTGTGATAAATTTGAAGAAGAATTTTATGAGGCCGTGGCTGATAATCTTAATACGTCCAAGGCTTTAGCCGTTTTTCAGAAAGTAATTGACGCTGATTGTAAAGATAGTGCTAAGCTAGCTACAATTCTTAAGATGGATGAGGTTTTAGGCTTGCGCTTGGACGGTTTAGTTAAAAATGCTATGGATATTTCTGATGAAGCTAAGATTATATTAGATGAAAGAGCTAAAGCTAGGGATGCTAAAGATTGGGAGCGTTCTGATAAATTAAGAGATAAATTGATAGCCTTAGGAGTAGAGGTGCATGACACTCCAGATGGTCAAAAAGCCATTCATATAAAATTTTAAATTTTTAAAAATTACTTTTTTTAGCCTATTAGTGTAATACTGTAGGCTTTTTTTGTTTAGTCTTAAGCTATTGACATTTAAGGTATAATATACTAATATATCCTTTGTGTCATTATTGGTGGGGGTAGTAGCTCAATTGGTAGAGCGTCTGTTCTCGGAACAGAAGGTTAGAAGTTCGAGTCTTCTTTGCCTCCCCATTTGTTCTTCTCAGAGGACTTCATGTAGCTCAGTTGGATAGAGCACCCTAACCCTAATAGGGATGTCGCCAGTTCGAGTCTGGTCATGAACGTCCGAGGAGGCCTGCGTTGTATGCAAATGCACGCAGGCCTCATTTTTTTATGCTATAATAGATATATAATAATTTTAGTGATTTTATGCAAGTTAATAAAAAACAAATAGATTTTTTGGTAAAACTAAAAAAGAAGAAATATCGTGATGAACACCAAAAATTTCTATTAGAGAATTCAAAAGTAATTTGGGAAGAGTTTTCTAACCCCTTACTTGACTCTGTTTATGTTACAGATAATTTTTATAAAGAAAATGAAGATCGAATGGTTTTTAAGACTATTTATCGTCTTTCTAATAAAGAGCTGAAGAAGATATCTAAGCAGGTGAATCCTCTGGGAATGATTGCCCTCTTTAATATGCCTCGTCCTAAGAAATTTATTTTTAAATCTAAGAATGTATTAATTTTAGATAATATTTCAGATCCAGGTAATATGGGTACTATTATTAGAACAGCTGATTGGTTTGGCTTCAACCATCTATTTTTAAGTGAAAATTGTGTTGAAGCTTATAATTCAAAAGTAGTAGCTGCTAGTATGGGCTCTGTATTTAATGTCAGTATCAATCCTGAGGCTAAACTCAAGGCATTAATTAAAGATCTCAAGGAAGAAGGCTATAAGATTGTAGTTACTGATTTGATGGGAGATGAATCTAATATAGATAAAAAAGATAAAATAGCCTTGGTAATTGGTAATGAGGCTAAAGGAGTAGATAGAAAATTAATATCTATGGCCGACAAGCGTTTCAAGATTATGAAATCAGGTAAGGCCGAATCTCTTAATGCAGCAGTGGCAGCGGGGATAGTAATGAATAAAATAAAATTTTAATTAAAGAAGAGCTATATATTTAGCTCTTTCTTTTTTTTATAAAAAATGCCATAATAATTATACTATTAAAGACGGCGTTTTATTTTTGACGGCTTTTATTAAAACCTATGGACATATCAACACTCATTTTGCTCTTTGTGTGTATAGTAAATGTTATTTTACTAGTGTTTATATTTTTTAATAAAGATAAAGAGAGATCTTGGCCATTCTTTTGGATATTACTTTTGTTAGTTTTATGGCAAGTGACAGAGTTATTCAATGTTGCTTGGTTAATGTATCAAGATAAAGAGCTTTTATTAATCGGAGTACAAGCTGGTTTATTGCCAGCCTTGTATCTGGCGCCAGCTTTTATTAGGTTGGTTTTTTCTTTGTTTGGTAAATGTGACGAAATTTCTAAAATCAAAAAAACATTATATTTATTACCAGCTATTATAATGTCTGGCTTTGTTTTTACTCCATATAATGTATCCCAAGTAATTGTAAGTGGCAATCGATTTTTTTATGTAGCAGGGCCTGTTTATTGGTTTTTTGCTACTTATTTTGTTTTATTGATGTCATATGGTCTTTATACTTTGGCTAGAAATAGAAGAACATCGGGGGTAATTGTTAGTAGGCAAATTACTTATATTTTTATAGGTACGACTTTAGCTGCCCTAGGAGGCTTAACATTTAATATTCTATTCCCTATTTGGGGTTTACATAATTTATATTACCTAGGAGTGAATAGCACTGTATTTTTTAGTATTATATTGACCTATGCTTTGTTTAGGTATGAATTTTTTGACCTTAAAGCTTCTTTGTATAAATCATTAATAAGTTTATTTAAATTATTTACAACTGGTTTAATATATTATATTTTCTATATTTTATTCCATGATTTGATTAAGGTAGATTTTAATAATATTCATAATGTAATATTTCTATTGCTGGTCTTAGGTTTAAGCGCTCCTTTTGTGTTTAATGCTATGAATCGTGTAGCTTTAGCTTTATTCATTAATCCAGACAATGATTTTAAGAGGTCTACTGATAAAATAGTTAATATATTGAGATCTAGCCGAGACTTAGATGTTTTGTTAGTTAAATTATCTAAAGAGATAAGTAAAGTAATCGAGTATAAAGAAATATTTATTTATCTTTCCAAAAAAAGTGATTTAAATGTTTTTTATCAAGTTTTTCCAGTCGGGGAGAGATTATTTAATAAATCAGATAGTGATTTGATTAAACATTTGGCCAGTCATAAGAAAATGGTTAATAGAGCAGAGTTAGATTATTTTTTTACTAATAAAATGCTTCTTCAAGAAATGGACGAGCTTAATGTTGATACGGCTTTACCAATTTTTTATAATAAACAACTTTTGGGACTTTTAATGATAGATAATGATAATAAATTATTTTCTATACAAGAATTGAATTTTCTTAAAGATTTAAATAAGTATTTAGATATTGCAGTGGGAAGTTTATTACTTCATCAACAAGATTTATTTAAGAAAAAATAAATTAAATATATGACAATTACAACGTTTGGTTTACAAAATTACACTTTACTTATCGCTGGAATTATTAATTTAATAATGAGTATTTTAGTTTTCTCTCGCGGAATAAAACATAATAAAGTAAATCTTTATTTCTCTTTACTCACTTTTTTTAACTTTTTGTGGGCGATTAGCTTGTTACTATCTAAAAGTTTTTTATTTGGTTTATCTGCTGAAATATCTTATAGGACAGCTTATGTAGCAGCGTTAGGAATATCTGTTTTTTTATTTTATTTCACACTTTATTTTCCTTATAAAAATAAAAATTTAAAACTATATTATCAAGTATTCTTAATATTTTTATCTATAATTTTATCAGTATTATCTTATTCTAAATTACATATAATTGATTTTTCTGGAGGATTCAATTCTGCTAATTGGTTTGTTAATTATTATAAGCCATTTTATTTAGTTTATAGCGTATTTTTCATTTATGTAATTATGTCTTCTATATATTTTTTGATAGACAAATTAAAGAATATAGATAATTTTCTCAAGAATAGAATTAAGATTTTATTAATTACTCTTCTTGTAGGGTTATTATTTGGATCATATTTTAATTTAGTACTGCCTTATTTTGAAAATTGGCATTATGAATCTGTTGGTCCTATATTTACAGCTTTTATGAATGCTTATGTTTTTTATCTTATATTCAATAGAAAAGAAAAATAATTTATGAGTAAACAAAGTAAAAAAATATTTTTGATTTTAACTGGTGGTACTTGTATTTTAAATGATCAAGGTCATATTTTGGCCGTACAATCAGCAGAAGATATTGATGATTGGTTAGCTCAAATGCCAGAATTAAATATTTTGGCAGATATTGAACCAATTTTTATTAGCGGAGAAGATGATTTAATTACGCCAGCTACATGGCAAAAAGTGGCAAAAGAGATTTCTGAGAAAAGTTCAGAGGCAGATGGTTTTGTGGTGATATCAAAAATTGATCAATTAATTAATACATCTTTGGCACTTAGTTTTACTTTGCAAAATTTTAAGAAAACCATTGTACTAACAAGTTCACAAGTATCAGGAACTGATTTTCTTAATAAAAAAGAAGTAATTAATAATTTGAAAAATAAATATGGCGGACTTAGTCTACGATCTAATTTAATAAATGCAATTCAAATAGCTCAACAACCTTTACCATCACCAGCGATTATTTTTGGAACTCGCTTGATACCAGCCACCAAGGCTATAGCTGACATGGCTAGTGATGCTAATGTATTTTCTAGTATCGATAATGATTATTGGGGTAAAGTAGATTTTGGTATAAACGTAAAGTCTGATTTAAAATATAATACACGAGTAATTAAGAAGTATGATGATTTATTAGCTGATATTTTAGTTATAGAAGATATTCCAGGTGTGCCCTGGCAATTTGATAAGAAAACCATATCTTCTTACCAGGGCCTTTTTGTTAAGATAAGTTCTTATCAAGCTTTAGAAAAATCTAAACAAAATCAAATTGCTAAATGGAAATTATCAACTGTTTTATATAATTATCACTTAACTTCGTCAGTAAAAGGAGTGGTAAATATATCAAATTGTACAAAAAATACAGCTATTATAAAAACTATGTGGGCCTTAAGTCAAAAATTAAAAAATAAAAATTTTGAAAATATAATGAATCAAAATATTATTGGTGAATTTTTAAATTAATTTTATGAAAATATATTTTTATAGTAATCAATACTTGAATAATCAAGACGCTAAAGATATAAATTTATATCTCAAAAAGGCAGGTGTAGATGTTGTTAGTAATTTAAGTGCTAGTGGAAATGGCGGAACAGGGGACAAGTCTTTAGATAAAGTTGATGCTTTTGTTTTTCAGGGAGATAAATTAGATACTAAGGCCAGTTATTTAATTGCTTTGATTTTAGCTCAAAATAAAGAGGTCTTATGCCTTTTACCTGTGGGCAGTAAGACAGATGCCTCATTAAAGGATTTAGAGACTGATAGTAAATTAGCTAAAAAAATTCATATTGAAACTTATGATAAAAATATTTTGAAAGGAAAAGTTTTAGAATTTTTAAAAATTATTGATAATGATAGTATTAGAAATTTATTTAATATAAAATATACTTTAAGAATTTCTAGTAAAATAGCTGATTATTTAAATTGGAAAGCTGATCAAGAAAATATTAAAAAGGCAGATTGGATTAGAGACCAGATACAAAATATTATGCAAGACGATGACGCATATCAGGAGTTTTCAAAAAACAAATTTAACAGTTAATAAAAAGCTAAAATTTAATTGTTGAGGGGTAATATCTATGGTAAAATTAGTATAATTATGACGATTGCAGAAAAATATAAAAGCATTGTAAAAAAATTTGGCTCTCACACAGCCTTGGCTTATCTTTCTGATGATCACTATAAAAAAATAAGTTATGATGAGCTTAATGCTTATCGTAGGCGCTTGGCGGATAGATGGAATAATTTTGACTGGTCTAAGGGTGAAAAATTAGCATTAATGCTACCCAATTCTCCCGAGTGGATTATTAGTGATTTAGCCGCTGCCACTTTAGGTATTGTAATAGTACCAATACACACTACATATAATAGTGAATATATAAAGAAAATTGTTAAGCATTCAGATAGTAAATATTTAGTTATTCACCGTGATTATTTTGATAAACATAAAGCCACTATAGAAGAATTAAATTTTTCTCGAATTATAGTAGTGGGTGATAGTCAGGATTTAGCAGGCGAACATGTGCATTCTTGGCCAATACTTGATGAAGATAAAAAATTATCTAAATTACCACAAAATATTTCAGGAAGTGATGTGCATACTATTGTTTATACGTCTGGTACTACTGGAGATCCTAAAGGAGTGATGTTGACTCATAAAAATTTTATATTTAATACAGAAGCAGCTAAGCGTAAAGTAGATATTGATTATAACGATAGGTTCTTTTCTTTTTTACCTTTATCACATGCTTTTGAAAGAACAGCTGGGTATTATGCACCTATTTTTAGTGGCTCTAGTATATATTTTGCTCGCAGTAAACAAAGTATTATAGATGATATTAAGAAGGCTAGGCCGACAATGATAAATTCTGTGCCGCGTATTTTTGAGAAAATTTATGGTAAAGTTTTTGATAAGATAGATACAGCTAGTAATTTCAAGAAAAAGATATTTTTTAAAGGTTTACAACTAGCTGTTTTAAAAAGGAAGAAGAGTTTAGGATTTTTTAAGTATATTCTCTGGGCTATTCTGGATTTTTTAATAATGAGGAAACTCAGGGCAGTTTTAGGAGGAAGACTTCGTATGGCAATATCGGGAGGAGCGTCATTGGATCTTAAAATGTTAAGATTTTTTGAGAATTTAGGTATTAAGATAATAGAGGGTTATGGCATGAGTGAGGCTTCGCCAATTATAGCAGTAAATAATCCCAATAATTCTAGGCCAGGTACGGTAGGGTGCGCTTTGGATTGTAACGATGTAATAGTAAGCGAGAGTAAAGAATTGTTAGTTAGAGGTACTAATATAATGAAAGGTTATTACAAGTTGGATGATGTGACAGATGAAATAATAGATAAAGATGATTGGCTACACACTGGAGATTTAGGGTTTATTGATAGAGATGGTTTTATATCTATTATTGGTAGGGCTAAGGATGTAATAGTTTTGTCTACTGGTAAAAACATATTTCCTGAAACTATAGAAAATATATTAAATGAGAGTCGTTATATTAGTCAAAGTATGATTTATGGTGATAATCAAAAACATATTTCAGCTTTGATTGTGCCAAATTTTGAGCAATTAAAAAAATGGTGCGTAAAGCATAATTTAAAATTTGATTTAGCTGATGATAGAATAGTTAGTTTTTATGAAGACAAACTTAATCAAAGATTGAAAGATCATGCTAAAGTAGAGCAAATAAATCATTTTAGATTATTGTCTGAAGAATTTAGTCAGGAAAATGGCTTTTTAACACCTACTTTAAAATTAAAGCGATATAAAATATTAAAAATATATAAATAATTAATTTAATCGTTATGAAAAATTTAAAAGGAAAAAATATTTTAATTGGCATATCCGGAGGTGTGGCTGTGTATAAAATAGCTAGTTTAGTAAATTATTTTATAAAATATAAGGCCAACGTTAAAGTAATAATGACTTCAGCTGCTACTGAATTTGTAACACCTTTAACTTTCGGGTCTCTTACAGGAGGAGGTGTATATGTTGATATGTTTTCGGATGAAGTTAGTAGAGACGTAGAGCATATATCTTTGGCAAAGTGGGCTGATATATTTGTTTTAGCGCCAGCCACAGCTAATACAATTAGTAAAGTGTCATTAGGTTTAGCTGATAATTTATTAACTACGGTAATAGTAGCATTACCAAGTAGAACTAAGGTTTTAATAGTCCCGGCTATGAATTCGGAGATGTGGAAAAATAAAATAATTCAAAAGAATATTAGTTCTTTAGGTGTATATAAAGATAAATATATTTTTATGCAACCAAGGGTAGGAGTATTAGCTTGCGGTGATAAGGGCGCTGGTAAAATTCCTAGTTGTGAAGAAATAATAAAAACTGTTAATAATCAATTATAAATTAATTTATGCATAAAGATTTAGGGGTTTTTTTAGAAGAAACTAAATATTGTAATTTTAATCATCCCGAAATTCAAAAAATAACTAGTAATATTACTAAAAATTGTAAAGATGATAAAGAAAAATCTATAGCTTTATTTTATTGGGTTAGAGATAATATAAAATATAGATTTGGAAATTGGGGTTTAAGTGCATCTGAAGTATTAAAACAAGGACATGGTATGTGTACAAATAAAGCTGTTTTATTAACTACTTTTTTAAGAGCATCTCATATACCAGCTGGTTTTGGAATATTAAAAGTTAAAGGACAAGAATATTTTGGTTTAATCGCTCCTAAAACTTTAAAAGATAAAGTAAGTAAAAAATCCGTGCATTTTTATTCATACGTTAATCTTGATAATAAATGGATTAAAATTGATCCATCAGTTGATAGAGAATTAGCTAATAAGACCAATTATTTTAATCCTACTACTGAATTAACTGAATGGCTTGGCGATCATGACGCTATGGAAAATTTAGATCCCAAAGATATTTTAGAGGATTTAGGACCATTCTTTTTTGTTGATGATAGATTACAGAAAAAACCAAAAAAAGCTAAAAAAATTGTAATAAATATGGGCAATTATTATCTTGATTTTTTAAGAGAAAATAATATTAAAATTATTAATCCTAGCAAACAATTAGAATTATTATTTAAAAAATGGATAAAACATAATAATTTTTTTTATTATATTTTGTATATTTTATATTTTAAAAGATAAAGAATAATATGAATAAAATTTTAAATAAAAAGAAAATATTAATTACCGCTGGGCCAGTTTGGGTATCTATAGATAAGGTTAGAATAATGACTAATATTTTTGGTGGAGCCTTAGGTTATGAAATAGCTAAACAAGCAAGATCCTTAGGTGCAGAGGTGGTGCTATTAATGGGTCCAGGCAGGGTTTATTTTACGGGTAAAGAAAAATTTAAAGTCATAAAATTTAAATCATTTGAAGATATTCATAAATTGTTAAAGAAAGAAATATCTTCTAAAAAATATGATGCAGTAATACATTCGGCGGCCATTCCTGACTATATCCCAAACAAGTCTCATAAAGGTAAAATAAAATCAGGTAAAAATAATTTTACTATTAAATTTAAACCAACTTTTAAGATAGTGGATAGAATTAAAAAATGGGATTCTAAAATTCTTCTGGTAAAATTTAAATTAGAAGTAGGAAAATTTGAAAAAGAATTAATAGATATTGCTTATAAGGCTTTATTACAGTCTAGGGCGGATTTCATTGTAGCTAATGAATTTAGCGAAGTTAATAATAAAAGACACATAGCGTATATCATAAATAATAATAAAGATATTATTAGATGTGTTTCAAAAACTTCCATTGCCAGAAAATTATTAAAAAATATTAGTAATAATATATGAACGATTTTAGATTAGATACTCAAAATTATCTTATTTTATTAACTGCATTCATTAATCTGACTTTTGCAGCATTTATTTATATTAGGGGAAAAGCTAAGAAATCAAATATATCTTATAGTATTTTTACTTTTGGTGTTGTACTTTGGTCTATTGGCATGTTTATGTATAGAGGTACGGCAGATCATGATTTAGCTGTATTTTGGGCTAAATTTTTATATTTTGCATCTGGATCTATTCCTATATCATTATTATATTTTTCATTTGTCTTTCCACAGGAAGTATTAAAAATATCAAGACTTAAAAAATTTATTATTTTTGGCTTACCCGTACTTATTATATTAACCTCCTTTATTCCTAATTTTGTTGTTAAAGATATAATTATAGGTCGATCAATAGAAAATGAAATGGTTTTTGGTCCGGGGTATAATTTTTGGAGTTTTTATTTACTTTTATATTTTTTATGGTCATTTATAAATTTATTAAAAACATATAAAAAATCTTCAAGCATAGTGAAATTACAAGTAAAATATATATTAATAGGAGCAACAATTGCGTTAGTTGGTGGAACTATTACAAATTTATTATTGCCAGCTATTGGAAATACGTCTTTTGGATGGATGGGACAAAGTTTTACTATAATTATGGTTGGTTTTGTATCATACGCTATTACTCATTATAGATTAATGAATATTAGATTAATTTTAACTCGCTCGATTCTTTATGCGTTATTAGTTGGTGCTGTAGCTAGTTTTTTTGCTTTATCAGTAATAGTAGTAGGTAATGCTATCGGTGGTAATACTCAAACTAGTAAGGTTTTCACATATATTATTACATCTTTGATAGTAGTAATATTTCTTGATCCAGTAAAACGAGTCTGGGCAAAACTGACAGATAAAGTATTTTATAAAGATAAGGTTGATTATCAAGAAGTGCTTCGAGAGGCTGGTAATGTAGTAGCTAGAGAAATTGATTTATATAAATTATTGAAAGGGATTACTAAATTATTAGTCGAAAGACTTAAAATTAAACGAGTTTTTGTTTTTACTTTTAATAAAGGAGAATTTCCTTTTTTATTAAGTGTAGATAAAAAAATAAAAAAGTTTTCTCTATCTAATGATTTTGTATCTTATCTTAAAGAAAATAAGAGAATATTAGTTATCGATGAATTAATTAGAGATTTAGGAATACTAGATGAAGAAAATGAAGAATACAAAAAAATTAATATTTTTATTAAAGAAGCCGAATCTCATAATACAGAAATGATCATTCCAGTTATTGAGAATGATGTTATAACAGCTATATTATGTTTTGGTGCTAAGCAATCAGGTGATCTCTATGGTCAAGATGATATTAATTTTTTAGAAGTATTGGCTCCACAAATTGGTACAGCCATAGCAAAATCAAAACTTTATCAAGAAGTAGAAGAATTTAATAAAGAGTTGCAGCAAAAAGTAGAGGATAGAACTAAGAGTTTACGCGAGGTTAATGAAGCTCTAGAAGAAAGAAATAAATTTTTAACTACTACTCAGGTAGTGACTAATATGATTAGTCGTACCTTAGATTTGAAGAAGGTAAATCAAATGATTGCTGATAGTATAGCCACAGAATTAGGCTATGTAGGTGGTATGCTTAGTTTTGTAGATGATAGTGGTAAATACTTAAAGGTAGGAGCTATTACTAATAATGAAAAAACTAGACATGTTTTTGGATTATTATCTAAAGAACCAAGAGAATATAGGAGTGAGTTAAAAGATGGTTTTAATAAAGGTGTGCAAACTTTTTTATCTACGAAAACAACTTATGCTACTAAATTATCTGACTTTCTTTCCCCGCCTGTAGCGGAAGAACAAATAGATAAAATACAAGAATCTCTAGGTATAGAGACTATTATTGGTATGCCAATATTTTCTGAGGCCAAAGTAATAGGTGTTATACAGTTTTATCTTCCTATTAAAAGAGGTAAAATATCAGATTTAGATCATGAAACCATGTCTTCTATAGCTAACCAAGTAGGTATAGTTTCTCGTAATTTAAAACTTTATAATACATTGCAAGGAGCTAATGCCGAGCTTCAAGATGCTAATACTAGATTGAGAGAATTAGATAAGGCTAAGTCTGAATTTCTTTCTATTGCCTCTCATCAACTTAGAACACCAATCTCTGCTATTAAAGGTTATTTATCTATGATCATTGATGGTGATTTTGGTAAGGTGCCAAAGAATATTAATAATATTGTAAAACAAATTTTTGAAAGTTCTGCTCGTTTAGCTAGATTAATTAATATTTTCTTAAATGTGTCTCGAATTGAATCTGGTAGACTTAAGTTAGATAAGAAGCCAATACAGATAAATGATCTTATAGAAGGAGTCATAATAGAGTTAATAAATCAGGCTAAACAAAAAGGAGTAAAATTAGAATATAAGAAAAATAAAAAAGCTCCACCATTGATATTAGCTGATCCGGATAAGTTACGAGAAGTAGTACTTAATTTAGTTGATAATTCTATTAAATATACTCCAGAGGGAGCTATTATAGTTACTGTAGAGTCTGATGATAAAGAATTAAATTTTAGAGTAACTGATACAGGTATTGGTATTAAAAAAGATGAAGTAAAGTCATTGTTTAGAAAATTTGTTAGAGGTTCTGGAGTAGCTCAAGTTCATACAGGCGGTTCTGGTTTAGGACTTTTTATTGCTCAGAAAATTATCAAAGAACATAATGGACAAGTTTGGGCTGAAAGTGAAGGTAAAGGTAAGGGTTCGGTATTTCAATTTACTATACCTGTTTATAAAGAACATGATACGCCAGCTTACAAAGAAGAGGCAGAAGAAAAATAATTTTTATTTTATTACCGCCCTTAGTAAAAACTAATGGGCGGTTTTTTTGTTTTAGAAAAATAGGGGAGTATTGACAGTATATTTTTTTCCAGCTATATTTAATGTGTAAGTATAAGACGGCTATAAATCTAGCGACGGCTTATAAAAATGTCCTCTCAAATAAATTTTTTTAGAATAAGATATATAGATATTAAAAAAGGGGTTAAGTTAGTTTAGTCATATATGTTTAAATTATTAATAATAGGTTTAGGTAGACAAGGATATAAACACTTTTTAGCAGCAAAAAAATTAGAAGATGATAATTTGCTACAAATAGTGGGAGTTTGCGATTTTAAAAATGTTAATAAAATAGACAAACCTTTTTACAATGATTATCAAAAAGCAATAAGAGAGCTGTCGCCAGATGCTGTCATTATAGCTACAACAAATGATACGCATTTTGATATTTCTAGTTTTTGTATCAAAAATGGAGTACATGTGTTAAAAGAAAAACCAATGAATCTTAGTATAGATGAGGCAGATAAATTATTAGAGTTAGCCAAAGAAAATAAATGTATTTTAAAAATAGCCCAACAAAGATTATTTAAACAAAGTTATATTATAGCCAAAGATTGGCTTCCTAGTATTGGAGAAGTTGATTTGATTGATTATAAATTTACTATCAACGACAAAACTTATTCTTGGTATTGTGATGACAAAAGTGGTGGCGGTAGTTGGTATGGTCTGGGATGGCACGCTTGTTTTCTTATGAATTGGTTTTTTGACAATCCAAAGACTATATCTGTAGTGATGAAAACAATTAACAATATTGAGAATGTTAATGTAGATAACATAGATTTAGCAACGATATATTTTAATAATGGATCTATGGGTAGAATCTTAACATCATCAGCTTATAGTAAAAAACAGGAATCTTTTTTTATACATGGCAAACAAGGGTCTATTTTAATAGAAGACAAAGATATTTTTTTATATGATAACAAAGGTTTTGTTTTACAACATAATGTTATTAATAATAATATTGTATGTCCATATACAGAACAAATCAAAGATTTCAAGAATATTACAAGTAATAAAAAATATATAGATTTATTAGCATATAAATCTATGAGGATGTTGTATGCCGGCATAAAGTCAGTACAGTATAATAATCAATTTATTAAAATATAAAATGATAAAAAATAAATTAGCATTATTAGGCGGTGAGCCTTTAATAAACATAGGGGGGCCACATAAAGTATGGCCTCCAAAAGCTGATGATAATGAATTGGAGGAAATCAAAGCTCAAAGAAATATTGATATAAGCATCAAAGGCAAAACAGGGCCAATAAAAGAACTGGAGGATTTATTTTTAAATTTTTTAGATAATAAAATAAAATATTGTGTGTCATTCAATTCTGGCACCTCAGCTTTATTGGCTGCTTATTTTGCCATGGGTATAGAAGAGGATGATGAAGTCATGGGACCAGCTTTAACATATCATGCCGCATTGAGCCCAGTATATTTTTTAAAGGGTAATGTCATTTTGGTAGATATTAATAAAGAAACTAGATGTATTGAAGTGGAAAATATAGAAAAATTTATTAATAAAAAAACAAAAGTAATAACAGTTGTTCATCAGTGGGGTCATCCAGCAGATATGGATAAAATTATGAAAATAGCTAAAGAGCATAGTTTGCTCGTTTTAGAAGATTGTTCTCATGCTCATGGTAGTAGATATAAAGGTAAGATGTGTGGTACATTTGGTGATGTGGCAATTTTTTCCTTGCAGGCTCAAAAAATGATTTTTGCTGGTGAAGGAGGTATACTAGTTACTAACAATGAAAAATATTATAATCGAGCCACGTTATTAGGTCATTATAGAGATAGGAGTAAAGAAGAGGTAAAAGATTCTAAATATAATGAGTATTGGCAAACTGGCTTTGGTTTAAAATTAAGAATATCACCTTTTAATGCTATCGTAGCCAAACATTCTTTGATGAATTATGAAAAACATAAGAAAAATAGACACAGGTGTCTCAATTATCTTAATGAAGGTTTAAAAGAAATAGATTATATAGAAAATATATATACAGATGAACATGTAGATCGAGGGGCATGGTATGGTTTTAAACCATTGTATATTAAAGAAAAATTGTATGATTTAGATAAAGATAAATTAGTAGAAGCATTGCGCGCAGAAGGGATGCATATCAGCGCTCCATCTGGAGCTATTTTAGCCAATCAACCTTTGTACAAAAATATTCCAGATTTAATGTTTAATAACAGGAAAGCTAAAAAAATAAATAAGTTAAATAATTACCCTAATGCGATTGATATACAAAAACGAGCTTTATCTCTACCAACTTTTTCTAATTGGGATAGGGATAAAAATATTATAGATCAATATATATTGGCTTTTAAAAAAATTCAAGATAACATTAAATATTTAAAAAAGTAAAAATTATGAAAAAATTACAAGATAACATTAAAATTTTTTGTGAAGAAAATAAACTAGATTTATCAGTAGAACATAGAGTTGTAGATTTAATGTCAGAAGTAGGCGAATTATCTAAAGAGATATTATTATCAACTTCTTATGGTAAATCGAAATTTAGATCAACTGATAATTTAAAAAATGAATTAGGAGATGTTTTTTACTCTTTAATTGTTTTAGCAAATTATTTTGATATAGACATGGAAGAAATTTTATATAAAACATTAGATAAATATAAAAAACGAGTGAAAAATAAATCAGATTTAGGCTCTGGATAATATTTTGAGAAGGTTATGCTTCAAGAAATCATACAATTTAATAAAATAGATATACGTTGGGTAGTTGCCCTAGTGCTTGTATTTTTTGTATCAGCATTCCTGGCTTGCATAGGCTGGGTTTTTTATTTATTCTATTGGGCGTTTAAAAGATTAAACATTTTTGAGAAGAAAAGTAGTATTGTGAGTTAGTTAGAAAATATAAATAAAAACAGGCAAGCTAATAAAATTAGTTTGCAAATATGAAGAAGAAAAGAAATTTTGAGAGCATAATTACTATGCTATGTTCCTTGATACTAATATTTCCTTGGTCAGCACAAGCAACTGATACTAAGATGCACATATTTTTGGGAGATCAAAAATTAGCCACTATAGAAGATGAAAAAATTTATTTTAATCTTAATGATCATTTAGGATCTCCTACTATAGTCACTAATAAGGATGGTACTATAGTAGAACAGAATGACTATAATGATTTTGGTCAGTTGGTTTATGCTAGTTCAACTATAAATAATGATTATAAATTTTCGGGTAAAGAGCAAGATGAAGAAAATAAACTTCAGTACTTTGTTAATCGATATTATGATAATCATTTGGGTAGATTTGCTAGTATTGACCCATTACTATTAATTCAACCAGCTAAATTTTTGTCAGATCCCCAGCAATTAAATAGTTATAGTTATGCAAGAAATAATCCAATTTCTTTAATTGATCCTTTAGGGTTATCAAGCGCTACTTTCAATGACATTCCAGAAGGAGGTTGGAAACTTGGTGATAATATGGGGCAATTTAATGGAGTAGATGCATATTATAATGGAATTGGTAGTTTTAGAATGAATAATAGTTGTGTTGAATATGCTAAGCGGTATATGTCTAATACTTACGGAATAAATAACATGGGCGTAGTAGGAGATCCTAAGGGTATGTGGAGTAATATTGATAGTATAAATAGAAATTTAGATGCTGCAGGATCATCATATAATTTTGTACAGCATAGAAACGGCAAGGGGTTCAATTTACCAGGAGAAGGGGATTTGTTAATTTGGACACAAGGGACTTATGGTCATGTGATGGTTGTCACAGAAGCAAATTTTGATAACACCACAAATACAGGTTATGTTGAAATTATGGATCAAAATGCTAGTCAGAAAGCTTTACGTACTTATAATATTAATAAGACAGGTGACGGTTATTCAATTATGAAAAATAAAACAACTCCTATGGCTGGTTGGCTTAGTCCAGTGCATAAAAATAATAGTAATACAATGAGTAATAATTATGCTACGCCAAGTTTAGCGCCTAGAGCATCATTTTTTCAAAGAGCTTGGAATAGCACAAAGAGTTTTTTTAACAGCATATTTTAAATTTTTTATATATGAATCATAGTAATAAAATAATATTAATAATTTTACTCTTAGCTGCCTTAACTACTTTGATTATTTTTTTTAGTATTAAAGATCAAGAAATTCAATTAATTGTTTTAGAAAATCAATGGAAAACATATAAAAATGATGAATTGGGATTTGAGATTAAATACCCTAGAGAAATAATAACTTCAGCTAATAGTTGTGATTTAGAAAAAAATAAAATGATTCCAATGAAGATATTTGATAGTAGCAATGAAGTATATATTTCTTATGAATATTTTTTTGATATTAATAAGGAATCTGGAAAATGTGAGAGAGTTGAAAATTCTTTTGAGCTTCTAGATACAATAGGTGATTATTCATGGAAAATTATAGTAAAAGAAGGCATTAACAATGACGAAGAATTAAATAAATTTATTCAAGAATATTATGTTAACTATGATGGGAAATGTAATTTAGGTGAAAAGAAGCTTACTTTACAAGAAGGCGTTTATGACATTTATACAGCTTGGGATGGCAAAGACTTGGATGAATCAGAATGTCTTATTAATGGCTGGACGGTAATGAAATATTATCCAGTTAAAAATAAAGTTGTAGCTTGGCTTATAGGTCAGGAAGCTGTCTTTTGGGGTAATTCAGCCGGTACAATTACTTATGATGAAGAAATGGTAAAAAGTTTTAAATTTATAAATTAAATATTACAAACAATTAACTTAAATAATCATATGAAATTTAACAAGCATTCAAAAATTTTAAAACTAAAAATATATTTTTTGGTTTTTAGTTTTGTTTTTTCTTCTCTAGCACCAACAATATCTTTAGCTAGAGAAGTAGAATCATTAGAGGTGCCTAGCCTACCAGCAACACAGGTAGAGGAAACTCAGGTTCTAGCTTTGCCAATGCCAGAGGAATTAAAACCCACGCCAGTTATTGTAGAGGAGCCAGCAGAGATTATACCAATAGAATCAGAAGGAGAAATTCCAGAAGCGCCAATGGCTACCACTGATGATCCAGAGCCCTATATTCAAAAAGATGAAATAAAATCTTTGGTTGATAAATTGAATATTGACACAGATAGCAATACAGGAGCATTTAACTATGCTTACCCTATAGAAGTGCCTGTTGGCAGAAATGGTTTGCAACCAGACTTACAGTTGACATACAATAATCAAAATAGCGACAATCAAAATTTGTTTGGCTATGGCTGGAGCATTAATATTCCTTATATAGAAAGGATAAATAAAAAAGGTATAGACAAAATTTATTCAGATCCATATTTTAATTCTTCATTGACTGGCGAATTAGTGTCTATAGATGCAAATGGTGGACACTCTTCAAAAGTAGACAATGGGGAATTTTTTGATTATGAATATGCATCTAGTACTGATACATGGATAGTCAAAGATAAGCAAGGTACAGTATACACTTTTGGTGCTACAATAAATTCTCGTCAGGATGATTTGGGTGATCCGACTAAAGTTTTTAAATGGATGTTGGAAGAGATACGTGATACTAATGATAATTTTATCCGTTATGAATACTACAAAGATAATGGTCAGATTTATCCTTATAAAATATTTTATACTGGACATAGTACTACTGACGGTATTTTTGAAGTAGAGTTTTTAAGAGAAGCCAGGAATGATAATTTAAATAGTTTTGCCACTGGTTTTAATGTGTATAATGATTATCGTATTAATGAAATAGAAATAAGTGTTAATAATCAATGGGAAAAAAGATATCATTTGAATTATATTACCGGAGATAATGACAATCGTTCACTTTTAGATAATATTGTAGAAGGCGCTCGTGATCCTAATAGTGGTGTAATGATGGCTATGCCAGAAGATAGCTTTGATTATAATATTCCAGAAAAAACATGGACTTTATCAAATTACAGCTATCCAAGTAACTGTTATGGAGGGTCAGAATCAATCACCATAGCAGATTTAAATGGCGATTCTTTATCTGATTTTTTATGCTTAATTCATAATGGTAGTAACGACGAAGATGATTTCGCTATATACTTAAATAATGGCGATGGCTCTTGGGAAGAGCATTTAAACCCAAATGTCCCTATTACATCTGCTCAAACTTGGCTCACTGAAATATTTCAACTAGCTGATTTTAATGGAGACGGCCTTATTGATTTTATTTCTGGCTATAGTGATTATAATGGAATATTTTTAAATGACGGAAATTTGAACTGGAACAGAGAAGATGGTTATGGAGATAATACATGGTTTGATGTTGCTTATTATAATTATATAGATATAAATAATGACGGAAAAGTTGATAAAATTAGAGCTTGGCTCAATTCTAGTTTTAATTGGCAGTCAGAGGTATATATAAACAATGGTTCTGAGTTCGTTAGAGATCATAATTATGAAATAAATTTTCCAATTGGAGCAGGTGATCCATCTGCAATGCCAATGGACATAAATGGAGATGGTTTTGTAGATTTTATGGATCAAAATGGTGTATACATAAATAATGCTGATGGGACAGGATGGTATTTGGATTCAAATTATGAGGCATTAGAAATATGGCATAACTTTGCTGGATCTGGCTATGTGCAAGTTGGGAAAATAATGGATATAAACGGTGATGGTTTAAGTGATGTTGTACGAAAAGATCTGTATAATTTAACAAACGGAATATTTTTGAATAATGGCGATGGCACCTGGACAGAAGATAATACATATGTTATCCCAGTCTCACTTTCTAGCGTTTATGATTATTCAGCTAGATACACAGTGTCTGATATGAATGGCGATGGACTTGTGGATTGGGTAGATGGTATGTGGGGAAGAATTCATTTATTTGACTTAGAACAAGAAGTAGATGTAATGAATACTATTAATATTTCAGGAGGTTCTCAAATAGATATAAATTATAAATCCTCAGCTCAATATCAGGATGAAGCTCCGGGGCAAGTAGCTATGACTGCTATTTCTGGTGATGAAATTACTATGCCAGCTACGGAGTTTGATTACACTAATGGAGCTGTGGGTTGGGCAGAGCAGAGTGATTTTATGTTGCCATCAACTACGTGGGTAGATTATAGGGTATTAAGTTTGGCAGATTTAAATGGAGATAATTATCCAGATATTTTTTATCATATTGACGCTAATCCAAATATTCGAAAAACATATATAAACAATGGTGATGGCACTTGGACTGATGATCCAAACTGCTTACCTCCTATACCAGCCAGAACATACGAACGTGGTTATCTTACTTTAGATGTAAACGGCGATGGTCTAAATGATATATCCACTTGGAGTACATTTTATACTAATAATGGTGATTGTACTTGGAGTCCTAGTACTTGGCCAGCGCCTGCAGTAGGTTTTCCTACTGATACGCCCTTAGACTCTTCTTCAGCTCTCGTATATGTAGATGTTAATGGCGATTCATTATTAGATGTAGTTTATACAAATTTAACTCATGATTGGCGTGAGATATATATTAATCAGGGACCTAATGGTTGGCAACGTGATATGGAGCATGATTTTCCATTTCAAATAAGTACAAATAATAGATTTTTATCTGATGTAAATCAAGATGGTTTAGGTGATATGGTCCAATATAGCTCTTTTTATATTAATAATGGTGATTTTAGTTTAAATCAAATACCTGGTTATGGATCACCTACTTATCTTGATAAAGGTGGACGTTTAGCAGATGTAAACGGCGATGGTTTAGTGGATATTTTAAAATCAATTGATAGTGTTCTGCTAAATGGTAATGGAGTATATATAAATAATGGCGACGGATCTTTTGATATAGATATTAATTATGAACTTCCCGTATATTTTGCTGTACAACCAGATTTATTTATAACAGAGCGTTATGGCATATTTACTATTGATATGGATGCTGATGGTTTAGTAGATTTAGTAGATTTTGGAAATGATAAGATATATTTTAATAATTCAGGTGATAGTGAAGATATAGTAAATAATATAATAACTGAAGAGGGGTCAGAGATAGGTATAGAATATCAATCTTCAGCTCAGGCTACTAGCACTAGTGGGTTATTAAATCCAGAGCTTCCATTTGTAGTACAGACTGTCAGTCAAATTACTATAGATGATGGTTTAGGAAATATTTCTGATATTGATTATGAATATAGTGATGGGCAATATTATTATGATTCTAATAATCCATATGATAAAAAATTTGCCGGCTTTGGAAAAGTAGAGAAAACAGAAAGTGATACCAAAACTGTAAATTATTATCACCAAGGTGATGATTCCAATTCTAGTCAAGGTGAATATAATGACAGCTATTACAAAATAGGCAGGCAATATCGTCAGGAAGTCTACGATGCTAGCACTGATGATCTATTAAAACAGCAGCTATATAAATGGGAAGAATATGATCAAGGAGATGATAATAAATTTGTCTACAATACTCAGAAGGCAAATACTAATTTTGTAGGTACTACTAAGTCCACAGCTTCTCAGTATCAATATAGTACCAGTACAGGTAATCTTCTAGTAGAAAATAATTTAGGAGAAGTGGTTATAAATATTGGGACAGGGGAAGTAACTAATCAGCTAACAGGCGACGAAAAAGATACAGATTATGATTATGCTGAAAATACCACTAAACATATTTTAGCTGCGCCAAAAACAAAGACTATTTCAGATACAGTAGATAGTAAAGCTCAAGATCTTTACTACAACAATCAAGCTCATGGCCAAGTAGATAAAATAAATTTAACTAAAGAAGATTATATCACTGATGATGTGGAATTAAATAGAAATTTTGATTCATATGGTTTGGTATATGAGCAATCTGATCCAAAGTTTGCTACTACTACTCTAAGTTATGATAGCTACAATATGTATCCAGCTTCTAGCACTGATCCCTTAGGCAATACTAGTTACACGGACTACAACCTACTAAACGGCCAAATAGCTACTAGCACTACTCCTAATGGAGCTATGACTGTAAACAAGTTTGATGCTTTTAGTAGATTAACAGAAACAAAAATTTCAGATCCAGATAATTTTGGTAGTTTGGTATTAAAACAAGAGGTGAGTTATCAAGACACTGTTTTACCAAGGCATACAGAAACCAAGAATTATTTTGACTCTACAAATTTTGTAACATCTCGTGAATACTATGATGGTCTAGATAGAGTAATACAAAGCAAATCTCAGACAGATAATACTAGTGAATACACCGCAGTGGATATTAGCTATGATTCTCAAGGTAGAGTAGATCGTCAATCACTGCCGTATATTACTACAGCTATAGATTACTCAGTGCCAAATTTAAGTCAACCAGCTAAGACATATATTTACGATGCTCTAGGCAGAGTACTGATAGAAACCACTCCAGTGGGTACTACGGGTTATGATTACGATGGATTTACCACTACTATCACAGATGCTAATAATAATATCAAAGATTTAACTAAGGACGCTCACGGCAATTTAATAGAAGTCAAAGAATACAATGACACTAGTGTATACACTACTAGCTATGATTATACTTTGACTAATAAACTTAAAAAGATTACAGATGAGCAAGGCAATATTAGAAATTTTCACTATGATGATCTAGACAATCTAGATTGGCAGGATATGGTTCATAAATCTACAGTCACTACTCCAGAGAAGATTAACTATACTCACGATAAAAATGGTAATGTAGAGACAGAAACTAGTTTCAAAGGAGACAACATATCTTATGTCTATGATGATCTCAATAGAGTAGAATATGAAAAGTTAGACAATGTAAATAAAATATCTTATGTCTACGATGAAGATGGAGACATAGGTCAACTTACTCACGCCTATTATGGCAATAACAATCGCAGGGCCTATGATTATGACATATTAGGCAATCTTAGAACATCTACAACTACCATTGAGAATGAAGATTTCGTCATGAATTTTGATTACAATTTAAATGGTGAAGCAGAGAGCATCACTTATCCAAATGGCCATGTAGTTAGCTATGGATTTAATAATATAGGCCAAGTAGATTCTGTTAGTCTCGATAAAGGTTCAGGGCCAGTAGTACTAGTAGATAATATACAGTATAACCAAAATGGTCAGATGACTCATCTAGAAAGATCAAATGGAGTCATCACTGATTATATTTATAACCCTCAAGAGAATTTTAGATTAACTGACTTAGATACTACCCATGGCACTACTACCTTGCAAGATATCCACTATACTTATGACGCTGTGGGTAATATCACTCAGATTACAGACAGCTCTAGTACTGATTTAGCCAAGACTACTTGGTATGACTATGATGATCTTTATCGGCTAGCTAGTTCTACAGTTAATTATATTTCACATCCCGCAGATAATTATTCTAAAGTATATAATTATGATGCCGTAGGTAATATGATCTATAATAGTGACTTAGGTACTATGAATTATGATAATGATAATCCTCATCAATTGTCTAGTTTAACAGGTCGTACATTTACCTACGATGACGCAGGTAATACCAAGACCAATAATATATCTAAATTTATTTGGGATCATAGATCTAGACTAGATAGTACTTATGATATAGCCAGTGAAAATAATACCTACTATGATTACGATCACAATAATCAACGATTTATTAAATATACTGAAGAGTTAGTTTGGATTCCACCTGATATTGAAGAAATATGCATGATAGAGGCTGCTATGGTTGGCAGTGATAATTCTGTGCGGATGGCGGCTGGCAGAAGAGCGGGGAATTGGGAGCTTCGCAGAGTTAAGGAAGATAAATATGTAGATGGCTACTTTGAAAAGAATTTAGCTAATCAAGCCAAGACGCATATCAATGTAAATAATATTAAAGTAGCCACAGTTAATGAAAGTGATGATCCATATTTTATACTTGGTGATCATTTAGGCTCTAGTTCTTTGCGTACAGATTCCACAGGCGCTGTAGCCGAATTGTCAGATTACAAGCCTTTTGGTAAGATTAATTATGAGAGTACAATACAAGATTTAGATAATGATTACACTTTTACTGGGCATGAGTATGACGAAGAAAATTCACTTCAGTATTTTGGTGCGAGGTATATGGATAATGAGATAGGACGATTTACTGCAATGGAACCAGTAATGTTGGTGCTCCACGATGGTAATCAGTTGAAGAAAATATCTGGGCAGGAATTACAGAATATACTTTCAGATCCTCAAGCTTTAAATAGTTATTCATATTCTAAGAATAATCCAGTTATATTTGTAGACCCTGATGGTAATTGGTGGAAAGCATTTGTTTGGGGTAATATATCAACATTTGGTAATGGGCAATCATGGTCAAGCTTTCAAACAGAGCTTGGACAAGCTGCAAATCAATTGTATAATGATAGTGATACTGCTAAAGCGATTATGGATAATCCAGGTAAATCTAGTTTGGCAATTGGTGTAGGTAGTGGATTAGCTGCTTATGGGTCGTCTGCCGCTATTACTTGGGGATTAACAGAAGTTGGTTTGATAGGTGGTACTGCCATGACTCAGGCTGATAAAGCTTTACAATCTGGTAGAGGCTGGAGTCCAGGAAGAGTGGCTGATAGTGCTAAAAATTTAGTGGGACATTTTGAGAAACAGGGTGATAAAATAGGTGCTAAAAATCTTGGTCAGTATTATCAAAAAGCTAATGATTTTGTCCAAAGCGGTTATACAAATGTTTTTAAAGAAGGTGCGGATAAAGTATATTATAATGTTAATAATAACTTTTCTGCTATATTAGATGCCAATAATAAAATTAAGACTTTTTATAAAGTTGAAAATGTTAATAAGATTAGTAGTTACTTAGATAGAATTAGTAAAATTAAATAATTATATGAATACAAAAGAAGGCATTGTTAAAAATTTTGAGGGCAAAATATTAGGAGTTTGTAATTACAAGAAAGATGATGAATCTTATGTTGCTGACTTTTTAGACAAGAAAAAGTTATTAGATTTTATTTGGGAGCTTGAATCTGGAGAAAGCACCTTAACTAAAACTGGCTACACTTTTCTTGAAGAATACTATGGACTTGATGAACTTGCAAAAATGATTTTGCAGGAAAATCCGAATTTTCCCGAAAAGACTGAAAAAGGAATACTTACTTGGTTAAAAGTAAAAAATCAGTATGCAATAGATTAATAGAATAAAAAGTCGTCTTTTAGACGACTTTTTGGTTTCTTTTACCAAATAACCTCTATTTTATATGGGAAAGTTAACTAAAAAGTTAATAATTTATTTAGATCAAAATTTTATTAGTGAAATTGCTAAAGTTGATATTAATAGCAAAGTTAATTTAGATTATAAAAAACTTTTTGATTTAATTCATAGAGGTTTTTTGGAAGAAAAGATAATCGTACCAAAATCTTTTTTTCATAAGATCGAATCAAGTTTAGCGGGAAAACTTACTGATAGAATTGGACAATTTCAAAGCTATATGGGTCAAATATCATTACACCATGAAGATACTTTAGAAACTTCTGAAATAGTGAGAAATGGAGAAATTTTTTTAGGTATTAAAAGAAAATCTATAGAATGGTCATTTGTATATACAGATAACCCAGATAAAATATTAGAACAATTTGACATTGATATAAGAAGTAGTTCTTATCTTCAATTACTTACAGACGGAAGAGAGCAAGAAGCTCAAAAATTACAACAAGTTCAAAAAAATTTAAAAGAAAAAAATATTTCTTTTGAAAAACAGACGGAATTAGAAATAGGCGCTATAAGAGATAGATTTAAACAATATAATATTGATAAAATTAATTGGTTATTTAAAGGAGATGCAGAATCTATAAATAAATTTATAGATTCTGAAGATTTCATAATACCACAATATTATATTTATGCTCGTATGTGGGCATATCTATTAACAGTCCATAACAATCGTCCTATTAAAGTAAGTGATGGGACTGATATAGACATAATATCTAGTTATCTTCCATACGTTGATGTATTGGCGACAGATTCTTTTATGGGTAGAACCATAAAAGAATTAAAGCTTGATACAAAATATAAAACAAAAATCTTTTTTGCTAAAGAGGAAAGCAGAAAAGAATTAATAAAATTTTTAGAAGATTATTTAACCAACAACGAACCCGTTAATGTGCCAGATGTGTCTATATTTGTGTTATCTGATGATGGTATTAAAAAAGATTCTTTTGATTTCTTTAAAAAACTTGGACTCATGGGTATAAATAAACGAAGGGGCTGGATTGAATTATTTGCTTTTGATGATGGTAAGATGCCTGAATATTATGATGAGCGTATTAATAATACATGGCCCTTTTATGGATTACAGCATTTCAAAGTAATCAAAATTAATAAGGAAAATAATAATATTATTGATATTTGTAAATCACATTGTAGATCCAAAAAGTTTGTGTTAATTAATTCGTATAGAAAAATACCACCTAATTTTAAAGATACTTTATTTGAGTATTGTGGTAGTGATAAATATAAGATATTAGGTTATAATATATATGATGTTAGTTAATAATTATATTAAGTTATAAAATTCTTATTGAGTCAAATTAGCTCTTTTATATATTGAAGAAATGAGACACGAAATATCCCTTTTATAGTGTCCCATTTGTCCCATTTCGCAGAGCCTGAGCGAAGTCGAAGGGTGGAGTGAGTGTCGTGCAAGCAACCTTTACTGGACAGGAGTATGACGAAGAAACGGATATTCAATACTTTGGGGCTAGGTATATGGATAATGAGACAGGACGATTTGTTTCAATTGATCCCGCTATATTAAAATTACATAATCCAGAGGAGTTAAAAAGTATTGTAAATGGTAATATAAATAAAGTTCTTATAAATCCACAGCAATTAAATAGTTATGCATATAGTATAAACAATCCTGTAGTAATGACTGATGATACTGGAGAATTTGCTGGTCCATTTGGTCGAGATTTAGCAAGTGGACAAAGAAGTATAGGTAGTTTCTTTAATAGAGCAGGTGATTATACGAGTAGTCAGGGTGGATTTGTTAATAAAGTCTCTGGTTTCGTATCACGTAGTATGGGTGATATAGCTAATAATATTGCTGATGTCTTTGACCCAGACCAAAGCGGTGGTACTAGAATGTTAGCGTTTGGTTTTGCAGCATTTGATGCTAGTACAGGTGGAGAAGGTAAGGTTGTTGGTAAAACATTATTAACAGCTGGGGAAAAAGTGTTTGGATTAAGGGTAACTAAACATGCAGCGGAGCAGTTTGCTAAAAGAGGCATGAGTGCAGGACAAATTTCATCTGCTATAGAAAATGGAACAAAGTATCTTGATACCAAAACAGGTAATTTACTGCATACAGTTGGAGAAAGAGGAAGGGGTGGATTTACTATAGTTACAGACAGAGCACAAAAGGCATTAGTATCAACAGAGAACTTTATTAGAAATTTAAGTCCAAAGAGCTCTCCAGATAGGTTTAAATTATTAAAATAGAAATATGGAAAAATCTAAAAATTATGAGTTATTAAAAAGTATCATCAATGAAGAAGATCCTTTGGGTCTTGTAGATTCTGATACCCCAGAATCTTTAAATGAATATGATCCAGAGATTGAGAAAATATTAGAAAAGGATATTGTTAATCTTGGGAATGAAGAGTTGAGAGATTGGATTCACGAGGTGTTTGTTTCATTCTTCAATGAAGAATTAGTCAAAGGTAAAGATAAATACGATTCTATAGCAAATAAATTTATTAATGCTTTAAAAAATGAATCATAAAAAATATTTATCAGATACGTTGCAAGAGGCAGTTGATGGCAAACTTGATTATAATCAGTTTGAAGATAATTTTTATGCGTGTTATATAACCAAAGTTTCCGATGAAGATTTAAGTGAACAAGATCACGACTATTTTACAGAGATACAAGAGAAATTTGAATACACAGGAGTTGAGCCACCTAAAGAGGATCGTGAACATGGGTATATAAGTTATAAAGAATTCGTAGATTGGCTTAAGAATAAATTAGAAAACGTATCTAAGTAGGTACTATTTACATCGGCGGCTTTTTGAGTTGCCTGTGAGCATATTAATTTATGGATCATAAAAAATTTAGACAAAATATGATCGAAGATCATAATATTAGAGAGAAGTTAGTACTTCAACATTTGACACGCGCTAATGGTGATTTAAATCAATTGTTTTATAAGACTCGTGATAATAAAGAGATTATTCCAACACAAATGCAATTGATAGGCATATTTACTGTTATTGAATTAGCAGCTAATTATTGGCATCAGTATACAAAAAAAGTATCTTATTCCGACAAGGAAGTTGATGGTGTGGGAAAAAATTTTAGAGTATTTGCTAAAAATTTTTTATTTTGTTCTGATAATAAAGAATATAAAAATAATAAATTTTTGAAGCGTCTTAATGAGCACAAGCTTTATGAATTTCGTAGCGCTGCCGTTCATTTTTATGGTATAGGCGTTCCTGGAATATCTGTCATGTGTGAAGGATTGACGAATGAAGAATATGAAGAGTTTTATAACGAAAGAAAAGAAAAAAATCCAAAAGAAATATGTATCAGGCCGCAGCACTTGAGAAAAATAGTGAATAGTGGGATAGAAATTATGCTCAACCAGCTTTTGAAAAATATTCAAAAAGCACAGACTGACCCTGATTTTGAAAAAGAACATATTACGGGTATATACTATATATTTGATATGTGGTCTCAGAAGGGAGTAGTTGTTGAGCCAAAGAGAAAATAGTTGTTGAACAAAATGCGACATTTTCTAAACCATTTTTATACTGTTGCATTTGGGGTGAGCGAGTGTTGTGCAAGCAATCTTTACTGGACAGGAGTATGACGAAGAGAGGATAGTAATCTATGTTAACTCTTGACATATAGGTTAACATATGTTAACCTATAAAAGCATAAGTTAACACAATTTTATGAAGAAAACAAAGGATATATTATCTATAAAAGAATTAGCTGATATTTTGGGTATCAGTCGTATTGCTGTTTTTAACAAAGTTAAAAAAGGTCAGATTAAAGCTCAAAAAGCTGGTAGAAATTATATTATCTACAAAAAAGACGTCTTAGATCTTATCTCTGATGAAGTTTCAGATAAGCTAAAAAAGAGGATTGATAGCAGTGTAGATATGGTAGTTAGTGAATATGGCCAAGCTTTAAAACTTTTGGGCGAAGAATAAGATGCAAGTCAAAAAAATTACAGTAGAAATCATTGAATATTTATCCCACAGGTTAGCCATAGACACCATGACATGGGATGAATCAATTCCCCCCTTTGAAACTAGATATCCAAATGTTTTAGAAAGTTGCCTGAAGACGCCTTTTCAAAGATTTAATAAAAAGTTTTTATATGTTGGCTTGAAAGGTAAGGCAGCTATATTATTTTATCTATTGATAAAAAATCATCCTTTTCAAAATGGAAATAAGAGAATAGCAGTTACTACTTTGTTTGTGTTTTTATCTATTAATAACAAATGGATAAAAGTAGATAATCAAGAATTATATAATTTTGCCGTTTGGGTAGCCCAAAGTCCTCCTAAGTTGAAAGTTGATGTTGTTAAAGCCATAGAAAGTTTTATTAGTATTAATATGGTAGACTATACTAAAGAAAAATAATTTTTATTTTATTACCGTCCTTAGTAAAATCGAATGGGCGGTTTTTTATTTACACAAAAAAACAGAGCCCCGCGAATCCAATCACGGAGCTCTAGGCCCATATGTTGAGCCAGTCTACGATTTCCCTCAGGGTTGAGCCTGAGTTCTCTTCTAACATGGGCATGTGCCCATGCGGACGTTCGAGGTAATCGGCGCGCCGGCCATATTTTTCATGCAGCGCTTTTTGGATACCGACAGGCATGATGCGGTCATACTGACCAGCTACGATCAGGGCATCGCACCTCAGGTGATCAACCTTGGTCAGGCTGAGCAGAATTTCCAGACTGGTCCGACCAGAGTCGGGTATCAGATCTGCCATCAACTCTTCGCCGTTTGGAAAACGGTGAAACTCCAGTCGGTCTAGCACAGCATTGCTAGGTCGGAAGAGTCTCGAGAAGAGAATTTGTGGCAAGTAGCGCCAGAACTCGGATACTAACGGCCAGCGGATGTTGCAGATCGGCCAAGGGGCCGAACTTCCTAATAGCACGATAGATGCCAGGTCTCTTTCTGAAGCTACCTTTTGGGCAACTGCACCACCACGTGAGTGGCCAAACAGAGAGAGGCTGACGCCGAATTCGTTTTCGATCTGATTGATAACCTGGTGAGTGAGGTCAACTTGATTGGAGATGGACGTAGTTCCTTCTACTGGATAGTCCATAACCCACGATTGGTAGCCGACTTCAGCCAACCATTTGGTCCAGTACTTGGTCCAAATAGAGGACTGGCACCAGGTGCCTTGAATCGGTAAGATCGAGCCTTGTACACTCCCTTTAGCAGGAGTGTGGTGTAAGTTTAGTCGCTGCACGACTATACCTCCTGCTAATTGTGATGAACACTAACTATGGTTTTTCAACCGCGAATATATAATTATATCAAATTTTAGCCATTTTGTCAATGATTAACATATTTGAATGAGTCTAAAAAGAAAACCATTCAATCAAGCCGAAGCTTAAAAGAATGGTCATATGTGAAAGACTGCTCAGCAGTCATGATGTCAGCTCCTGGCGGCTAGGCCGATGATTAACGAGAAGAGGAAGATGAACTTCCAGAGCTTGTACTGCAGGGCGAACCTGCCGAATCCGTAACCGAATGCTTGTTTTTGTTCGCGCGTCATAGACATCCTTTCCTGACGGAAACATCGAGTAAGTGCCCTATGATAGGGCGGCGAAAATGAACGAACAATTATCATAACATTGATCTTTGTATTTGTCAATAATAACAGTTAAATTTTAGTTTCAAAAATCTTTCAAAAATGTTATAATACTCTTACAGTTTAATATTAAATTTCTTTATTTATTGTATGAAAAAAGAATATATAATGATTATTTTATTAGTAATTGCCGTAGTTTTAGGCTTTATTTTTTATTCTACTAATGAGCAACCAGTAGAAGAAAATATTTTACAATATACTGCTGGCTGTGCTTCTGATAAAATAGATGCTTCAGTTTATAGTCTGAGGGGTGATACTAGTCTAATTGGAGCTTTTATTAGCTTTAAAGAAGTGCCAATTAGTGAAGAAGTGACTACAGAATTAAATAAATTAGGCGTTAGTATGAGAAAAGATTCTTGGATATTTGATCATGGTTTAGCTCAGATTCCGACTGATGTACTTTGTGAGTTGGCCGAACATGATTTTGTAACAAGTATTTTTATACCAAAAGAATAGTAGTTTATTATGAAATTAAAAATAATAGATCAAATAAAAAAAATATCTGGTCAACGAGTACTACTACGTCTAGATCTTAATGTACCACTTGATGACCAGGGCAAAGTAGAGCAGCACGGCGATTGGAGGTTAGATAGAGCTGTTCCCACGATAAAGTATTTACTTAAGCAAAAAGCTAAAGTTATTATTATAGCTCATTTGGGTAGACCTAAAGGCAAGGTAGATCCAAAATTATCTCTTTTACCAGTAGCTCAAGCTTTGAGTAAAAAGTTAGGACAAGATATAGAATTTTGGGCTGATGATTTTAGAGATTACGAAGAAGATAGTCAGGAGATGTCTAATGGATCAGTGGCCATGCTTGAGAACATTCGTTTTGAGCCTCGTGAAAAATTAAATTGTAAACGTCTAGCCAAAGCTATTGCTAAATTGGGCGATGTTTATGTTAATGATGCTTTTGGTAATTTACATCGGGCTGATTCTTCTATGGAAGCCATTACTCATTATTTACCTGCTTACGCTGGATTTTTAATCAGAGATGAAATAGAGCATTTGTCACAAATTCTTAATATTAAAAAAGGTTTAGTAATTATATTTGGTGGAGCTAAAGCAGCCACTAAAATGAAATTGATCAAAAAACTTAGTAAAAAAGCGGATAATGTTTTAGTAGGTGGAGCTTTAGCTAATACCATGTTGAAAGCTAGCGGTTATAATATTGGTAAGTCTTTGTTTGATAAAGATTCTATGAAGCTAGCCAAGGAATTATTAGGTGGTATAGTAGAAATGCCTTTAGATGCAGCTGTAGCTAGTGGATTTAAAGCTAAGAAAAGAAAGATTGTTACAGTAGCTGATGTAGTTAAAAATGAGATGATTTTAGATATTGGCCCTGAAACTTTAGATCAATTTACTGATATTTTAGCTAAGGCTAAATTGGTAATTTGGAATGGTCCTTTTGGATATTTTGAAAATCCAATTTATATTAAAGGATCAAAACAAATAATGCAGATTTTAACTAAAACAAAGGCCAAAGTAATATTAGGTGGCGGAGAAACAGTAGAACTAGCTCAAAAATTAAAATTAGATAAACAATTTCATTTTATATCTACAGGTGGTGGAGCTATGTTAACTTTTTTAGGCGGCGGCAAGATGCCATCTTTAGACAAATTAATAAAATAAAATATGCCAGATAAAATAAAGAAAATTAGTGCTATAGAAATTCTTGATTCCCGAGGTAATCCGACTATCGAAACCACAGTGGAGTTGTCTAATGGAATATCTGCCAGTGCCGCAGTACCCTCAGGAGCCTCTACTGGTAAGTTTGAGGCTCACGAGCTTAGAGATGGTGATAAAAGCAGATATGAAGGTAAGGGAGTGCTTAAGGCTATCGCTAATGTTAATGATGTTTTGAATCAAGAGCTAAGTGGTTTATCTGTCACTCAGCAAGTTAAAATTGATAGTTTGATGATCAAGCTAGATGGTACAAATAATAAAAGCAAATTAGGGGCCAATGCTATTTTGTCAGTTTCTTTAGCTGTAGCTCATACTGCTGCTAAATTTAATAATATAGAATTATATGAACATTTACGTAGTTTGTATAATCCAAAATTGAAAAAATATAATCTGCCCACGCCAGTAGTTAATGTTATAAATGGCGGAGCACATGCTTCTACTAATATTAATATTCAGGAATTTTGGTTGGCTCCTGAAAAAGCCAAAACTTTTTCCGAAAAGTTAAGACAGGCTAGTGAGGTTTTTCATAAACTGGGTGATCTTTTAGAAGTGGCTGGGCACGATACTGATTTAGGCAATGAAGGGGGCTATGCGCCAAATGTAAAATCACACAAACAAGTCTTTGAGTTTATAATTCATGCCATAGAATCTAGTGGTTATAAGCCAGGGAAGGATATATTTTTAGGAATTGATGCTGGGGCTTCAGAATTTTATGATGAAAAGAAAAAAGTTTATAATTTAGATCTAGAGGGTAAAGTTTTTACAGATGATGAATTGATAGATTTTTATTTTGACTTAATGGAACTTTATCCGCTGACTTTAGTAGAAGACCCTCTGGATCAAGAAGATTGGGGAGCTTGGGCCGACATTAGTAAAGACGAATTCATAAAAACTAATAATATTAAAATAATTGGTGATGATCTTTTTGTAACTAATATTGAACGTTTCAAAAAAGGTATAAAAATGGGAGTGGCCAATACAATTCTTATTAAATTTAATCAGATTGGCACTTTAACAGAGACTTTAGAAGTTATTAGAGAGGCTAGAGATAATGATTATAAGGTAATAGTTTCCCATAGAAGTGGCGAAACTTCAGATACTACCATTGCTGATTTAGCAGTAGCTGTAAATGCTGATTATATAAAAACCGGCTCTACTGCTAGAGGAGAAAGAACTGTTAAATACAATAGATTATTAAAAATTGAACAAAAATTAAAATAATATATGTCAGATATAGAGAAAATTAATACGCCTTTATTGCTTTTAATATTAGATGGTTGGGGTGTTTGGGATAAAAAAGAAGGTAATGCTATTGCTTTGGCTAAAACTCCAGTTATAGACGAGCTTTACAAAAAATATCCTAATACTTTATTGCAGGCTTCTGCTAAAGACGTTGGTTTGTCGAACAAGCAACCCGGTAATTCAGAAGCTGGTCATATGAATATCGGGGCAGGCAGAGTAGTTGAGCAAGATGCGGTGATTATTTCTAAGAGTATTAATAATGGTACCTTTTTTAAAAATCCCGCTTTCTTGCAAGCGGCCCATCATGTAACAGAACATAATTCAGACGTTCATTTAATGGGACTTTTATCAGATGGTTCTAGTCCTCATTCTAATGATGATCATATTTTGTCCTTAATCAGTTTTTTTATTAGCCGTACTAAGCAAAATATATATCTTCATCTTTTCAGTGATGGTCGTGATTCTCCACCATTTGCAGCACTTAAAATTCTTAGTCAATATACATCAATATTTAATAGCGATAGAGTCAAGATTGCTAGTGTTATGGGTCGTTTTTATGCTATGGATAGAAAAAAATCTTGGCCAAGAACTAAAAAGGCTTTTGATGCTTTAGTTAGGGGTAAGGGGCATCAAGTTACTAGCGCTGTAGAAGCAGTAAATCAAGGCTATAATAGAGGAGAAAGCGATGAATTTATCGAGCCCTCTGTTGTGGTTGATAAAAATGGCAAGCCAATTGGCGCTATTAATAGTAATGATTCAGTTATATTTTTTAATTTGAGATCAGATAGAGCTCGACAACTGAGCAAAACTTTTGCTCAGCCAAATTTTACTAAAAAAAATCCAGGAGCTTTTAAACCCGGTAAAAAAATTGAAAATTTATTGTTCGTGGCTTTAACAGATTTCGGACCTGACTTAGAAGGTGTACTAACAGCTTATCCTGGTATTGATATTCCAGATACTTTACCAATGGCTCTTAAGGATATTCGTCAATGTTACATTGCTGAAACAGAAAAATATGCCCACGTCACTTATTTTTTCAACGGCGGATATGCTCATCCGGTGGCTGGAGAAGATTGGATAGTTATTCCTTCTAAAGATGTTAATTCTTATGCCGAAGATCCAGCTATGAGTACTGTTGAATTAACTAAGCGAGTTATTAAAGATCTTAAAGTTGATAAATATGATTTTGTCTTAGCTAATTTTGCAGCTCCAGATATGGTCGGGCATACTGGTAATTTAGAAGCTGGCATCAAGGCAGTAGAATTAGTAGATAAATCTGTTGGCCAGATTATTAAAGCAACTTTAGCAAAACAAGGCACAGTTATTATTACTGCTGATCATGGTAATGTAGAAGAGATGATTAATTTAAAGACTAGGGAAATTGATACTGAGCATTCTATTAATCCAGTGCCTTTTATTATTGTTAATCATCATGATTTTAAATTAAGAGCTAATGGTAAATTAGCTAGTATAGCACCAACTGTTTTAGATATATTAAATATAAAGAAACCAAAATTAATAAGTGAAAAATCTTTAATTATTAAATAAAATGAAAAGACCTAGACCAGTAGTACTCGTAATATTAGATGGATTTGGCATTGCTCCGCCTTCTAGATCTAATGCTATTTCATTAGCTAAAACACCAAATTTTGATAAATATTCACAGAACTATCCTATTATGCCTTTGGCAGCTAGCGGTGAAGCAGTGGGGCTTTCTTGGGGTGAAATGGGCAATTCCCAAGTAGGTCATCTTTCTTTAGGTTCAGGAGTAATTCCTTATCAAAATTTACCTAGGATTACTAAAGCTATCACAGATGGAGAGTTTTATAATAATGAAACTTTTATTAAGGCTTGTGAAAATGCTAATAAGAATGAAAAGGCTTTACACCTTATAGGTTTAGTAAGTTCAGGAGGTATTCATAGTTATAATGAACATTTGTATGCTTTATTAGAATTAGCTCATCAACAAAAAGTGTCTAGAGTTTATGTGCATGCTTTTTTAGATGGTCGTGATACTCCTCGTAATAGTGGTATTAATTTTGTTAGTAAATTACAAGAAAAATTAAAAAAGGTTGGTATTGGAGTGGTGGCTAGTTTGAGTGGCCGTTTTTATGCTATGGATCGAGATAATCGTTGGGATAGAATAGAAAAAAGTTGGCGAGCTATAGTAGATGGCGAATCAGATGAAAAATATGAAGATGCTTTGGAGGCTATTCAAGCATCATATGATAAAGAAGTCTACGATGAAGAGTTTGTACCAACTGTAATATTAGATGATCTTGGCAAACCAAAAGGTACCATCAAAGATGGTGATAGTGTAATATTTTTTAATTTTAGATCAGATAGAGCTAGGCAATTAACACAGGCTTTAACTCTGCCAGGTTTTGAAAAATTCAAAAGACCATATTTTAAAAATCTTTTTATGGTTACTATGGCAGAATATGAAAAAGATTTACCTGTCCAAGTGGCTTTTCCACCCTTGGTTATAGATGTGCCTTTAGCTAAAGTTTTATCTGAGGCAGGGCTTAAACAACTTCATATTGCTGAAACTGAAAAATATGCTCACGTTACTTATTTTTTTAATGGTGGACAGGAAACTATTTACGAAGGAGAGGATAGAGTTTTAGTTCCTTCCCCTCAAGTTACTTCCTATGCTGAGAAGCCAGCTATGTCAGCTCGAGAACTTACTTCAAAAATTACTCAAGCCATTAAAGAAGGGCAATATGATTTTATTGTAGTTAATTATGCTAATCCAGATATGGTTGGGCATACGGGAAATATGCAAGCAACTATAGAAGCTATAGAAATTATAGATCAATTAATTGGAGAATTGGTAGATACTGTTTTGTCCTATGGAGGTTTAACTTTAATAACTGCTGATCATGGTAATGCAGAAAAACTTTATGATCTTCAAAGTGGTGAAATCAGCAAATTACATTCCAACAACCCAGTACCATTATTTATCGTTGGTGATGATTTTGCGGGAAAAAGTGTTTTAGCTGGTAATGTTGGCACAGACCTTAGTCATGTCACTCCAGTAGGAGTTTTAGCTGACGTGCCACCTACAGTATTAAAAATTATGGGTATCAAAAAACCACCGGAAATGACCGGCAGCTCTTTAATCTAAATTTATACTATTAGTTTTATCAATAGATATGTAGTGAAAATACCAAGTAGAAAGCCAACTAATATTTCAGCATTGGTATGACCAAATCGTTCATTTAGCACAGGAAATTTATAACCTTCTTTAGCTGGTAGTTTTTTAATCAAGTGATTGATTATTGAAGCTTGTTTGCCTAATTTTCGTCTAATACCAGCAGCGTCTTTAACTATTACAATAGCCACAATCAAAGATATAGCAAATTCTGGTGAATTTAAGCCCCTAAGATATCCCATGGTAATCACTAATGAAGTAGAGAGGGCAGTATGAGAAGATGGCATGCCACCATAAGAAAATATTTGAGACCAAGAAAACCTACCTTTTATTAGGAAAATGATTAATTTGATAATTTGGTTGATCACTAAGGCGAGTAGGGGGATTAGGAAAAACTTGTATTCATTCATATTTGATTTATTATATATATTATTATAAAGTCATTATAACAGAAAAATAAAGTAATTAAAATGGAATTCACAGAAGCGTTAATTTTAAGCATTGTACAAGGTATAGCTGAATGGTTACCTATTTCTAGTTCTGGCCATTTAGTTTTGTTTGAGAAATGGCTTGATATTAAAGAAGCTAGCTTGTCTTTTGATATATTTTTACACATTGCTTCCTTGGCTGTTATTTTATTGTTTTTTAAAAAACAAATTATTGAAATTATTAAAGCTCCTTTTGATCCCAAAAAAAACAAAAAAGAAAATTGGTGGTGGTACGTAATTATTTCTAATATATTTACAGCGATTATTGGCTATCATTTATATCAAAATATAGAGTCTTTCCGTACGGTTGATTCTGTTGCTAATTGGCTTTTGATTACTGCTATTTTACTCTTGGCTAGTAAATTTACTAAAGGAGGTCAATCCTTAACCTGGAAACACGCCGTGGTTTTAGGTATAGTACAAGGTTTTGCTGTTCTGCCTGGTTTATCTAGAAGTGGAGTAGTTATAGTTTTGGCTTTAGCTATGAAAATAAAAAAGACTCAAGCTTTTGATTATGGATTTATAGTGGCTATTCCAGCTATGTTGGGATCATTTTTATTAACTGCTCGTGGATTTGTTTTTGAGCCAATTTATATTTTAGCTTTTGTACTTACTTTTATAATAGGCTATCTATCTTTAATTCTACTCAAGCTTATTATGAAGCGAGATTATTTTTATTTATTTTTTGTATACACACTTATTTTATCTTTAATTATAAAATTAACTTAAATGATTTATCCATTAATATTATCAGGTGGAATAGGTAAGAGGCTTTGGCCACTATCTAGTAAAAAAAATCCAAAGCAGTTTCAAAAATTACTTAACGATAAGACTTTGATTCAAAATACTTATGATCGTATTTTAAAAGGTTTTGCTAAGGAGAATATTTTCGTAGTAACTGGCGCTAGTATGGCAGATGACACTAAGGCGCAAATTAATATAGAAGATAGACAAATTTTTAGAGAACCAATTGGGAAAGGTACAGCCATGGCTATTGGCTATGCAGCTATGAAATTAAAAAATATAGATGAGGAGGCAATTATAGCTACTGTTAATAGCGATCATTATATCAAGGAGGAAGAAAAATATTTAGATATAATAAAAGAGGCAGGACAAATTATTGAAGCCCAATCAGATCAAATGTTGCTTATAGGTATAAAACCTCAATATCCAGAAACTGGTTTTGGTTATATTGAGCTAGGAGAAGAAGTAAAGAAAAATATACACAAAGTACAATCTTTTAAGGAAAAACCAGGTATATCTACAGCTAAACAATTCATAGAATCTGGTAATTATTTATGGAATGCAGCGTATTTTGTATTTAAAGCTAAGGAATTATTAAAATGGTATAAAGAGTATTTGCCCGAGCATTATCAAGCTTTATTAAATATTGAGAAAGATGAGTCATTAATAGAGGCAGAATATGCTAAAGTAGATAAAGTTTCTATCGATGTTGGTCTTTTAGAAAAAATGCCAAATAAATTAGTTATGCCAGCAGAATTAACTTGGGCAGACATTGGGCACTGGAAAAGCCTTAAAGATGTTTTGAGCGATGGTAATAATAATGTTTCAAATACGAAACAATTAGTAACACTTGATAGTAAAAATAATTTATTATATAGTTTCAACGATAAAAAATTAATTGCTACAGTTGGAGTAGAGGACATGATATTAGTAGAAACAGAGGATGCTATACTTTTGTGTCCAGCCAACAGAGCTCAAGATGTGAAAGAGTTACTTAAAGAGATTAAAAAAGAAAATTTAGATAAATACTTATGACAAAGTTTGTAATAAAATTAATTGTATTTTTTGGTATAGTAGCTAGTATTTGGTTTCTAATATCTATTGTGTCTGGCAATGGCACTGATAATAAAACTTTTGTGATTAGAGATGGGCAAGGAGTGAATGCCATTAGTGAGGAACTTCATGACGCCAATTTAATAAAAAACAAATTTGTTTTTGAAACTTGGCTATGGCTCAGAAAATCAGAAGGTAAAGTTATCGCTGGTGTTTATGAAATACCAAAAAATATTTCTGTGAGACATTTGACCAATCTTTTAGTTTTAGGACCAGGACAATCTCAATATGCAATTACTTTGTTAGAAGGTTGGACCAGGGCTTTAATGACTGATACTTTAGAAGCGGCAGAGTTGGATAGTGATAAATTTATGATTCTAAGCTCTAAGGCAAATAGTTGGAAAGGGGATTATGATTTCTTAGCTGATGCTCCTGGTAGCGCTAGTCTAGAAGGTTATATTTTTCCTGATACATATTTTGTAGATCAATTAACCACTGAAGAAGATTTAATTAGAAAAGTTTTAAATAATTTTGATAAAAAATTAACTCAAGATATTAGAGACGAAATTGCCAAACAAGATAAAACAATCTTTGAAGTAGTTAATTTAGCTTCTATTATAGAAAGAGAAGTGCCTCAATATGAGGATAAAAAAATGATAGCGGATGTATTTTTGAAAAGACTTGAAGCTAGTATTGGCTTACAATCAGATGCTACGGTAAATTATGTAACTGGCAAAGGCTTAGCTCAACCTAGTTATGCTGATTTAGAAATTGATTCACCATATAATACTTACAAGTATAGAGGATTGCCACCTGGGCCAATATCTAATCCAGGCATAGATAGTATTAAAGCTGTAGTTTATCCGACTAGCAATGATTATTATTATTTTCTGACTACTCACGAAGGAGAAGCGATATATAGCATTGATTATGATGAACATTTGATGAATAAAGCTAAATATCTAGATTAATCTATAAAAGCCCCTTTTTAAGGGGTTTTTTGTTTTTAGGCAAAAGGAAAAGCGGGCACCCTGTGAGGGGCGCCCGCCGTTTGCGATCTGTGATCGCGTGTGGAGGCTAGGCCTCCGGCTGATCTTCTCCTGGTTGATCGGCGGCTTGTCCACCTTGAGGTGGACTGGAGTGATCTTGGTAGCGACGAGTAGTTCCATCCTGCTCATCAGCAGCGAGGATCTCAGCTTCCGGATCAGTAGGACCCATCAGGCTTTCTGCCTCGTTGTCGAGACTTGCCTGCAGATCAGCTTCCGGTTGATCCGTGATGACGCCGAGCACTCGTTGAGTTCCGTCGATCGTTGTAGCAATCAGTTGACCTTCGCTCAGCGAAAGCGTGACCAGCTCGGACAGGGCAGCTGGGATTTCCCAGTTTTCCTGTTCGCGATCGCCGTGGAACAGTACGACCACCTGTCGATTGGACTTGAAGCGAACTTCCCGGAGGTTGTTCAGCTCATCGGGCAGTTCCAGCTCATCGGGCTCTTCGTTGGTGACGATCGGCCAGACCTGCTGGTTCATCTCGATTGCTTCCATATCCTGCCGGGGTTGGATCTCGCCGTTCTCCATGGGAGTGGTTCGCGTACCCATCCACACGTCGTTCCCGCACATCATGAGCGTGACAGACCAACTGTCGTCGGAGAGGAAGCACTGCCAGGCAGGCTCCCAGTCGGGGATGTTCTTCTCGACCGGTTCCTTGGAGTTGGCGTCAGCCACACACCACTGACCGCGGATCTCGACCGGTACGATACGGTCGATGGTTACGCGTTCGGGTTGTTGGGCAGACTCGTCCACGGTGGTTGCACCACGCCGATTCTGGTATTCACCAGCGAAGTGACGAGCCGCTAGCTCAGGGGTCGGTAGGCCACCCGGGACCACAGGAGGTCCATGGTAGGGATCGGCGTGCTCTCGCTGCTTTTCCCTTTTGGCCTCTTCTTGATGTTCTTGCCTGCGGGCTTCGGAGAGTTTCTGATTCTCTCCAGTTGAGCCCCACCATCTGGCTATAAGGCCAACGAGACAAGCGATGAAGATCCAGGCCCACCAGGGTAGGTTCCAGCTCTTCTTATCTTCGCTTTCAATTGAGACCACAGTGGCCTCAGTGTCGGCTTCGGTGCCGTTCAGATGGGTTTCCTCTGATGTAGTATCCAGAGGAGCTCGCCTGAATTCGAACAGGCGAACCAGTGCCTCGGGAATGATTAGCTTGTCACCGGGCATAATCAAGTTTGGATCCACTAGTTGCGGATTGACCTTGACCAACTCGGCCCACAGGCTTTTCTGCCCGAACGCCACTTGCCAGAGACCAACATCATCAGCATCATCCACGATGTACTCGTGAGTGCCGTCAGCGAGCCGGTAAAGCCCACCTTCCGGAACCTGAGCACCGCAGATGCTGACTGTCGCCACCAACAACATGACGCAGAATAGAGTCCGTAGCATCGCGCTACCTCCATAGAAAAAAGAAACATTTCAGTTACAGAAGTCTGTAACTGGGAGGATTAGGACTACCTTTCGTTAATGTTTTCCGCTCCTCCCCAAAATACCCTATAGATACTTAGGGGAGAAGCGAATATTAGTTTGTAAAAAGGGCATTACGGAATATACAATCATACCATATTTTATATATTTTGTCAATTATAACTTTAATCATAATAATAAACTATAATTGACAATTTTTGTAATTTGTGATATAATACTATATTCATTACTAAGGTGTGCAAAACGTGTCTTTTGACCGTATACCTTAGTATCGGTCATTCAAAACAGGTTAGTAAGCTAACCAAGATTTAATACAGAAGGAGGAGAACCATGTTCTCTAACAAAAGCCTTACCTCGCAGAGGATGCTTGTTATCTTGTTGGCGGCCGTGGTTCTCATGGCTGTTGTGGTGGAAGTTGATGCCAAGGGCTTGTCCCGTGGTGGAAACATTCCCATTTGGGACAAGTCAACTCATCCGCCGCGTGGTGAATTCAGACTCGATTGGATGGGCCAGTTGTCCGATCAAGTAAAGTCTCGTCTCCAGGGCGTCTGTTACGATGTTCTGGAAAAGGAAGATAAGCCCTTCTATGTGTATCTTGGTCTTCAGTTTGGAGACCTCGAATCTGTAGTAGGCTACAGCTTCCGAGATGAGGAGTGGGTCACTGGCCTACGACTCTATCCTAAATGGGAAACTTGGCATGCTTATTCCAATCTGGAGTACCAACTCGAAACCAAATCCTTCTACTACTTAGCTCAGGCCGAGCTTCATCTCAGTCCGTTCATTGAATGCGGGGCTGAAGTAGAGGGCTGGGGTGACCTAGACGATGATATGATCAGCAATGGCGTTGGTCTCAACATGGCTTTCAACCTCCATGCGCACCAGCGCTGGGGCAAGAAGGACTCGAAACTTCGAGTTGAGGCCGCGATCCAGTATCGTGAGCTCGGTGGCGAGTGGAAACCACAAGCGGTTGTCAGATTCGTCTTCACACCGAAGCCGGACGAGCACACTCGCTCAAGGAGGAGACATTGATTGGTCCACCAAGTGGACTGATAGACCCGCTACGTAGTACGTGGCGGGTCTTTCTTTTTGTCTAAAATCATTCCAAAATGGATGGTTTTTTGATATAATAGTTTTATGAGTAAAAATATACAACAAATAAAAAGTTTAATTAAAAAAGAGTGCTCAAAGGGTCTAATAGCTGATTGGTTTTTTTCAGTTCATTTATTGGGAGTAGAAAAATTTGCCAAATGGTTACTTTCTAAACTACCCAAAGCAAATAAAGAAATTGTTATGCTTGGTGTATGGCTTCATGATTTGCAAAGGATACGAGGATTAAAAGGTGATCATCAAAAGATAGGGGCTCGTGAAGCTGAAAAAGTAATGAAGCAGTTTGGGTATAATAAATTGACTATAGATAAAGTTCAGAAGATTATACTGTCTCACTCTTGTTTTAATGATCAAAAACCAAAAACTGTAGAGGGAAAAATTTTAGCTACGGCTGATGCCATGGCTCACTATCATAATGATTTTTATCTACAGATAGCAGTAACAGGTCAAAGGAGTCTAAAGGGTTATAAAGAATGGGTGTTAGAAAAATTAGATAGAAATTATAATGTGAAGATTTGTTTTCCTTTTGCTAAAAAGAAAATTAAGGCTAGACACGATTTATTTAAAAAGGTGTTTACTATGAAATAATAAGTATTTTCACCTTCTATGATGGGACGGAATTGACAATATTGAATTTTTGCTATATAATAATCACATAAATTAAATATAAATAGCCAAAGACAGTGGGTTTCTAGCTAATTTTAGCCAAGAATTAAATATCCTACCGAGGTGGAAAAACTAAGTTTTTTAACTGTCTGCGCTATTTTACGCAGATTTTTTTAATCCCTCGACTTCGCTCGGGACTATAAGTAAACAGTAATAATATGGCTAAAACGAAAGAACAAAAGAAAGAAGCTTTGAAAACAGTTCAAGATAAGCTTAAAGATAGTAAATCAGTCGTTTTTAGTTCAGATACTGGCTCAAATGTAAAAACAATTCAAGAGCTAAGAAATGAATTAAAGCAAAATGACGCCGAATATTTAGTAGTTAAGAAAACCCTTCTTAGAAAAGCTATTAAAGATATGGGCGAAACAGATCAATTAGATGAACTAGCTGGATCTGTAGCACTTACACTTTCATATAATGATGAAGTTAGTGGTGCTAAAATTTTAAACAAGTATGCTAAGAAAAGTGAAGTTTTAAATCTTGGTGGTGGTATTTTGGAAAATGCTTTCATTATGCCGGAGATGGTTCAGAGATTAGCTACTATACCTTCAAGAGAAGAATTACTTGCTAAATTGGTTGGATCAATTAATAGTCCACTTAGTGGTTTAGTAGGAGTACTATCTGGTACTACAAGAAACTTTGTTGGTGTATTGAGCGCAATCAAAGACACAAAAGAATAATTAATAAATTTTATATAAAAAAATTAAGAAAGGAAAAATAATATGTCAGAAGAAAAAAAGACTGAAGAAAAAAAAGACGTTGTAGTTCCTGCAAAGTTTAAAAGCATTGTAGAGGAAATTGAGAAAATGTCTGTTTTAGATCTTTCAGAGTTAGTAGGTATCTTAGAAGATAAATTTGGTGTTAGCGCTGCTGCTCCAGTAGCAATGGCTGCTGCTCCAGCTGGTGGTGAAGAAGCTGCTGAAGAAAAATCTTCATTTAATGTTGAGCTTACAGCTGCTGGTGATAACAAAATTGGTGTTATTAAAGCAGTTCGTGAGATTACTCAAGTTGGTCTTAAAGAAGCCAAAGATATGGTTGACGGCGCTCCAGTAAATGTAAAAGAAGGAGTAGCTAAAGAAGAGGCTGAAGAAATGAAGAAAAAGATTGAAGAAGGTGGCGGTACTGCAACTTTGAAATAAGAACTCAAAATTAAAAAAGACTCTCTAGCGAGGGTCTTTTTTTGTATAAATTTTTTATTCGTTTATAGCTAATATATATAGATGTTGATTGTTTAATAGATAAATAGTTTTTTCATCTGGATCAACAGCTAAATCTTTTAAGTCATCAAATTTTTGGCTAGTGTATTGATCTTTAATATTACCTTCTTTATCTAGTATTATCACACGATTGTTAGCTGGATCTATAATATATAGATAATCAGAATCTCGGAATGTTTTTATAATAGCACCTGTGCCTATATTTGGGTGAGGGGCATGATAATCAAATTTTTCTAAACCACCTTTTAATAGATTTTTTATACTACCGTCATTAGTTACAATATATATACTACCGTCTATAGTAAGACTGGAAGTTTGAGAGGTGTTTAATTCTTCTTTTATCCATGGTTGCCCGTTAGCAAAACTGCCGCCACTTTCAGGATATTTGAATATTTGATTGTTTTGATTATCTAAAACATATAAATTATTTCCATAAACAGTTAAATCTTTAACTGAGGTATTGTTAGTAGCTTGTTTTAAATCTCCAGTTATTTCTTTTTTGTCTAAATCAAAGATAATATAATTTATTTCACTATTGGCGTCTAGGCTACTTAGCACTACTTTATTTTTATCTGGCCAATCGGTCATTGATTGAATTATTTGCCCATCAGTAAAATTAAATATTTCTTCAAATAGATTATCTTTTATTTGATAAAGCTTATTATCACCAAAAATATAGAATATACCGTCTTTTTGTACAATATCCTGAGTATTTGATAAAGAATCGCTCATATCAAATAACTCTACGGGCGAAAGTACGACGCGTATATGGCGTATGTCATTTATTTTATGAAAGACTGTTTCAGACATTTTAGCAATTCGTTCTTGTTGATCTGGAGAGTTTGGTGTTAATTCTAAAATTAAAGTCTGAATTTCTAATAGTAATTTTTCGGCAGCTTCTTCATCATCATATATTAACTTGGCATCCACTTCTTTATATTTTGCATCAATAGTTATCAAAGCATTATTATAATATTCATTTTTAGCGTCATAAGCTTTTTCCTGAGTTAAGAATACTAGGCTTTGTAAAAATATTAAAATAATCACAAACAGCACGACAACCGATATTTTTTTACTCAGATTTAAATTTTGGAACCAATAATATTTTTTATGGGTTATTTCTTTAATACCATCTATAGTTTCGTCTTCTTTCTTCTCTCTAAATTTTGGCGAGAATAAAAATAGCAAACTATTTTTTATTTTACGACCTACAAAAGTAAATATAGAGCCAATAGTTTTAAAATATAGAGGAAATAAAGAAAATAATGAGCCACTTTTTTTTACTAAGTCCACATTTTTTAATCCGCCCATATCTATAACTGTTTTAGTGCGTGGAGAAGTGGGTGAGTGATCTGTTTCGGTTTTTATAGTGTCCGTTATTTCCTCTTCATCAAAATCAATTGGTTTTTTAAGTTCGTCCGGATTAATTTCTCGGTCTCTCATACCTGGTTTTTTGATAATTAATGAATTGAATGTTACAAAATCAGGCACCGTTTCTAATAGTTCATTTATTTTAATAGCTGCTGCAGAAGGGGCATATCGTTTAATTATTTGTTTTATTTTTTCTTTAGAAATATAGTCGAATAAAGAGTTGGTAGAAATAATTAAACCATCTCCATCATCTAATTCACCAGAAATAATATCTGAAAAAGCCTTGCTAGGATTAAGTTTAGTATTTTCATTCATTATAGTAGTGATCTGCTTATTGTTTATTAAGAGACCATTGATATTACCGATACTAGCCATATAGGTATTATTATTGTAAATAATGCCCACTGCTAAATCTAAAGTGTTTATCCAATTGCGAATTTTGATAGAAGCTCCCATTTCAGGTAGGAGTTGATTAATTTGCTGAAGAATTTCTTCTAGTAAAGTTTCAGGATCATCTTGACCGCTAGTATCAAAATAAGTAGCTATTTCGTTGATTAATTGATCAATATAGGCTTGTTGATTTATCTTTTGTTTAGGTAATTCAAGCATAATAAACAAACGACCATGATCAGAAGAGTCACTCATGTATACTTCAGAGAGCTCTCGAGCATTAATATGGTCGTGAGTAAATATTTTGTGGTATTTTAGGCCCATGATTTTACTTTTATAGCAATTAATATTATACTATATTTAACTATTTTAGTAAATAAAATTTACCTAAAATATTATGCTTGAACAAATACTTTCGTCAGTTGCTAGAACCAAAATATTAAAGTTTTTTTGTGTACACGCTCAAGAGAAGTTTTTTGTTCGTGAATTGGCTAGGCGTTTAAATTTGCAGCTCAATTCTATTAGACGTGAATTGGCTAATTTAGAAAAATTTGGTTTTCTTAAATCTGAAGAAAAGGCAGGTAAAAAATATTATTATACCAATTTGGAATTTTCTTTATTTAATGAAATTAAAAATTTGGTTTTCAAATCATTAGCTTTAGAAGAAATGGATATCGCTGGTAAGATGTCAAAAGTTCCTGGTTTAAAACTTTTATTATTTACAGGTGTTTTAACTGAATCCCCAGCTGTTACGGATGTACTTATAGTTGGCAAGGTTAATAAATCTAAATTTGATAAGTATCTTAAAAAAATTGCAGAAGGTTTACCAGAGGATTTACGTTATACATTTTTGCCACTCAAAGAATATTTATACAGGCTTGATATTACTGACAAGTTTATCTATGATGTTTGGGCTAATCCCTATGTAATAGTAGTAGATAAAATATCAGAAAGTGTAGCCCAGAGGAGATTAGAGGATTATCAGTTTAAGCATTTTAAAGAAGAAGACAAGAAATAAAGTAGTATGAAATATTTTAAAATGAAGGGAGTTGAAAAGTTAATATTCACATTACTTTTATTGATTTTTGTATTACCATTATTAATAACAATAATATTTAGTAATTTAAATTGGTACCCTTACCATTCTTTATTTGTGGTTTTAGCGGCTCAGTATATGATTGCAGTTGGTATTTTTTCATTAACCTTTCCAGTATTAGAGCTGTTTTATCCAACAATAGAGAAGCTATTTTCTTTAGGCGATTATCCTTCAGCTAGGGGATTTATAGGAAATATGATGTTAGTTATTTTTTATTCTATATTATCTTTCTTGATAGTGAAGTTTATAGGATTTCTAACTGGTTTTAAAAATAAACAAAATAATTTAGAACAATAGATGACTTTAGTTTTTAATATATTGAGTATTGAAAAAGGAGCTTGGCAAGTTTTAGCTAATGGTCAAATTATTTTTTCACATAATTTTAATATTGTCAGAGGAGAGGATAAAAGTTTATTACATCTTCAGAAACTGTTAGATAATAATAATTTAAAGCTAGTAAATTTTAAGGGCTGCGTGTTACTGGTTAAAGATGCTAGTATGACGCAGGTCAAAATATTTACTACTATTATTAATACCTTGGCTTGGCAATTTGATTGGCCGTTAGTAGCTGATTATTATTTTCAGGAAGATAGTGAAAAAATGCTAGCCAAAGTACTTAAAAAATTAGCTAAATTAAAAAAGTTTACAGCTATTAGTCCAGCCTATAGTCGGGAGGCAGACATTAGTATTTCTAAAAAACAGCCAAAATACAAAATAGCTAAATAATTTATGTCATCTCGAGCGTAGTCGAGAGATCTGTAAAACAGATTTCTCCATTCGCTACGCTTAGTCGAAATGACAATAGAGTAACACTACTTGAAATCAAGTAGTGTTTTATGTTGTAGTTATACACATATCTGTGGATAAATACGGTGTTGAATTGTGTTGACTATTTAGCTAGTGGTGGGGTATAATGTATCTAACGACCACTTAAGTGGAAAAAAGTGGGGAATTTATAAAAATAACTGTGGATAAGTATTCTATATATGTTTATTGGGGAATACAAGTATAATTTAGATGATAAGAACCGTTTAGCGCTACCTAGTAAGTTTAGGAAGCTTTTTACGTCTGGCGCAGTTATTACTAAAGGATTAGATAATTGTTTATTCATATATACAGATAAAGAGTGGAAAAAGTTGGCTGATAAGTTAGCTAATTTACCTTTTTCACAAGCAAAATCTCGTGCTTTCTCACGTATGATGTTAGCCGGAGCTATGGATGTTAATTTAGACAAGCAAGGCAGAATTATTTTACCGGATTATCTAAAAGATTTTGGTGGTTTGAATAAAAAAGTAGTTATTGCAGGTTTATATAATCGTCTTGAAGTCTGGGATGAAAAGATGTGGTCTAAATATCAACGTACATCTGAAAAAGACTCCAATGAAATTGCTGAAGGTTTAGTAGATTTAGGAATTTAATATGAATCAAGATTATAAGCACATCAGCGTGCTTGTTGATGAGGTGATTAAATTTTTAGCTCCCCAAAAGAATCAGAATTATCTTGATCTTACTTTGGGAGGTGGAGGACATAGCGGTGCTATTCTGGAAAAGACCGGACCGCAAGGAAAAGTATTAGCTTTTGAGATGGATTCTCGTGCTATTAAGGCTGCTAAAGATAATTTAAAAGAATATAAAGATAGATTAGTAGTTACAAATAATTCTTACGTACATTTAGAATCACAAGTAAAAAAATATAAGATCGAAAATATTTCTGGCATTGTTGCAGATTTAGGTTTATCGTCTGACCAATTGGATAAAGCTGATAGAGGCTTTTCATTCAAGGATCATGGGTCACTGGACATGAGGTTTGATCCAAGTGGTCAGACGCTTACCGCTTCAGATATAATAATGAATTGGACTGAAGCGCAAATTTTAAAAATATTTCAGGAGTATGGTGAAGTAAAACAGGCACGACGCCTGGCTAGGGGACTTGTCTCTTGGCGAAAAGATTTAGGTAAACAAAAACAAAAATCTATAAAAACTTCCATGCTTGTCGGCATCATACTCCGAATATTAAATATAAAAGAAGAGAGTTTAAAGCGATTTCGCATTCATCCAGCTACTCAAGTATTTCAAGCACTTCGTATTGCAGTTAACGATGAGTTGGGTAATTTACAAAAAGTTTTGCCACAAGCTTATAATATACTATCTCCAGGCGGGCGCCTGGCAGTAATCAGCTTTCATAGTCTTGAAGACCGTATTGTAAAACATTATTTCAAGGATTTAAGCAAAGGATGTATTTGCCCGCCAGAGACTCCTGTTTGTCGATGCGATAATAAGCCAAAGGTTAAGCTAATCACTAAAAAGGCTATCAAGCCTAGCGATGATGAAATAGCTAAAAATTATCGTAGTCGTAGTGCAATATTAAGAGTAATAGAAAAAATATAATATATAACATGTCAAAAACAAAAACAAAATTAATTAGTGCCTGGCAAATTATCAAAAAAGGAAACACTTTTATGGTAATTACATTGGTTATGTTACTGATGACAATGCTAGTTTCAACTAATTACGCTAATAGTCAAAGTCTAGAAAGAAATGACTTGGGCCAACAAATTAAGATAATTGAAGATGATCTTAGATTGTATAATACTAATGTCAGTGAATTACAAACTACAGAAAGAATTGAGCAAGAGAGTCAAAGGCTCGATTTGGTAAAGATTCAAGCTGAAAACATCTATTATTTAGATGGAGATTATGATCTAGTCGCCTTAAAATAAAGCTTAGTAAAACCTAAGAGCAAATAATTGTCTATGAATTTTTTTAGATCTCAGAATGTGCAAATATCTGGTTTTAGAATAAATGCCCTCTGGTGGGGTATTTTTTTCTTGATGTTGATTATTGTGGTTAGATTATTTTATGTTCAAATTTTAAATAATGAATATTATTTTAAGTTAGGTTTAAACCAAAGATCAATTGTCCGAGATATCAAGCCTGAAAGAGGACGTATTTTTGCTATAGTAGGTGATAATCAAGATGATCAATTATATCCTTTAGCAGTGAATAAGGTTTATTATGAAATTAGTGTAGACCCTAGCAAAATTAGCAGACCGCAGAATATGACTGATATTTTTATTGAAGTATTAGGCATTGAAGATCAGGAAGAAAAAGATAAAATTTTGGCCAAGATCAAAAAAGAAAATAGATTTTATGAATTAATTGCTAAGGATGTACCCAGAGAAAAAGTAGAAATTTTACAAGAGAGACTTGAAGAGATTCGTTTTGATATCAATAAAGGTAAGTCAGAAGAAGAACAGTTGTTTGATCTCACAGCTCTGGGGGTCAATTTTGTAAAAAATGTTTTACGTTATTATCCCGATAAAGAAATTGGTTCTCATATCCTTGGATTTTTAGGTTATGGAAATCAAGGAATCGCCAGAGAGGGTAAGTATGGTCTGGAGTCTTATTTTGAGAATGATTTAGCTGGTTTAGAAGGTCAGGTGGTTGGAGAGACTGATGTGGCTGGTAGATTATTAACAGGAAATGACGGCAAGGCAGTAGAAAATGGGGCAGATATTATTTTGACTATTGATCGAACAGTACAATATGCCACTTGCAAAGCTTTAGAAAAAGCCGTGGCTCAATATGATGCTGAGTCTGGCACAGTCATTATTTTAGAAACATCTACTGGAGCTATTAAGGCAATGTGCAATTATCCTAGTTTTGATCCTAATGAATATAGTCAAGTAGAGAGTGGTGATGTGTATAATAATTTAGCGGTTTATCATTCATATGAGCCTGGTTCGGTAATGAAATCTATTGCCATGGCAGTTGCTATTGATCAATCTAAAGTTACACCAAATACCCTTTATAATGATGAGGGAGAAATAAAATTTGGAGGTGGTTATACTATTAGAAATTCTGATCTCAAAGCCCATGGTATGGTTGATATGAAAGAGGTGTTGGCATCATCTTTAAACACAGGTATTATTTTTTCTACTTCAGAAGTAAATAATAAAATATTTGAAGATTACATGAAGAAGTTTGGTTTTGGAAATAAGTCTGGTATAGCTATTAGTCAGGATAATTCTGGAGATATTTCTTCATTGGCCAAGACAGGAGATATATTTAAAGCTACAGCATCTTATGGACAGGGTATTACGGTTACACCTTTGCAAATGGTAACAGCTATTAATGTTATTGCTAATCAAGGAGAATTGATGAAGCCCTATATTATTAGTAGGATTGATTATCCAGATGGACGTCAAGAGATTTATAGTTCAGTTAAAGATAGGCAAGTGATAGATGTTAGTACAGCTTCTCAACTTTCAGCTATGATGGTTCACGTTGTGGATAGCGGTCACGCTGGTAAAGCGGCAGTAGATGGATATTATGTGGCTGGGAAAACAGGCACAGCTCAAGTGGCTGATCCAAAGACTGGTAAATATCATCTTGATAAGACAATCCATAATTTTGTAGGTTTTGCTCCTAATGATGAGCCAAAATTTACTATGATTACTAAACTTGATTATCCAACTGCAGCTCGATTTTCATCTGATACAGCCGCTCCATTATTTGGTGAAATTGCCAAATTTTTGTTAGAATACTATCAGATAGCACCAAATAGATAAGTTATATAGAATATGAAGAAAATATTACATTTTATTTTAAAAATATTAGCTAAGGCGGTAATAAATAAATACCAACCTAAGGTGATAGCTATTACTGGTTCAGTAGGTAAAACTTCTGCTAAAGAGGCGATAGCAGTGGTTTTACGAGCTAAATTTAATACTAGGACTCCTAGTAAGAATTTTAATAATGAAATTGGCACGCCCTTAACTATTTTAGGACAAGAAAATTCTCCAGGTAAAAATATATTAGCTTGGCTTTGGATTTTTATTTTAGCTATTAAACTTGTATTAATTAAAGACAAAAATTATCCAGAAGTTTTAGTGTTAGAAATGGGTGCTGATAAACCAGGAGATATTAAATATCTTACCGCTATTGCTAGCCCAGATATATCTATTATCACAGCTATTGGATCTAGTCATATAGAGTTTTTTAGAACTATAGATAATATTGTTAAAGAAAAAAGTACTATCTTAGATAGATTAAATAAAAATGGTTTAGCAATCTTAAATAACGATGATGTTAATTTAGTTAAGGTAATTAAAGATTATAAAAGAAAAATTTTTACTTTTGGTAAAAAAGAAGGCTCTAATGTTAGAATTTCAGAAATAAATATAACTAACAAAGATAATACTTATGGCACTAGTTTTAAATTAACTCATAGCGGTTCCGAAGTACCTATGTTTTTACCTTATGTGTTAGGTTGGCAACATGCTTACGCAGCGGCTAGCGCAGCGCTAGTAGCTTTATATCTGGACATGAATTTAGTGGATATCGCTAAGCAATTATTAGAATATAAACCAGCTAGAGGTAGAACTAATTTAATCAGAGGCATTAAGAATACTTGGATTATTGATGATTCATATAATGCTTCCCCTCAATCTGCTAAAGCGGCCTTGGATCTTTTATCTAATATGCCATCAGAAGGACGTAAGATTGCAGTATTAGGCGATATGTTAGAATTAGGTGCTTTGACCGAAGAAGCTCATCAAGAAGTCGGCAGAGAGCTAATTAGGTTAGGAATTGATTATTTATTTGTAGTAGGGGAGAAGTCTCGTGATATTGCTAGAGGAGCTAAAGCAGCTGGTATGGATCAAGATAATATTTATCACTTTCCTTTTACTAAAGAGGCGGGAGTATTTTTACAAGAAAGATTAAAAGAAAATGACATTATTTTAGTTAAAGGTTCTCGCGGTGCTAAGATGGAACAAATTGTTTATGAAATAATGGCTAAGCCTTGGCGCGCTAAAGATTTATTAGTGGGGCAGATAGATAAATAACTTGACTATAAGTTAAATATTTGTTAGAAATATACTTGTTTTTATGGCCCCATCGTCTAACGGTTAGGACGCCAGGTTCTCAACCTGGTAATCAGGGTTCGATTCCCTGTGGGGTCACCATTCGACTTTGCTCATGATTTACAACCATCTCGCTTTGCAGCGAGTTTTTTGATATACTAAAAACAATTATTAAACTAAATGTATGAAAATTATTCTATCTATCTTAATTTCAGCTGTAGTTTTTGGTGGTGGTATTTATTATTGGCAGGATTTAAATATAGAAAAATTGGAAATAAAGTTTGAGGAAGAAAAGGCACTAATTATAAACGAAAGAGACGAAGCTATAAGTAGCTATAGAGCACAAACCAAAGTATTAGACGATACCAAAGATGTATTAGAGCAAACTAAGTGGAGGAACGAAAATACTGCGCTAGTATTTGATATTGTGAAGGATACTTATTTTGTTCCAAAGCCAACAAATAGTACTTTGCTTTCAGTAGCAATATTATTAAATGATGAAGAGGTTTGTGAGAGTATAAGTGACGGTGAGAAAGAATTTTGTCATGATATATTTGATGATAATTGTAAAGCTTATGAGTATCCAAATTTAGAGATTTGTGAAGATTTTAGAGTACTTTTAGATAGAAAAGTTGATTCAGCTGAATTAATAAAATATTGCAATTCAAAAGACAAGATAAGTAATGATATGTCACAAGCACACTGTTTTCAGCGTTTTGCTAAAGCTACTAGTAATGTAAATTTATGTTATGAAATATGTAAATCGCCGATTGATAATACTAATTGTATGGCTAGCTGTAGAGATGAAAATAATGAGCTTATATCATGCAAAGATCAATATATAGAAGATTGTGTGGAGTATACGTTATAGGGTGTTAAGATCAGGATTCTCTACTAAAAAATATTTAAACACGTTTTATATAGGACGTGTTTTTTTGACAAAAAGAATAGGACCCACACATGGTGCGGGTCCATATTCCGAGGAAGGGGTTGTATGTCAGGAGTCCGAGTCGTCGGTCTCCAGCGGCAGGGCGTCTTCCTGGTATGTCCAGATAGCTTCCCAGCCGAGGTGTTCTCCTTGAAGGGTGGGGATTCCAGATTCAAGATCTGGTGTCATTGTGGCTGGTGCCACGCGAATCCGGACAAGACGGCGATCGATGTAGTGCCAATGATCTGGCATCTCGTCAAACGAGGCAGATTCTTCTTGGTCTTGCTGGACCAAGAATGCGATATAGGCGTCGAGTTGATCGACAGAAATATATTCGATAGGGGAGTTGTAAAACCTCTCCATATCTGGTACATCCTTATCGACTGCCTCGCAGTGATAGGCAACAGCTACCAGTTCACTGACCCGCGGGTCGTTATTGTTTTGGCTGACAGCCAAAGAAACGAGACCAGCGATGATCAGAACCAGAACGATTAGAGTAATCAGCTTCTTCATTGGGAAACTCCCTTTTTGAGACAAGTTCCTTCCTTGGAACTACTGAGGAAATCAGGATGATTTCCTATTTTTGACAGAGGACAGGCATGCCGAAGCATTGTCAAAGTATAGCATATTTTAGCCTTTTTGTCAATATAAACAAAGCTTTGTATTATAAAAGCTATATTATTGACCCATTCGACTTGTTATACTCGCTCAGAGTCAATCCTGAGCGAAGTCGAACGGATTGACAATATTTAATATTTCTGTTAATATTTACCTCGTTATAATAACAAAACTATGAAAGCAGTAATTAAAACAGGTGGAAAACAATATCAAGTTGCTAAAGGCGATACTATTAAGATTGAAAAGCTACCAGAAGCCGAAGAAGGCAAGAAAGTAGTCTTTGATACAGTTTTACTTTTAATGGATAAAGATAAAGTAACTGTTGGTAATCCAACTGTAGCTAAGGCTAAAGTCGAAGGTACTTTGGTAAGAAATTTTAAAGATAAGAAAATTGATATCTTAAAATATAAAAATAAGACCAGATATAGAAAACATTATGGTCATCGTCAACAGTTAGCTGAAGTAAAGATTACTTCTATTGTAGCCTAAAATAATATCAAATATAAAATCCCGCCTCTAGCGGGATTTTTTGTTTATATCTTTTTTCTATTCTTGAGTGCCGAGGTTAATGTAATTTCATCAGTGTATTCTATATTAGCACCCATTGGTATGCCTCGGGCTAATTGGCTAATTATCACAGGATAGTCTTGGAGAAATTTTGATAAGTAGATAGTAGTAGCCTCACCTTCCATACTTTGGTCAAGGGCTAAGATTATTTCAGTGACGCCGTTATTTTTTATTCTATCAGCTAATTCTTTTATTTTTAATTTATCAGGAGTAATACCTTCTAGTGGACTAAGTAATCCGTTCAGTAAATGATAAACACCGTTGAATTCAGCGGTTTTTTCTACAGCTTCTACATCTTGATTATTAGCTACTATACAAATAGTACTTTTGTCTCTTTGCGGATTACGACAGATGCTACATAAGCCATCATCTGTTAAATTGTAGCATTGTGGGCAAAGATGAATATTTTTATAGGCATCAGCCAAAGCTTCAGACAATTCTTTGATATCTTCTTTTCTATGAAGCAAATTAAAAACTAACCTGGAGGCAGTCTTTGGCCCAATTCCAGGTAGTTTATCAAATTCGTTTATCAGTCTTTGTATAAAGTCTGGTAGATGTTTCATCTGGTTTTGATTATTTGCAAAAACTATAGCTTAGATGCAACTCTGTGAAACAGCGGAGCAGATAAGTTATAGTTTGTAATGTCTCTATTTCATTAGGTTGTCTAGACCACCCATTTGTTGCATTTTCATAGCCATCTTACGTTGTACCTTTTTGATAGCATTAGCAATGCCATTGGTAATTTCTTTTTCTAATTCTTTCTTTTTGTCTTTTGACAAAAAGTCTTCATTTATATCCAAGCTGGTAATTTCTTGGTTACCGTCCATGATTATTGTAACAGCCTTATTACTAACCTCAACGCTTTCTTCAGACATGGCGCTCTTAATAGTGTTGGCTTGTTTTCTAAGGTCGTTGTATTGTTTTAGTTTGTTAAACATATTTTGTTTTTAGTTAATTATTTTAAGGTATGTTTTGCCAAGCTGTTTCTGCTTGTGGTTTATTATTTTTGAAATTTCCATTACTTGGAATAGGCATTTCATCAGCCTCAGCTTCAGGTGGCGGAAGTATATTTTGATAATCTTTACTTAGGTTTTTAAATGATACCTTAGATTCATCGAAAATGAATCTACAAATACCAGTTGGACCATTTCTGTGTTTATCAATATGTATTTCAGCTATATTTCTTTCTTCATCAGGACACTCACGTGATTTATCTTTAGCCTTTCTATAGATAAACATTACAATATCAGCATCTTGCTCAATGGATCCAGATTCACGAAGGTCAGCTAGTTTTGGAATAGCCGGCGATCTAGCTTCTACGGCACGAGAAAGTTGAGATAGAGCTAAAACTGGAATATCAAGCTCACGAGCGATTTGCTTAAGAGCACGAGAAATTTTGGATATTTCCTGAACTCTATTTTCGCTGCCGCCAGAATCACCTTCCATTAATTGTAAATAATCGATTACTAAAAAGCCAAGATTATGTTCCATTTTTAAACGACGAGCTTTAGTACGAATTTCCATTACATTGGCATTGGCGCTATCATCAATAAATATTGGAGCTTCTGATAAGACACCCATAGCCCGACCAATACGAGGAAAATCATCATCTTCTTCTTTATCAGAAAGTTTACCAGTTCTCATTTTCCAAAGATCAACTTCAGCTTCAGAAGCTAGTAGTCTATCTACTAATTGTTCTTTACTCATTTCCAGAGAAAATATACCAACTGCTGTATTAGCTTTAACAGCAATATTTCTAGCGATATCTAGAGCTAGAGTTGTTTTACCTAGAGATGGACGAGCGGCTAAGATAATTAAATCAGAATTTTGAAAACCAGATAGTTTATTATCTAAATCAGTAAAGCCACTTGGAATACCACGAGTACCTTGGCCACCTGATTTATGTAATTCATCAATACGATTAAAAGTTTCTGTTAAAACATTTTTAATAGGAATAAAGTTTTTCTTGAGAGATTCTTGAGAAATAGCAAAAAGTTTTTGTTCAGCTTGATCTAATAAGCTAGAGACATCTTTGTCTTCGGAAAAAGAAAATTCGGATATTTCGCTAGCAGCTCGTTCTAATTTTCTTAAAGTTGCTTTTTTGTGAATAATATCAGCGTATGATACTGCATGAGAAGAATTAGGTACAGAAGCAGTTAGTTCAGCCAAATAAGCTTTGCCGCCAACACTTTCTAATTGTTTTTTTTCAGCTAATCTATTACCAACAGATAAAATATCAGCTGGTTCATGTTTTTCAAATAAATCTAAAATGGCTTGATAGATCAAACCATTACCTTCTTTATAGAAATCACTAGGACGCAAAACATCACCAACCTTGATAATTGTTTCCTTATCAAGTAGGAGAGCGCCTAAGAGTGAGCTTTCTGCTTCTAAATTTTGAGGAGGTATTTTACTCATGCCTGTTATTAATTCGTAGAATTAGCTTAACTCATTTGGCCTTATTTTTCAAGCCTTTATTATGGACAGTTTATACCCAAATAAAAAACAGCCGAACGGCTGATATATTATAGTTATTAGTACAAATGCCCTTCGGCTCATCTTTCGATAAATTCAGGATTTCGCTCAGGACAGCTTTCGCCAGCTTGAGCTTGTCGAAAGCTGGTGCGCCCAGAGGGATTCGAACCCCCGACCGTCTGCTTAAAAGGCAGCTGCTCTACCAGGCTGAGCTATAGGCGCATATTGAATAAGTAAAATGTAAAATACGGAGATTAGTATATACAATTTCGTATATATTGTCAATCCGTTCGACTTCGCTCAGGATTGACCCTGAGCGAGTGTAACGAGTCGAACGGGTCAATATCACATCATATCTGGGGCTTTGATGCCTAGTAGTGCTAAACCATCTTTTAGTACTTGTTTTGTTAGTTTAGAAATGTTTAACCTGATTTGTTTGACGTTTTCACTTTCGGCTTTTAATACGCTATGTTGTTGATAAAAATTATTATAAGTTTTAGCTAAATCAAACAAATATTGAGTAAGTAGAGAAGGGTTTTGATTTATAGCTGATTTTTGAATAGTTTCAGTAAACATTAATAATGTTTTAACTAATTTTTTTTCTTCTTTATTAAAATCAAAATCTTTTATTTTAGAAATATTAGCTACCTTGTCAGCCTTGCTAAGCATAGTAGAAATCCTAGCATGAGTATATTGGATAAAAGTGCCAGTATAGCCATCAAAGGAAATTGATTCTTCAGGATTAAAGACAATATTTTTTTGCGGATTAGTGCCCAGAATGAAAAACTTCAAAGCACCTAGACCAACTTGCTCAGCAATTTGTTCAGTGTCAGCTTCAGAAGTATCGACTTTTTTTTCAGCCTTGGCCATGACTTCTTTAGCTTTGTTTTTCATACCAGCAATCAGATCATCAGCATCAGCAGTTTTGCCTTCGCGGGATTTTATTTTACCACCCGGCAAAGACATCATGCCATATGATAAATGATGCAAATTTTTAGCCCAGTCAAAGCCTAGTCTGGCTAGAGCTAAGAATAATATTTTAAAATGATGATCTTGTTCGTTAGCCACAACATAGATCGATTTATCGAATTTGAATTTTTCAAATCTTCTAACAGCAGTGCCTAAGTCCTGAGTTAAATAAACAGAAGTGCCGTCAGCCCGCAAGACAATTTTATCATCTAAATCATCTTTACTTAAGTCCATCCAAACTGAACCATCTTCTTTTTTAAGGAAGACCTTTCTCTTTAGTCCTAGCTCGATAATATTTTTGCCTAGTAAATAAGTATCACTTTCAAAATCCAAATGATCAAATTCAATGCCAAGGTCTCTATAGGTTTTATCATAGCCTTGATAAACCCAATCATTCATCATTTTCCATAGTTTTCTGATTTCAGGATGATTGTTTTCCCAGGCTACTAGCATGGTCCGAGCTTCTTTCATTAAAGGAGATTGTGCTAAAAATTTATTTTCAACTTTTCTACGTTCCAGATTAGATAATTTAATTAAATCAATATTTTTAGCTTCACAATATTTTTTTTCTTCTTCTTTTAATAATTGGCCAAATTTTACATAGTATTTGCCAACTAAGTGATCACCTTTCATGCCGGATGATTCTGGAGTTTCACCATCAGCAAATTTTTGCCAGGCCAGCATACTTTTAACAATATGAATACCGCGATCATTAATAATATTAACAGCTGTAGTTTTATAACCACTCGCTTTATAAATATTTACCAAGGCCTGACCAAGACAATCATTTCTAACATGTCCAATATGTTGAGGTTTATTGGTATTTGGCCCAGAAAATTCTATAAGTACTTTTTGATTTTGGCCATATTTGCTTTGACCGAATTTTTTATTTTTTGCGATTTCATTAATAGATTCTTTAATAAAATCATTATTTACAAAGATATTTAAATAAGGGCCAATATTTTTAGCATTATTTATCAAATCACCAGTTTGGTATTTATCAGCTAATTCCTTAGCTAATTCAACAGGATTTTTACCAAGCTTTTTAGCTAGATCAAAACAAGGAAAGGCATAGTCTCCTAATTTTTCTTGGGGAGGTAAATCTAAATCAAAATCATCTATTTCTTCTTTATAGACTGATTTGATATTTAATTTAATATCTTCTTTGATTTTAGCTATTGTATCCATAGGCTTAATTTTACCTTAATTTCAATAAAATTCAAGCTTAGAAATTTGAATCTTTTATGTTATAATATAAATATGTCAAAAAAGGATATTGCTTGGCACAATTTGCCAATAGCGAAAATTTTCAAAACAGTAGATTCTTCTAAAGAAGGACTTAGTCATTCCGAAGCTAAGAAAAGATTAAATAAGTCTGGTTTTAATGTTTTAGCTCAAGCAAATAAGTTTTCAGCGTTTAATTTATTTTTAGCTCAATTTCGTAGTGTTTTGGTTATAGTTTTGATTGTGGCTGGTTTTATATCATTATTTTTTGGTGAGTATGTAGATGCTTATGTGATATTTGCAGCTGTGATGATTAATGTGGTAGTTGGTTTTATTCAAGAATTCAAAGCTAATAAGTCTTTGGAAAAGTTAAACAAAATAGTTAAAAAAGAAACACTTGTTTTTAGGGGTGGAGTTGAAAAGAAAATAGAATCAAAAAAGCTAGTGCCAGGAGACGTAGTGGTTTTGGAGTCAGGTAGTAGGGTGCCAGCTGACGCGCGACTTATCCAGGTAAATGATTTTGAAGTAAATGAAGCAACGCTGACTGGAGAATCTTGGCCGGTTAAAAAAGAATTGACAAATCTAGATGTAGGTACTGTTTTAGCAGAAAGAAAGAACATGGTATTCATGGGTACCTTAGTAGTCGAAGGTCGAGCCCAAGCCTTGGTTGTAAATACTGGCTTTGATACAGAGATGGGCAGGATTACAGTAATGCTCAAAGAAACTAAAGAGGCCAAAACACCGCTTCAACAAAAATTGGATGATTTTGCTAAATCTATAACAAAAATTATAGCTATATTAGCTTTATTTGTTTTTGCCTTCGGTGTCTTCAAAGATCATGATATGGTGGAGATGTTTACTTTAGCGGTGGCAGTCGCTGTATCAGCTATCCCAGAAGGTTTGGTAATTAGTATGACGATGATACTGACTGTTGGTATGCAGCGAATATTAAAACATAATGGTTTGGTTAGGCGTTTAGTTTCAGCTGAGACATTGGGTTCTACCACTGTGATATGTACTGATAAGACAGGTACATTAACAGAAGGTGAGATGCGAGTGACTAGTGTGGTAAGTTATAAGTTTCATATTGACTTAGCCGCTCAATCATTTCGTGATTTAGAAGTTAATAAAGAATTAGATTTAATAGCTCAGACTGCATTTTTTTGTAATGACGCAGTAGTACAAAATCCAGAATCTTCCGCAGAAGATTGGGTAGTTTTAGGTAGTCCTACTGAAAAAGCTTTAATGATTTTTGGGGCTAATGATAGTCATATAGAAGAAGATCAGAAAAAATTAAAAAGAGTGGAGGAGATTCCCTTTGATCATCAGAGAAAATTTATGGTCACTAGGCATCATTATGATGATAAGTATGATATTGTATTTATCAAAGGTGCTCCAGAAAAGATATTAAAATTTTCTAATAAATATCAAAACTCATCTAAAGTATCCAAGATGAGTAAAGAGCGTTTTGATTATTTTGATAAAAAATGGCAGGAGTTAAGTAAGCAGGGCCTTAGAGTTTTAGCTGGAGCTTATCAGCTTGTGCCAAAAAAGTATGAAAATTTTTCTGACTTCAAAGACAATCCACATGATTTTATTTTTGCAGGTATTTGGGGCTTATCCGATCCTCTGCGTAAAGAAACAAAAGCTACTTTGAAAAAAACATTAGCAGCAGGTATAAACACAGTTATTATCACAGGTGATAACAAATTTACTGCCAAGAGCATCGCCAAAGAATTAGGATTAGCTTTTAAAGATGACAGTGTAGTAACAGGAGATGAGTTGCTCAAAATGACTGATGAAGAGCTAAGTAAGCGAGTTAGAAATATTAAGGTTTATGCTAGAGTTTCTCCAGCTGATAAACTTAGAATTATCAAAGCTTGGCAAAATAAAGGAGAAATAGTATCTATGACTGGTGATGGCGTTAATGACGCGCCGGCTTTAAAGGCAGCTGATATTGGAGTGGCAGTTTCTAGTGGCTCTGATGTTGCCAAAGAAACAGCCGACTTGGTTTTACTCGACAATAATTTTGATACTATAGTGATGGCAATCAAACAGGGTAGAGTTATATTTGCTAATCTGCGCAAAGTGATATTGTATTTATTGTCAGATAGTTTTTCAGAAATTATTATTATTGTCGGTAGTTTAATACTCCAAATACCTTTGCCTATTTTGGCTGCACAGATATTGTGGGTCAATCTAGTAGACGATGGATTTCCAGCCTTAGCTTTGACCATGGAGCCTGAAGATGAAAAGATAATGAACCAAAAACCAAAAAAGGTTAATAGTTTGTTAGATTTTGAGAGTAAGTTTATGATTCTAATAGTTAGCATGCTAACTGGCTTTAGTAGCTTATTGTTATTTTGGTATTTTTGGAAAGAGACTGGTAATGAAGATTTAGCCAGAACAGTAACCTTTACATCTTTGGCTATTATCACTTTGTTTTATGTCTATAGCATTAAAAGTCTTGATCATAATATTTTCAAAGCTAATCCTTTCAAAAATAAATATTTAAATGGGGCTGTGTTAATTGGTTTGTCCATGCAACTTATTGCAGTCTACATGCCATTTTTTAACAGAGTATTAAGAACAGTGCCTTTGACTTGGAAAGAGTGGCAAGTTATTTTAGCGGCTATACTTTTGGTGATAATTTTGATAGAAATAATAAAGGCAGTATTTATTCATTATCAAAAAACTAAGAAATAATCATGAAAAATATATTTATAAAAGTACTTATGGAGAATCTATTTATCAAAAATAGAGAGGGAAACAAGATTGCTTTAAATCTTACAAAAATTAAACCACAAAAAGGTCTGGTTTTTGTAATGCCAGGCTTAGGTCAAACAAAAAGTGCTATTCATATGCAAAATTTTGTAGATAGTTTTGCAGATAAAAATTTTACAGTAGTAATATTTGATGTAACAAATGGAGTAGGTCAGAGCGATGGGGATTATAGTCAAGCAAGCTTCACGGGTTATTATAATGATTTAGCTGATGTTATAGATTGGGCTAAGACTCAAGATTGGTATCAAGAACCATTTGTTTTGGCGGGGCACAGTATGGGAGGTGGTTGTATTTTACGTTACGCAGCAGATTATTTAGCCCGAGTATCTGGTATAGTGCCATTCGCAACTGTAATAGGCGGTCATCAGACTATAGCTAAATTTGGTAGAGATGATTTGCCAGCTATAAAAATAGAAAATGGCAAGGAAGTTATAAAAAAATTAGATTGGGAGCCATTTAAAGAAGATATCTTAAAATATGATATAGTGCCTGAGGCTGATAAATTTACCATGCCAATACTGATGATGGTAGGAGAAGAGGATATGGGAACACCTTTAGAAGATCAGATGAAACTTTATGATGGTATGCCAGAAGATAAGGAAATTCACGTAGTTAAAGGAGCTCCTCATACTTTTGAAAAACCTGAACATTTGGCTAAGATGAAGCAAATTTTGCAAGATTGGATAGATAATAAGCTAAAAAATTAAAAAATTATATTTATATAGACCGCGCTCTACGCGGTCTTTTTTAATTGCTATTATTGACAAAAGTGGCTTTTTATGTTAAAAATAGAAGTCCCATTCGTAATTCATGGGTATTTAGTCCATGGAAGGTTGTTCACCACAATAAGAAAGACATGGAGGTCTACCCCATGAGTAACAAACACAAGACAATAGTTCAGGCAGTCCTGGATCAGGCAGATCATGAAGTCGATGATAGGGAGATTGCAGAAGTCATGTCTGAAGAGCTGCCGCTCTTCATGTATGCTTTCCGGAATTCGCCGGAAGAGATTATTTACGTCGGTTTTGATACCGATGCCTGTCGTGATGCCTGTCTGGCTGATCTGAAGAGAAGTGGCTTCGTCGGGCGGGCGGTGAAGGAGCTAATGCACTTTACTGGTCGTAGCGAGCGGGCTATTCGTCGCTGGTTGTATGGCGAGGCTATCCCGCAGCGAGCCGACTGGCTGATGTGGCAGTACTGGTTGCGCGCCAAGGGTTTTTATACCCAGGAGCTCGACAATATGCCAAACGTCTTCTTTCGCCTCAGGAAGCATATTCTGAGTAAAGACATCAGTTTTCGGGCGGCTGCTCGTAGGCTGGGATGGACTCAGGAGTGGCTTTGGGGTGTCCTGAACAATGAGATCAAGGATCATGAAGCGTTGATTCATTCAGTGGGCAAGATCCACGTTCTCTGTGATGACATTAATCTGGAAATTACCCAGCGTGATATCCAGGACGTCATGGAGATCGTACTTGATCCCGATGGTGAGCTGTCCGAGGTCAAGCAGCGTTACGGTCTTGTTTCCGAGTCAGAGGTTGATAAGCAGAAACGGAGGAAGCGTACTGCCAAGCAGCTGCGTGGACATCGTTTCTGGAGCCATCAGCCGCTTCTGCCGGTCAAGCAGCAGGCGGCTGTAGATCTCCTGATGGGAGTCGTTGAGGATGAGGATTATCCGAAATCCCTCAAGAAAGTCAGGGTTCTTAATCTGAAGCGCAAGGTCTTCAAGGCCGCTAAAAAAGCTGGTATCAGCAATACGACATGTCGTCGAGCTATCAGCGAGCTGATGAGGAGAGGGGTCGTCAAGACCATTGAGAAGGGCTCCGCAGAGCTCGTTGTTTGCAAGGTCAAGTTCCGGGACACTTCCCAGAGCTGACACTGTACCCTGGGTCGCCAAGCGGCCCGGGGTAAAATTTTGACAAAAAAAGCTAATATTGCTAGTATTAGAGAACAAATTAAGTAATTTTATTCTATGATGATGAGAAAAGTTACAAATTCAGCCGATAATAACAATAACGGATTAACCAGCCGGTGACTTTTTATATATAAATAAAATTTTTTTAGGAAGTTATCGGTCAAAATAGACCGATTTTTTATTTGTTTTTTAATCCCCTGTAGTTCAATGGTAGAACGCTGCACTGTTAATGCAGAGGTTGTAGGTTCGAGTCCTACTGGGGGAGCCAATTAAAATAAGTATGCTATAATTACCAAACTTATGCAGTATTTAACCAAACAGACATTCAAAATTTTCTGGAAACATTTGAGACAATACAAGTGGGCTCCTTGGCTTATAATAATTTCTATAATCATTGCTTCAGCTGGACATGTTGTAGCACCTCTTTTCTATAAAGATTTTTTTGATATTTTAACTAAGGCAGGTGATAGTGCAGATAAAATTGGAGATTTGCAGTGGACACTTATGAAAGTATTAGCTGTTTACTTAGTATCTTGGATTTTTTGGAGAATAGCTACTTTTGCTACTTCATATTTTCAGACCAATGCTATGGCAGGGATGTCTAATTTTTCTTTTGCTTATTTACATAAGCATTCTATTTCTTTTTTTAATAATAATTTTGTAGGATCACTTGTTAAAAAAGTAAATAGGTTTTCTAGAGCTTTTGAGGTTGTGACAGATTTAATTTTTTGGGATTTTTTACCAATATTTTTAAATCTAACTTTTATTATTATAACCCTGGGCAGGCGAAACATATGGCTTGGTTTAGGAATTTTTGCATGGACCGTGGTTTATATGTTAGTTAATTATTATTTTTCTTTATATAAATTAAAATATGATGTGCAGCGAGCCGAATTAAATTCAAAAGTAACTGGAGTATTAGCAGATACAATTACTAATCATTTGAATTTAAAATTATTTACAGGTTATATTAGAGAAAGAAAAAGATTTAAAGGTGTGAATAGTCAATATCAAAAAATGCATCAGTTTACTTGGAATTTATATAATTATTTTGAAGCTGGTCAGACTTTATTGATGATGATTTTAGAAATTGGCATTATGTATTATGCTATTTCTTTGTGGCAAAAAGATATTATTAGCGTTGGTGAATTTGTTTTAATCCAAACCTATTTAATTACTATTATGATGAGGTTGTGGAATTTTGGCCGTATTATTCGAAAATATTATGAAGCTATGGCTGAGGCTGAAGAAATGACTGAAATATTAGAAGCCCCTCATGAAATAAAGGATGTTAAAAGTGCTAAGACACTTAAAATGAACGGTGGTCAAATAGAGTTTAAGGAAGTTGATTTTGCTTATAATCAAACTAGAGAAATTATTTCTGATTTTAGTTTAAATATTAAAGCTAAAGAAAAAATAGCTTTGATTGGACCATCTGGCTCTGGTAAATCTACTTTGGTAAATCTACTTTTAAGAAACTATGATATAGATAGAGGTAAAATTTTGGTAGATAATCAAAAAGTAATTAGTGTAAGTCAAGATTCTTTGTGGAAAAATATATCTTTAGTTAATCAAGATCCAATTTTATTTCACAGGACATTGAGAGAAAATATTCGTTATGGCCGACCGCAGGCCAGCGATAAAGAAATTATCAAAGCTGCTAAATTAGCTCATGCTAGTAATTTTATAAATGATTTTCCTGAAAAATATGAAACCTATGTCGGTGAGCGAGGCGTGAAATTATCTGGTGGCGAGAGACAACGTGTAGCTATCGCCCGAGCAATATTAAAGAACGCACCAATCTTGGTGTTGGACGAAGCTACTTCTAGTCTAGATTCTGAATCAGAGGAGCTTATTCAAGATGCATTAGCTAATCTAATGAAAGATAAGACAGTGATAGTAATTGCTCATAGACTATCTACTATCATGAAGATGGATAGAATTGTAGTTTTGGATAAAGGAAAAATAATTGAACAAGGCACTCATAAAGAATTAATTGCTAAAAAACAGGGTCTCTATAATAGACTTTGGAAAAAACAAGTCGGTGGATTCATTGCTTAAGATGGTTAATAAATATAAACAATTTAATCAGGCTGAAGTGGAGCTAGATTTTCATAATAGAGGACCGATGATTCATCAACAAATCTTAGATTTAGCTGATGAATTTATTAAAGAATCTTTAAATGATGGTTATAGTTTAATATCTATTATTACTGGAGTAGGGATACATTCTAAAAATGGGCCAGTTATAAAACCACTTATTGAAGATTTACTTAGAAGTCATCCTTTAGTTAAGGACTTTAAAGAAGGGAAATTTACTCAAGGAGGGCAAGGTGTATTTAAGGTTAGATTACTTAAATAAATTTTTTAGTATATAAATATTTGCTAGCTTAGAAGTTTTTATGTTAATATTTTAATATTAAAATTAACTAAAATTATGAAAAAAATTAAATTCCTTTTACTTTTGACTTTCGGGATATTTTTCTTAAGTGGTTGTGGAATTTTTGATTCTTTGGATGCAGATATGAATAAGGCTATTAATAAGAAAGACCCAAAAATCTGTCTTAAAATGAAAGAAGATCAGTCTAGACAGGAAAGGTGTTTAATTGCAGTAGCCGAAGCTAAAGAAGATAAGTCAGTTTGTGATTTAATAGATAAGGAATCCAGTAAAGATTCTTGTTTTTCTAGCGTGGCTATTTTAAAGAAAGACTCTGATATTTGTGCTGATATTTCAAAAGATAATACTAAGGGGAGTTGTTATAATACAATAGCCAAAGAATCTAAAAACGAAAATCTTTGTGATAAAATATCTAGTAAATCTACTCGAGCTAGTTGTTTTAATGATATAGCAATTGATAAAAATGATGAAAGTATTTGCGTCAGAGTAGAAGAATCATTCAAAACTTCTAATTGTTATACAGAAATTGCAATAAATAAAAAAGACATTTCAATTTGTGATAAAGTTGAGGGTAGGGCTTCCGTTTTAAGTAAGTGCATTGCCGCAGTAGCTGAAGAAATGGAGGATGAATCAATTTGTGAGAAAATAGAAGAGGGTTCATATCGCGATAATTGTTTATCTGATATTGGTATAAAAAAAATAGATCTTGCTATTTGTGATAAAATAGCTAGTCAATCAATTAAGGATAATTGTTTTTTAGGGATTGCGATTGAAAAGTCCGACACAGATCTTTGTGATAAAATAGTTGGCGGCAGGGATAAAGATAGCTGTTATTCAGATATAGCTGTTGAAAAATTTGATATTGAGCTTTGTAAACAAATTGAAAATGATTCCAAAAAAAAATATTGTTTTATAAATATGGCTAAAAACGCTAAAAATTCAGAAGCATGTATTTATTTAGATGATAATGACGATAGATATGAATGTAGTTACGGAGCTGCTTTGGCCGCTAGAGATGCTTCATTTTGTGAAAATATAGAGAAGAAAGGCACTCGCGATAAGTGTTTTAATAATGTAGCAGTGAAGACAAAGGATGTAGCTGTTTGTGCTAATATTAAAGATTCAAGTGAGAAAAGTGAATGCGAAAGATCAACTGAGTTTACTCAAATTCAATATTAGTTGTTTAATAAATAACAAAACTCTCATATTGTTAAGTTATAGGTGGGGTTTTTTATAAAAAAGTAGGAGGGTGGGAAGAAATTTCTACCCTTTTTATTTTGTGGCGGTTTTTATTAAAATATTGTATAATATAGTTGCGATGAAAAATAAAAATATAATAGCTAAATTAAAAATATCTAATTTACGTGGCAGAGGGGGTGCTAATTTTCCGACACACGCAAAATGGCAAATGTTTGCCGACGCTAATTCAAAAAAGAAGTATATAGTAGCTAATGGTAGTGAAGGGGAGCCAAATGTATTAAAAGATGGTTATATATTAAAAAACCATCCAGAAGTATTGATTGAGGGATTAAAAATCGCTTTAGATACCTTTAAAGGGTCTGAGGCTTTTATTTTTTTAAGAAGAGATTATTTCAAAAAATATAAAAAGAAACTAGAAAAATTAATTGGTGATTTACCAATTACTGTTTTTAGAGAGCATGGCGGCTATTTATCAGGAGAAGAGACTGTGCTTTGCGAAGAGATTGAAAAAAACTTACCAGCTCGTCCTAGAACTAAACCACCTTTTCCTGGACAAGCAGGTATAAATGGATTGCCAACTTTGATTAATAATATAGAAACTTTTTATCAGATAGCCAAAATTGCTCAAGGTAAATATAAAAAAACTAGACTATATAGTATTACAGGCAAGGCGTCATATAAAGGAGTGTTTGAATTACCAGTAGACTGGGCTATTAAAAAGATTTTAACTAAAACAAAGAATAAGCCTGAATTTAAATATTTTGTGCAAGTAGGTGGTGGAGCTAGCGGCGATATATTATTAGCTTCTGAAACTACGCAAAAAGTATCTGGATCAGGTGCTATTGTTATTTATGATAGGGATCAGACCGATGCTTGGGTATTGATGCGTACTTGGATCGATTTTTTTATGCAGGAAAATTGTGATAAATGTACTCCTTGTCGAGAAGGTAGTTATAGAATATTAGAAATGATAAAAGATAGGCAATTTGACGAAAAGCGTTTGGATGATTTATTTTTCGTTTTAGAAAATACCAGTTATTGTGCCTTAGGAAGATCAATTCCTTTACCATTTAGATCTCTCATTAAAAAAATATTACCACATACTAGAAATTAATTATGCCTAAAAATATTTCAATTTTTATAAATAATAAAAAATATAGTGCTGAAATAGGACAGAGTGTTTTGGATGTGGCTAAGAAAAATAATATCTATATTACTACTTTATGTCATCATCCAGATATAAAAGTTCAAGGTTCTTGTAGATTATGTTTAGTAGAAATAAAAGGCAGGAAAGGCTTATTTACCTCTTGTAATACTCAGGCTGAAAATGGCATGAGGATTTCTACAGAATCTAAAAATATTTCTAGAGCTAAACAAACTAATTTAGAGCTTATATTCTCTGAACATTGTGAAGAATGTGGAGATTGTATTTATAGTCAAGATTGTACTATTCTAGATTTTGCTAAAAAATATGATGTAAAAATTACAAAATACGAAGATCGTAAAAAAGCTTATCCGGTTCATAAATTTGGCCCAGCATTAGAATTTGATACATCTAAATGTATTGATTGTGGACTTTGTGTAGATGTTTGTAAAAAAGAAGGAGTAGATTTTTTAGAATATAAGAAAAAAGGTAAATTTTATGAAGTTTGCCCTTCTTCTAAAAAAGATAAAGATTGTATTTATTGTGGGCAATGTCTGACTCATTGTCCGGTGGGAGCTTTTGAAGGTGTGGGAGAATTTGAAGATGTAGATAAATATATAGACGCCAAAGGTAAGACAGTTGTATTTCAATTTGCACCATCTATTCGTAGTTCAATTGGCGAGGAATTTGGCATGCCAGTTGGATCAGTAGTGACTGGCAAGCTTATTGCTGCTATTAAGGCCTTGGGGATTGAACATGTTTTTGACGTTTGTGTAGGAGCTGATATGACTACTATGGAAGAGGCTACAGAATTAATTGAAAGATTTGAAGATGATAGGCCATTACCAATGTTCACTTCTTGTTGCCCAGCTTGGGTAAAATATGTAGAATTTTATCGTCCAGATTTGATACCAAGTTTAACAACTGTAAAATCTCCACAAGTTATTATGGGGGGCCTTATCAAGACCTATTGGGCTCAGAAAATGAATATCAATCCTAAAGATATAATAGTAGTAGGAATAATGCCTTGTGTAGCCAAAAAATATGAAATAGAAAGATCACAAAATAACGTAGGTAAATTTAAATCAGTAGATCAAATTTTAACTACTAGAGAATTAGCCCATTTACTACGCAAAAAGAAAATTGATTTAGCTACCATCAAGCCAGATAGTGCCAAATCACCATTACTCAAGCCTAGTGGAGCTGGTGTAATTTATGGGTCTTCGGGCGGGGTAATGGAATCAGCTTTGAGAGCAGCTTATAAAAAGATGACAAATAAGCGAATGCCTAAATTAAATTTAAAAGAAGTACGAGGTATTCATGGCTTTAAAAAAGCGGAGATTAAAATAGCTGATAAAACTCTTAAGGTAGGAGTGGTAAATGGTATTGCTAATGCTAAAAAACTTTTAGAAGAATTAGAGAAAGATCCTCAAGCTTATGATTATGTAGAAGTAATGGCTTGTTTTGGTGGATGTATTGGCGGTGGAGGACAACCAGTACCAGTTAATGATGAGATTAGGAAAAAACGTTCAGCAGCACTATACAATTTAGATACTAAAAAAGTTGCTCGTAGCGCAGATGAAAATCCAATCATTAAAAAAATGTACAAAGACTTCTTTAACGATGACAAAAATAGACATAGTGTTTGTCACACTAGTTATCGTAAAAAGAAAAAAGAAGTTTTTCCATCTAAGTAATTAATATATAAATATATGGCTTTAACACAAACTTTAACTTGGGATAGAGCAAAGACAGCGGCTACTGTTCAATTTGTGTCTTTACTCAGCATAGCTACGATCGCACCTTTATTTCATCAACAATGGGTAACTGGTCCGATAGTCAATGCCATGTTTTTAATAGCTGTAGTATTATTAGGTAGTCAAAATGCGATTATATTAGCATTACTTCCTAGTACTATTGCTTTAGGAGTTGGTTTATTACCAGCTGTATTAGCGCCAATGATTCCTTTTATTATTATTTCCAATGTGATTTTAATATTAGGCTTTCATCTTTTAAGAGATAAGAATTTTTGGTTAGGCATAGTAGTTGGTAGTTTATTAAAATTTATTTTCCTTTGGTCTACAAGTTTTGTGGTAATTAATTTACTTCTAAAACAGGAGCTCGCTACTAAAGTGTCAGCTATGATGAGCTGGCCACAACTAGCTACTGCTTTAATAGGTGGATTATTAGCTTACGCATTCCTTAAGGGTATAAAAAAAATTTAGAAAATTATATAAATTTAAAACGGCCTATTCTTCCTTGGACAAGGCCGTTTTTCAATAGATGAGTTCCAGATCGAAACCATCAAAGGTGATTTCATGAAGCGGTTTGTCGTCAAGCTTCATTTTTACTCTAAATATATCTTTGTCTCCAATAGTGTAGAAGCATACCATCGTGATCAGACCTTTGAGGCCTTTTGCAAAGACAAGATTTCCTTGAGGATCAAACTTGTTCCTCATCAGTTGAGCTTTCTTGCCAATCAACTTCAAGTTGATGGTTTTTCGTAGGGGAACGGGCTTTTTCATTGGAAACCTCCAAGTTGGAGTTAGAGTATTTGAGAGGGAACTATATTATTTGTAGAATATAACCACTTGTTTGTCAATTTATTAAACTTGTCAGATATTGATATTTTAGGTAATATTTAAGCTAGTTAATATACAATTATGGAAAATATTTTTATTAAAGATTTAAAAGATTTCGTAGACAAAGAAGTAGTCATCAATGGATGGGTGGCTAATTTTCGTTCATCTGGCAAAATTGCCTTTTGGCAGCTTAGGGATGGTAGTGGAATAGCCCAAGCTATACTGTCTTCAGCTGATTTGTCAGAAGGTGTATGGGCTAAAGCTCAAGAAGTGACGCAAGAGACTTCGGTTAAAGTGATGGCCAAGGTAGCCAAACATCCCAAAAAAGATGAATACGAGCTTCATGTGATAGATTTTAATTATTATCAAATAGCCGAAGAGTATCCTATTTCTAAAAAAGAGCATGGTGTTGATTTTTTAATGGATAATAGGCACCTGTGGCTTAGGTCAGCTAAACAGATTGCAATACAGAAAATTCGCAATACTCTTATTCAAGCCAACTATGATTATATGGCTAAAAATGATTTTGTGAAGATTGACGCGCCAATACTGACTCCCAATGCTTGCGAAGGCACTACAGAGCTTTTTGAAATTGATTATTTTGATGACAAGGCTTATCTTTCTCAAAGTGGTCAGCTATATATTGAATCAGCGATTTTTGCTCACAACAAAGTATTTGATTTTGGACCAGTCTTTAGAGCAGAAAAATCAAAAACACGTCGTCATCTGACAGAATTTTGGATGATGGATGCTGAAATGGCTTTTATAAATCTTGATGATAATATGAATGTTCAGGAAGAACTTATCCGTCATATGGTCAGCGCAGTTTTAGAAAATAATAAAGCCGAACTTGAAATTTTAGAAAGAGATATCAAAGCACTAGAAAATACCGTAAAGCCATTTCATAAAATTACACATACTGAGGCTGTGAAGATGCTACAAGATATGGGCAGTGACATCAAAGACGGAGAAGATCTAGGAGCAGACGATGAAACTATGCTTACTAAAAAATTTGACAATCCAATATTTGTTACTCATTATCCAGCTAAGATAAAATCTTTTTATATGGAGAGGAATGTCAACAATCATGAACTAGCAGAATGCAGTGATTTGCTTGCTCCAGAGGGATATGGAGAAATTATTGGTGGATCTCAGCGTGAAGATGATCACGATACATTGCTCCAGCGTCTCAAAGAAGAAAAACTTTCCCAAGAAGATTTTCAATGGTATTTAGACCTTCGTAAATATGGATCAGTACCGCACGGAGGTTTTGGCTTTGGCCTGGAGCGTATAGTAGCTTGGGTATGTGGAATTCAACATGTCAGAGAGACAATTCCATTTCCACGTACAATAAATAGATTAAAACCATAAAATATGGGTAATCCATTTTTAGTACAAGCTTGTTTAAAATTAGATAATGATCAGATTCCAAAAGTCTTAGAATTTGGTAAAAAATATTCTTTCAAAAAAGAAAATCATAGATTATATCAGATCAACGTACCTATGGATTTGAAAGATAATGATTGGAATTTTTTAGCTAGGGTAGTAGTCACAGAGTATACTATCGGCAATAATAAAACAGAAGGAACTTTTGTTTTAGTAAAAGATTTTTCAGAAGATGAAAAGAATGTAATTACCAAAACTTTTGTAAGCGATCAAGAAGTTGATAACATCTTAAAATCAATAGATTAAATTTTTATAATATGAATAGAATAAAAACAACAGAAACAGTCGGAAAAACGAGCGAGACAGTACTCGTCAAAGGCTGGGTTAATGTCCGTCGCAATATGGGTAAGATTGCCTTTTTGGACTTGCGTGACCGTTGGGGTATACTACAAGTAGTAGCAGTGCCAGCTGAACTAGATGAAGCAAGTCAAGAAATATTAGGAAATATTCGTCCAGAATTTGTTTTAGCAATTGAAGGTGTAGTTCAAGATCGTGGCGCTAAACAAATCAACAAAGATTTAGCTACTGGTACTGTAGAAATACTAGCCAAGAAAATTATTGTATTATCTGAGTCTGAGACTCCACCATTTGAAATAGATAATGAAGAACGTCAAGCTAATGAAGAACTACGTCTTAAATATAGATATCTTGATCTTCGTCATGAGCGTATGACCAGAAATATCGTGGCTCGTGATAATGTAATTAGTTTTTTTAGAGAATGGTTACACAAAAATGATTTCATAGAAATACAAACGCCGATTTTGTCTAAATCTACTCCAGAAGGAGCTAGAGATTACCTAGTGCCTTCTAGACTTCATAAGGGGCAATTTTTTGCCTTACCGCAAGCTCCGCAGCAATATAAGCAGTTGTTAATGGTAGCTGGTGTGGATAGATATTTTCAAGTGGCGCCTTGTTTTAGAGATGAGGACGCTCGAGCAGATAGAAGTCCAGGTGAATTCTATCAATTAGATATGGAAATGAGTTTTATGACTCAAGAAGAGATTCTTGATTTAACTGAACGTATGTTCACTGAAATGGTAGAGACTTTATTCCCAGAGAAAAAAATTACTCAAAAACCATGGCCACGCATTGACCATGACGAATCCATGAAAAAATATGGTAATGATAAGCCAGATCTTAGAAAAGACAAAAATGATCTAAATGAATTAGCCTTTGCTTGGATAGTCAATTTTCCATTATTTGCTGAGCAGACTGATGAAGATAGGTTTGTGGGTGCTGGAGATACTTGGGGACCAAGTCACAATATGTTTACCGCTCCCAAAGAAGAAGATATCCCACTACTAGATAGTGATCCGGGTAAAGTTAGATCATATCAACATGATCTAGCTCTTAATGGTTTTGAAGTCGGTGGTGGAGCTGTTCGTATTCATGATATGAAGATTCAGGAAAAAGTTTGGGATTTGATTGGATTTTCTGATGAACAGAAGAAGCAGTTTCAGCACTATTACGAAGCTTTTAAGTATGGTGTGCCACCTCACGGCGGTATAGCTCCAGGCTTAGATAGATTGTTGATGGTAATATTAGGAGAAAAAAATCTTAAAGAAGTAACTGCTTTTCCTTTGACTTCAGATGGTAGAGATCCAATGCTAGATTCTCCAGCTGATGTTGGCAAAGAACAATTGGATGAATTAGGCTTGAGCATTAAAAAATAATAATTTTATAAAAACACCTCTTTTTTCAGGGGTGTTTTTTTGACCTTGGCTTTTATTTGGGGTATACTAAAAAAGTAAAAGAGTTCATCCATATCGATTCTCATTTCTAAGTCCAACAGGACAATATTGATGGAGATTTCCGTCAGAGCAAATGCGTTCCACCTGGTTCGTTGCGCTTGTTTCTGGCGGTTAGAGAGGGCTACCCATGGGCCCTCTCTGTTTTTTTACTTTAATTTTGGTATTGACAAGTATACATGTCTGTGCTATAGTGTGTTATTCGTTTGTATTATTTTTAGCAAGGGAAAAGTATACGTCTCAGACGTATCGCAACGCCAGTTGCCATTAATCCTTTGCGGGCAAGCTGCTCAGAAGACTTTTCTGAATGTACACTTCCTATATGGACCTATATGGACCAATGGTCGAGGTGAGACTAGAAATGCCTGGTAGCTTGTAGCAGCCCCGTCGCCAATGAAAGCGCGGGGTTTTTTTATTGAAAAAAATAGATCGAAATGTTATAATAAAGACGCGTTTTTTATTATTTTTATTCTATAAATGCACAAAATTCAATTGGAACAGTTTGAAGGTCCACTGGATCTCTTACTAAAATTGATAGAAAAAAACAAGCTACAAGTCACTGAGATTTCTCTAGCTAAGATAACAGATCAATATCTATCATATATAGAAGAAGGAGAAAATATAGCTTCCACCGAGGTAGCTGATTTTTTGTTAATAGCTTCTAAACTTATATATTTGAAATCAAAGTATTTATTACCAGACTTTAATATAGAAGATGAAGAAGATGCTGGTTCTCTTGAAAATCAACTTAAAATATATAGACAATATTATGAAGCTAGTAAGTTGATAAACAAACAATTTTCTGACCCCAATAAATTTTCTTATATTCGGGCCAATCCTTATAAATTACCTACTGAAAAGGGATTTGCACCTCCTACTAATGCTGATAAGGATGGAATGAGTAGTATTTTTGCCTTAGTAATTTCTAAAATAGCCAGAATAGTTAATTTACCGAAAGTAATTATAGCTAAGGCAGTTTCTATTAGTGAGAAAATAAAAGATTTGCAAGAAGTTATAAAAACACATACTAAAATAAGCTTTAATAAAATGTTTAAAAAGAAAGATAAGACTGAGACAGTGGTTAATTTTTTAGCTATGCTTGAACTTATGAAACAAAAAGAAATATTCGTAGAACAAGAAGATTTATTTAGTGATTTAAATATATTAAGAAATCAAAAATAATCCTTCAGCAAGCTCAGGATTTAATTATAAATATATAATAAAGAGTTAAATGAAAAAAAATAGTTTATCCATTTTAGAATCATTACTTTTGGCAATTGGTAAGCCATTGGCCTATAAAGAAATTAATAAGCTTTTGGAATGTAAAGATGATGATCTTAAAAAATTATTGTCTAAACTAAAAGAGAAATATAATCAAGAAGACAGCGGTATTCATGTTTTAGATAACAATAAAAAAGTCCAATTTGTGTCTCATCCAGACAATATTAAGGTCTTAAAAGATTATTTTAACGATGAACTTAGTGGGGATCTTAGCAAACCATCACTTGAGACTTTAACTATTATTGCCTATCGTCAGCCAGTCAGTAAAGAGGAGCTGGAGCAGATTAGGGGCGTTAATTGCTCTATGATTATACGTAATTTACTTATCAGAGGCTTGATTGAAGAAAGCACAGATAAAGAGAGCTTGAGTATAAATTATTCAGTAACTATGGATTTTCTAAAATATATGGGCATTAATTCAGTAGATGAATTATCAGATTATGAAAAATTGAACAGTGATGAAAATTTAATTAAACTTTTGGATGGCTCTGAAAATGAAGCAGAACAATAAAAATTCAATACGCCTAGCCAAATTTTTAGCTGAAGCAGGCATTGCTTCACGACGTAAGTCAGAAGAGTTAATTAAAGCTGGTCAAGTTAAAATAGCTGGTGAAGTTGTAGATAATGTTGCAACTAATGTTTTGGCTGATCAGGATAATATTAGTGTAGATAATAAAAAAGTAATAATAGAGCCAAAAGTCTATTATTTATTAAATAAACCAGTTGGATATATTTCTTCACTTAGTGATCCGCATAATGATAAACTGGTAGTTGATTTAGTACCTGAGAAACCAAGAGTTGTTCCTGTGGGGCGACTTGATATGGATTCTTCAGGTTTGCTTTTATTGACTAATGATGGTGAATTAACTCATCAATTAACACATCCTAAGTTTGAAGTAAGTAAAACCTATATTGCCACAGTTAATAATGCTTTAGACAAAAGTATTATCTCTAATCTAAAAAAAGGCGTGATGTTAGAAGAAGGTTTAGCTAAAGCTGATAAAGTTAAGATTTTAGACAAAAATAGACTAGAAATAGTAATTCATCAGGGCTGGAATAGACAGATAAGACGTATGTTAGGTGCAGAAGGTTTACGAGTAACAGAATTAGTCCGTATAGCTGAAGGTAAATTAAAATTAGATGATCTGCCAAGTGGTGAATATAAAATTTTAAATAAAACAGATATAAAATTATGAATATTCAGAAACAACATCCGCTAGATAAAGCCAGAGAGTTAAATAAACCTTATATCTATTGGCATGTGCGTGAAGTACATAAAGAAACAGTAGAAGAAGCAATTAAAAAAGGCACTAGTATAGAATTTGATATTGCCTATGATGAAGATAATGATAGTATTTATGTTGGACATCCTAAAGAATTTTATACAATTGAAAAAAAGATTCCAATGCCTAACAATATGGATATAGATGATGCAATTGAAATGTTAAAAGATGCGGAAGATGTGATTGTAGTTTTAGATTGCAAGCACCGAAAAGCTTTACCTAAGATTAAAGAAATTATTAATACTTTAGGATTACATAGATGTATTTTACATTCTTTTATAAAAGAATGGGCAGTACCATATCCAGCTGGTACACATATGGAAGCGCATTGGGATGTAGAAGATGTTCCATTTGAAGATATCAAGAACTTCATTAATGATACCGGTGTAAAATGTATTGGGGCTATGCATGCTTTGTCTATGGAAAGGGTAGTCGAAGAAAAATTATTAGATAGGGCATTATCAATGGCAGAAGGTTTTGAATCAGTTAGTATTTATTTACCTGGTGTTGAAGTACCACCAATAGAATATTCAAAAAAGACTTTAGATAGTGGCTATTTAGCCTGGATCAGTCAAGATGAGCTAGCTAAAAATAATCAAAAAATTAATTTTGTTTATGTAGGCATGGCAGATGATCCAGAATTAACTACCGTTACTAAGACTTTTTTGGAGGAATAAAATTATGAATCTTTGGATATTAATATCTACTATAATATTAGGCCTTGGTCTAACTAGCAATCCAGCTTATCAATTACCTTTGATTAGTATTTTTGAAAGTGAAGAAAATACAACAGCTAGCTTTGAAGCTGTAGAATTAGATGATGCTGCTGAAATTATACCTCATAAAATAGATAATAAATCTTTAGGAGTAAAGATTGCCGCTCAATCAGCAGCTACTATGGATAAAAATACTGGCTTAATATTATGGCAAAAAAATGCAGATCAGGTCAGATCCATTGCTAGTATTACTAAACTGATGACTGCTTTAGTATTTTTAGATAATAACCCTGGTTGGGATACAGAAATTACTTTAGAAAAACAAGATGAAATAAATGGCGGTACTAATAGAATATTAAGAGGTGAAGTGGTGACAGTTCATGATATTTTCTATACATCGCTTATTGCCTCAGATAACAATGCTACTAGAGCTTTAGTGCGTAGCACGGGAGTATTAGAAGAAGAATTTATACAAAAAATGAATAATAAAGCTAAAGAATTGAATTTAGCTAATACTAATTTTGTAGATCCTACAGGGTTAAAAGATAATAACAAATCTACTGCTTTAGATATTTTGTCTTTAGCTAAGGTAGCTTTTGACAATCAATATATAAATGATGCTGTATCTAAGGCAGTTTATAATTTTCAAGCTATTAGTGGTGCTAATCATAAGATAATTAGTACTAATAAACTTTTTAATAGTTTTTTAAATATTAAGGCTGGTAAGACAGGTTTTGTTAATGCCTCTGGTTATTGTTTAGTAGCTGAGGTTGTTGGAGAAGGAGAGTCAGATATTATTTCAGTGGTTTTGGGTTCTGATAGTCATGATGGTCGTTTTCAAGATCTAAAAATATTATCTGCTTGGGTCCTAGATAATTTTTCATGGTCTTAAAAAGTGTTTTATTGTATAATTATTATTAATTATGGATATATCGTGGTTTTATAACATTAATCCAGTTTTGGCAACATTTTTATTATCCATGTTGCCTATTATTGAGCTAAGAGGTGCTATTCCTTTGGCTATTGCTAATTTTGATCTTGCTTTGTGGCAAATATTTACAGTTTCAGTAATTGGTAGTTTTATTCCAGCAATATTTATTGTTTATTGGCTTGGTCCAGTATCAAAATGGTTTAGAAAATGGAAAATTTTTGACAGGTTTTTTATATGGCTGTTTGATAGGACTAGATCTAAATTTGATAAAAAATATGCTGCTCAGGGTAAATTAGCTTTAATGTTTTTTGTAGCTACTCCACTACCAGGTACAGGAGTATGGACCGGATCTTTGGCGGCTTGGTTGTTCAATTTTGATAAGAAACAATCATTAATATATATAGCTCTAGGAAGTATTTTAGCAGGAGTGATAGTTGTAACAGTATTTAAAATTTTTGATTTTGTATTATGAAAAAATATAAACAAATTATAGTAGCTAATTGGAAAATGAAGCTCAATGTTGATGAGGCAACAGCTTTGTCTGCTGAACTTAAAGATATGTTAGCTAAAGAGCCGCTGGCAGATAAAAAGGTAGTTCTTTGTCCTAGTTTTTTAGCTATGCATGACGTAGCAAATATTTTAAAAAATTCAGAGATTAGCTTGGGAGCTCAGGATGCTTTTTATGAAGAAGAAGGTGCCTTTACTGGCGAAGTATCACCAGCCAGTCTTAAAGAATTAGGCTGTGATTATATTATTGTTGGACATTCAGAAAGAAGAGCTATGGGCGAAGTAGATGAATTAGTTGGCAAGAAAGCGCAAGCTGTATTAGCTAATAATATGATTCCTATTATCTGCGTTGGTGAAACTTTAGAAGAATATGAAGCTGGTAATGCTAAAGAAGTTTTAGCTAGACAAGTATCAAAGACTTTAGAGAATTTAGATAATAAGTATTTTATATTAGCCTATGAACCAGTCTGGGCAATTAGTACTAGTGGTAGTGGTAAGACCATTACAGCTGCTGAAGCCATAGAACAGATTAAGATATTAAAAGATAGCATTCCAGCTAGTTTAAAAGATTTTGATATTGTCTATGGAGGTAGTGTTAAGCCAGATACAGTTGGTGATTTCAGTAAAGATTTTAAAGGTGCTTTGGTTGGTGGAGCTAGTTTAAAAGCTCAAACATTTTTTGATTTAATTAAAAATTCATAAAAATATATGATAGTTCCAATTAAACAAATAATCACAAAAGCTAAGGCAGGTAAATATGCTGTGGGAGCTTTCAATACTTCAAATTTGGAGATTACAATGGCTATTATTAGAGCGGCAGTCAAACAAAAATCGCCAGTAATTATACAGACTTCAGAATCTGCCATCGGCTATTCTAATTTGCAGACTTTATTTTCTATAATGACTAATGTAGGTAATACTATAGGCAAATCTGTGCCAATTGCTATTCATCTTGATCATGGCAAACATACTAAAATAGTTAAGGATTGTATTAATGTTGGTTATAATTCAGTACATATGGATGCCTCAGAAAAAGATTACGCCACTAACGTCCGTCTATCAAAACAAATGGCTAAGTTAGCCCATAATAAGAAAATATGGATTCAAGCCGAATTAGGCTCAATTTTGGGCAAAGAGGGTATGGTTAAACTGGAAACAGGAGAGATAAATATGAAAGATCTAATGACCGATCCAATTCAGGCTAGAGATTTTGTAGAACGTACTAAAGTAGATACTTTAGCAATTTCAGTTGGCACTATTCATGGACATTTCAAAGGCGTTGAAAGAGTTGATCAGCCACGCTTGAAAAAAATAAGAGAATTAGTTAATATACCTCTTGTTCTCCATGGTGGTTCTGGGCTTAGTCCTCAGACTTTTAGAAAAGCTATAAAGAACGGAGTTAGTGTAATAAATATTGATACGAATTTACGTTTAGCCTTTAGAAAAGCGCTTAAAAGTACTATTTCTAAAGAATCTAATATTATAGACCCTAGAAAAATTCTTAATCCTTCTACAGAGGCTATGCAGGTAGAAGTAGAAAAGACGATAAAAATTTTTGGTAGTAACAATAAAGCTTAGTATATGTTTGATATAGCTTTAGCAATTTTAATAGTTTTATCTTTAGTCTTTATTATCTGGAAGATAGTAGGGAAATTTTCACGTTTGATAAATATTAATGTGGATAACTTACCAGAAGTAAAAATACAGAGACAGAAAGAGTACATACTAAAAAGTCGTTTAGAGAGATTTTGGTTAGGAGTTTTTGATAAATTTAAAGTATTACTAAACCCAGCTAAGGGTAAATTAAAAGGCACTTTGAAACAGTATTATAAAAAATTAACAGATATAGAAAAAGATATTCGTCTACGTGGTTTCGAGAAACTTAATTCCTCAGTGGACAGATCCCAGGCTGTAGATGAAATATTAACCACTGCTAAACAGCATGCAAATCAAGAAGAATATAGCCAGGCCGAGGAAGTGATATTAGATGCTATTGGTATTGATCAGCATAATATAGAAGCTTATAAATTATTAGCTGAAGTATATCGACTTAAAAAAGAATATACTCAAGCTAAAGAAACATTAGAGTATTTATTGAAATTAACTCATACTGAAGATCCGGATGTTTATTATTCTTTAGCTGATATTGCTAAAGAGCGAGGGAATCTTAAGCAGGCAGAAGAGGATTATATAAAATCAATATCATTGTCAGATGATAACCATTTATATTTATTATCGCTAGCTGAAGTATATATGGACTTGGAAGAAGAGGAAAAAGCTCTGGAGACTGCTCAAAAGGCCTTACTTTCAGCATCAAACAATCCTAAGATTCTTGACTTTTTGATAAATATTAGTATAATTATGTCTGATAAAGAATTAGCTTCTGACTATTTAGACAAGTTAAAAGAAGTTAATCCAGAGAATCAAAAGATAGTTAGTTTTATAGAGCGTATTGATAATTTATAATATTTTTTTGTGGGTCTGTACCCTTCGGCGTTGCTCAGGGTCAGACCAAATAGTTTTTGTAGCGTGGGTCTGTACCGAAGCGGTCAAACGGGGCAGGCTGTAAACCTGCTGGCTTTCGCCTTCGGGGGTTCGAATCCCTCCGGGCCCACCACTCGACTCGTCGTCGTTTTACTCCTCCTCGCTCGTGGTTTCTGTTCCTCACTTTGTTCGGAACGCCAACCATTCTTATATAATAAGACGAGGAGAGTGTCTTGAGCGAACGAAGTGAGTCGAAAGGCATTCAATCGAAGGGCACTTATGCTCTAGTATAGGGTATTTATTATGAAAGAAGACAAAGTAAAAAAATATCATTTTTATCTTGCAAGGTGTTCAGATAATTCTTTGTATGCTGGATATTGTGCAGATTTAAAACAACGTGAAAACAAACATAATTCTGGCGATGGAGCTAAGTATACTAGGCAAAGACGACCAGTTAAGATTGTGTATTCAGAAGAATTCGATTCTATATCAAAAGCTATGAAACGTGAAGCCCAAATTAAGGGTTGGAAGAAAGAGAAGAAAGAAGAACTGGCAAAGAAAAATTAATCCAAAATAAGCCGTCATAGCTCAGCGGTAGAGCACTTCCATGGTAATAAACAGGTCTGTGTAAAAGTTAAATTGAGTTAATAAAATTGGGAGCTTTGTTAAAATAGCGGTCTGTTTTCTCCCTAAACAGATCACGGAGTAAATCACGCCGTTATAGCTCAGTTGGTAGAGCACCACCATGGTAAGGTGGGGGTCTGCGGTTCGAGTCCGCATGACGGCTCCAGAATACTGCATTAATTAAGCAGTGTTTTTTATTTATGAAAATTAACTTACTTGTTCAAGAGTTTTGTGATTATTCTCAATATATCAGAGGATATGCAGATGATACTATTAAACGCTATAGACGCGTAGTATCTTTATTTACTAAATATGCTGAGATAGAGGATATAGATCAAATAAATGATGAGAATACCAAGGGCTTCTTTTTTAATGGTCGTACGCTTAAAAATTGGTCGTCTAACACGTTTGTATGCTATCACAAGACATTGGTAGTATTTTTCCGTTGGTGCGTAGAGCAGGGGCATATGGAGGCTAATTTAGCTCAGGATATTGAGACTCCTAAGATAGAGAAGAGACTTCCACCAAAATTAACCAAACAAGAATCTCAGAGGTTATTAGAGGTAGTTTATAATTATCCATATAAGTACAAATTTCTTAGGTATAGAAATCATGCTATATTTGCCACGTTTCTTTTTACGGGCCTTAGGCGTAAAGAATTGTTAAATCTTAAATATACTGATATTGATTTAGAGAATTTAACGCTTTTTGTTAGACAGGGCAAGGGTAATAAAGATAGGATAATTCCAATTAATCATAAATTAGTTTCAATACTACAAAAATACTCCCAGGAAAGATCTAGATTAGATAAAACTTGTCCAGAATTTTTTACTTCTCTTAACCGTAATATGGGTTTCAAAGAAATAGGCCTGAGACGTTTGGTTGCTAAGATAAAAGATGTCTCGGGCCTTAGTTTCAATGTTCATAGACTTAGGCATACTTTTGCTACGCTTATGCTTGAAGGAGGATGTGATATTTATAGTTTATCTAGAATTTTGGGGCATAACGACATCAAGACAACTACTATATATTTAGCAGCTAGTAGCGAACATTTAAGACAGCAGATTATTAAAAATCCTCTATAACACTGCTTTTGATAGGATATTTGCCGTTTGTTTTGCATTTCTGTATAATGCAAGTATGTCAATTTATGAAGAAATATATCCTCCTATAGAAACTATATTAGATATGGAACCAGAGGAGTTAGCTCCTGTTATTTTGAAGCATCTAAGTGTTTCAGGTATGCAAAATTTTAATATGCATAATTTTACTATTGGCACAGATCAGAATTTTGTTAGTTGGGCAGGGCAGGATAATCTTCTTAGGGAAAAAATCTTAAAAAGATTTATAGTAGCGTGGCGATGGCTTGAAAGAGAATTATTTATAGCTCCACAACCTGGAAATATAGATTGGACTTTCATTACACCAAGAGGGCAGGAGATATTAGATTCTCAGGATTTTGAAACCTATAGAAAAGGCGAGCTTTTACCTTCGGATGGTTTAGACCCAATTTTGGTAAGAAAAGTTAAACAAGCTTTTATTAGAGGTGATTATGATACGGCTATATTTCAAGCATTCAAGGAGGTAGAGATAAGAGTACGTAATAAAACTAATTTAAGTAATAGTGACATTGGAGTATCTTTAATGAGGAAAGCATTTAGTCCAACTGATGGTATATTAACAGATCAAGAGGCTGCTCCCGGTGAAAAAGTAGCTAGAATGGAATTGTTTACTGGTGCAATAGGTACATTTAAGAATCCATCAAGTCATAGAGATGTTGAACTTCTTGACCCGAAAGAAGCTGCTGACATAATTCATACATCAAATCAACTTCTTAGAATTATAGATTCAATAAGCTAATTAAATCTTATGATAGATAAAAACATTGATCAAATAGAAGTGGCTGATATAAAAGCCATTGTCGAATCTAATGTTACAGAAAAAAAGACCTTAGAATTTAAGGCTATACTACCTGGCACATCTCATAGTAATAAGAGAGAATTTTTAGCTGATGTATCATCATTTGCTAATACAGAGGGTGGTTATATTATTTTTGGAGTTGATGAAAGCAGTATTGGACAGGAAATAGTTTCAGAAGATATTGGTTTTGAGGTTGGTGATATTGATTCAGAAAAATCAAGATTAGAAAATTTATTGAGACAAGCTATAGCACCAAGAATGAATTATGATATAGGAGTGATAGCCAATAATAATAAATTTATTTTAGTCATAAGGATAGATCCAAGTTTAGACGCGCCTCATAGAGTTACTCTTGAGAGCCATGATAAATTCTATAGAAGAAATTCAAATGGTAAATATCCCATGGACGTCGGTGAATTGAGAACTTCGTTTATAAAAACTAGCAATTTGATTGATAATGTTAAAGGGTTTGTAAATAAAAGAGTTTTTGATATACAAGCTAGCGACACACCATTGATAATTTCAAATAATTCTAATTTTCTCAGTATACATATATTACCATTATCTGCTTTTACTACAGAGCATAAATTAAGTAATGCAACTATTTTATCTTTAAGTGAGGGTGGTAACGATAAATTCAGGCCATTCTATAATTCTGGCTGGAGTCATAGAATTAATATGGAAGGAGTAGCGGCTTACTCAGCTTCTAATGACGATAATGATACAATACGAACATATACTCAGTTATACAGAGATGGGAAAATAGAGGCCGTAGAGGCCTCTGGTTTAATGGCTAGAGAAACAGAAGGAGAACCAACTCCAATAATACCAATGGTTTGGTTAGAGTCAAGTGTTATGAAGTATGTTGCTAGTATGGTAGAACTTTTAGTGGAGTTATCTTTTAAGCCACCATTTTATGTTTATTTAACATTATTTGGTATTAAGGGTTTTAAGGTCTCTATACCGGGTCCTTTTCCTTTTAGAGATGCTTTACCTATAATTACTAATGATTTAAGATTGCCAGCAGTTATTATAGATAGAGAAGATTTCAATCCGGCAGAAAAATTTCAATCAGTATTTGATATTATATGGAATGCTAGTGGAATTAGTAGATCTTTGAATTTTGATGACGATGGTAATTATAATAGAGAATAAATAAAAAAATCATCTAGTTCAAGATGATTTTTTTGGTTCGTTTTTTAATTTAGATATAGTTTTTTTAATTTTCTTCTTTAGGTGTTGCATAGCTTTATGTTTAGAGATTTGTCTTATTAGTTCTTTTGACTTTATCCCTTTTCCCGCTCTCAATACATAGGATTGAAAGTTACTCTTTCCATAGCCAGTAAATGCTTCATACAGACGACGTTTAGGAATATATTTTTGTCCTCTAAGCTGTGCATTCTTAGCTACAGTATATACAGCTTTAGACATTCTCCTGTGGTACCTTGCTAGAGTTTTACCACGCAGTAGTATTTTTTTACCATCCCATTCTACACCAAGGTAAGGCACAGATACATTTTTACCATTTAGGTCATAACAACTACAATTATTATCTTTATTCAGCTTTACTTTAGTGATAGTAGTTTTAGTAGGCTCAAGCTCTAAAAGAATTTTTGAGATAATATTATTTATAGACTGGTTAGTTTTTTTGTAGTGTTCTGTAGGTACGACTACAACAATATCATCGCTATATCTGCGATATAAACCTCCTATTTTCTTGACATTAGTAGATACTAAACGATCAAAGTCTATCATATACATATTGGACAATACAGCACTAATTGCAGCTCCTTGTGGAATACCAAAACCCCTTTTTCCTAAAGATGGTTTATTTGATTGTATTAAACTTTTATCTTTTCCTTTTCTTTGGATCTTTTGATGGAAGTCATCTTCAGAACATAATCTTAACATAGCTCTTAGATCTTTCTTTTTCAAACCCAAGGCACTGTAAACATCATTTATATTTACAAAAGAGTATGAGGTCATATATTTATAAACAGCATAATGATCTTTTGGTAATCCATTGTGTGAATTTTCAATATCCACCTCTTTTAATAATTTTACCCAGAGTTTTTTTATTATTTTATGATCTAGATTATCAAAAAAGCCTTTTATATCATAAGTTAATATTACAGATTCTTTTTGTTTTTTACAGAAATTAAAAACATCAGATGCAAAATTATAACTTGATTTACCCTCTATACTTCTATAAGCTATCACCTCATTTTCTAAGTTATATTTTTTCATCCATATTTCATATATATGACTCAGTAAGTGGGCGTACCAAGAAACTATAATTGATTCCTTATGACCAGTTAGACAAATAGGTCTTTCTTTTTTAGATATATATATTTTTGAAGTTTTTGGGTCTCTTTTACACTTTCGTTGTATGTCATAGTATTTAATAAATGGATAAAAAGAATAACCAGCAACAAATGCTGGTTCCCATATTTTTTGAGCCAATTTTTCACTTATATTTTTTACTCTATAGTTGAATTGTTTGTATTTTCTTTTTTCTTGTACTTTATCATTTTCTAATTTCAACCATTCTCTTTTGAGTTTTTGTAGATTCATTTTATTGTGATACACGCCTTAATACCGAGAATCCTGGCTTCTCGTGTGGTATTAAGGTCCAAACGTAACTTACCGCTTAGACGCGGCCAGGAGGAATATAACTTATGTTATATTATGTTTAGAGGTATAAAGTCCTTATTATCAGCCAAGCTCCTTGAGCTCTTGAGGCATCTAATAGTTCATCTAGTCACTTTATTGCTAATTCTCATACCTGAATATATACAGGTATTGGCGATAGCCATAAAGTTGACGAACCTTATCAACATAATTCCTTATGAACAATTCTCCATAAGTACGTCTAGTATACTATAAAAAGCTAATAAAATCAAGCATAAGTAGTCGTTTTTTCTAAATTATTATTTCGTATTATTCTTTTTATCTACATCAAGCAAAAGTTGAAAAAAATCAGCTAAATTATTCAATGCTTCTTCAGATTCTTCTTCACTTATATTTTCACCAAATTTTCTTTTATGAAGTTTTTGATATTTTTTAATTAGTTTTTGGGAGAGTGACATAAAGATTAGAATTTATAGCTATTTGGAAAGCTCTATTAGTATAATATCTAAATATATTTTCTTTTATAAGGTTTTGTGTAAAATCTTTATAGCGGTGGGGACTTTCATCAAAGTATTTTTTAGTGACCTTATCTACTTCAAGATTAATTATTTTATCAATCATAGATGGGAAGTGAGGTAATTCTTTTACGCCAATATGAGATGATATACCATAGCATGTTGGTATAATTTTTATATTTTTTTTATCAACTTTTTTCATTAAACATATGCCGATAGTTAAACCATATCTTGTAAGTTCATAACATATATTATAGAAATCATTATTAAAATCATCGATATGAACACGTCTAACTGTTTTATGTAAGCCCATTTTACCCCAAAGTGTCATTAGTATAATTATTTTTGGTATATCTTTGTAATATTCATTTTCCTTATCTTTCATTAGAAGCTTAACTTCTTTAACAAAAGGAATGATAAATTGATTTTCTATAATCATATAGACATAATTTATTCTTTTTTGTTTCTTTTACTTTTTTCTATAATCCACATAATTCCAGCAAATAATCCAAAGGTTATTATTACATTCACTAAGAAATTTAATAATGGGTTTAGAGGTACAGGGATGCCAGTTTTTATAAAAGCTAGGACTAATCCAATTATAGCTATTTTACCATAATCATTTTTACTCATATATTTGAGTTGCCACCATTTTTTTTCTTGTTTCTTTATAATTTTATCAATTAAATGATCTTTTTTTCTAACTTTATATTTTCTAAATAGTTTTATAAAAATAAATACTATTAATACTAATAAAATACCGGCAAAGAAGTAAGTTAAATTTAAGTAATCGGATCCTTTATTATAGGTATCGGTTTTAATATCATTTATTTCTTTTTTAATAGATAATAATTCATAATTAATATCTTCAAGGTTTTGATGGGGTGTTTCAACTTCATAATTATCAATTGGGTTATTATATTCTTTATTTTGTTCAGTTTGTATTTTTAGATAATAAGTCTGTTTACAAGATTCAAAAGCCTGCCTATCATTATATACCTGACAACCACTTTCTGGATCATAATAGGTTTGCATTTCTCTAATTTTTGGATTCAAAACTGATGCATCAAATACTGGCATATTTTTTTATTAATAACACAAAACCCGCCACCAGGAAGGCCTAAGCCTATATACAAGTTTCCCTGCATAACATAACGCATGCCCTGAATGACGGGGTCAATATGCGTTATGATTTTAAGCCATGCTCTATAAATATAGAGTTTAGGCCCATTAAATTGTATCTCAATTGTAGCAAATAATGCCCGTATTTTCAAATTATATTAACTTTTATGATAGAGGGTGAAGTCATAATAAAACGTTCACGATTCTCAGATACCCCCACTACCTTTTCTCGCTTTCTCGTTATTATTGTATTCATGTCTGTGAGGCAGAGGGTTAGTCTCTCCCATGCACTCAGTGTTTCACACACTGTACGGAAATACATAGTGTTTTGTGTACAGAGGGGTATATATATTATAGATGGCATTCAAAATAACACTTATAGAATTACATTTAACACACTATATTGATTACTAATTTAATTATATGAAATGCTTACATAATTGCATAAAGATGTTTATGTATGGTATAATTAATACAATTGAATAAACACTCTTGGTGTTCGTGATATTTTTGGCCACTTGCATCCATAATATATGGAATTAAAGGCCCCCATTTGTTAGAACTAATTAAATTGGGAGTACCCAAAAGGGGAAAAGATTATTAGTTAGAATGAAACCGAACAGGGAGTATAGAATACGCTATATGCGTAGTTTTATACTATTTACCTGTATCGGTATTTTTATTTAGAAACTATGCATATAAGCATGGTTTTAATAATATAATAAATAATTATGGATAATAATAAACTAGTAAATTTACATAAAGAATTTATAGATCAATTAACTTATATGGAAAAGTTAGCGCCAACAACTATAAAAGGCTATGAGACTACTTTTAAGCTACTAATACAGTGTTTCCCCGATATTACATTAGTAATGATAGATTCTAAGATGATTAATCATTTTTTTCGTTGGTTAGATAAAAGAGAAAGAACTATAGGGCGGGATAAGGTAGTAAAAAGTATTAAGAAAAGTACAGTTGCAACACATTGGAGTGGATTAAGTCGTTTCTTCAAATGGTTAAAAGCTCATAATCATATTGATTCTAATCCATTCGATAGCGAAGAGCTAGAATATCCAGTAGTTCAATATGAAGATAGGAAGTATTTAAGAAAAAAAGAAGTGGAGCGTATTATGTCATCTATTAATTTTCATATAGATTGGCGTAATAGTTTTATTAGAAAAAGAAACTTCGCCATAATTAATACTTTTCTATATACTGGTATAAGATCAGGAGAATTATTAGGTCTAAAATTAGATAGTCTAGATTTTAATAATAATGAATTGACTATAAACCCAGAGACTTCTAAGTCTAGACGATTAAGAGTGGTGCCCATAAATAATAAATTAAAAGTAGCTTTACGGGATTATTTGAAGGAAAGAAAAATAATAGAAGATAAATCAGAATATCTATGGGTTTCTGGTAGAGGAAGTAAATTTACAAATTATGGCTTGAAGCATACAAAAGACCAAATTGTTAAAAAATCAGGTGTGAAATTTCACCTTCATCAATTTAGGCATACTTTTGCTGTTAATTATTTGAATGTTAGTAAATATAATTATTATAAATTACAGCAGTTATTAGGACATAAAGACCCACGTATGACGGCTAAATATACAAGATCCTTACCTACAGGAGTTATGAAGGGGGATTGTGAGCTAATTCGAGTTGATGATTTGATAGAATAGTGATATATTTTAATGGCAGTATTTAGGAGATAAAGCGCTCATCTGTAAAATATCATTATATTCAGTAATTCTCTTATTATTTATCTAAGGTTAGATAAATAATAAGAGAACATACTTGAGCTGATTGATGGTAAGGAAGGGGTCCGCAGTTCAAGTCTGCGTGACGGCTCCATTTTCATCCTTAGGGGTGTTTTTTTGATAGTTCTATATAGATTAAAGTATAGACTATTCTATACTTTAATATGATAATGTGGATAACTTTTAGTTTGTGGATAACTATGGAAATAGCTAGTTATTTTTCTATTTTTCTTTGTTTATAATTAATCTTATAAATGTAATATTTGAGTTCTTTTTTAATGTAATTTTAGTGCTAATTTATAATAAAAAAACCTTCTTAATTATAGTGACTTGGGTATTTGTTTTGTTAGTTTTTATGATATAATAAAGGTATGAAAATAGGGGATTTTTGTCTCTATTGACAAAATTGTAGATATATGATTTAATTAACTATTAATATTTGTCTGTAAAAATTATGTCAAACGACAAAAAAGACAAAAAAATATTAGATTCTGATGCTGATGGTTTATTAGACCATGAGGAAGAAGCTTTGGGCACAGATCCTCACAATGCAGATACTGATAAAGATGAATTAGGAGATTATCAAGAGGTACACGTCTATAAGACAGACCCGCTTGATCCAGACACCGATTCTGATGATATGTCAGATGGTCAAGAGGTAAAGTCTGGTCGAAATCCTAGAGGCAAAGGCAACCTTAGGGATCTTTTTATTCCTAATCAATGTAATAGTTTTAAACCTCACGCTCTACATCCAAAAAGATTAGCCTTTCATGCTATTTCAGCTATAACCATAAAAGTAATTATGGTAGCTTTTGCTTTATCATTTCCAGTTCAAGCCTGGCTATCTCCTGATATTTTACATCAACAAGCTCAAAAGATTATACAATTAACTAATAATATTAGAACTGAATTAGGTATAGCTCCGGTTGTAGAAAATCAAGTATTGAATCAAGCAGCTTTAAATAAAGCTAATGACATGTTAATTGATCAATATTTTGCTCATGTTAGTCCTGATGATAGAGCTCTTAGACATTGGTTATATGATTTAAATTATAATTTTAGGGTAGCTGGAGAAAACCTGGCTATTGGTTTTTCAGATGCTGATGATGTAGTGGCAGCTTGGAAAGAGTCTTCAACTCACTATAGTAATTTAATTGACCCTGATTATACACAAATAGGTGTTGGTGTAGTTAGTGGTGATTATAATAGTTATGAGACTACTTTAACTGCTCAATATTTTGCTGATCCATATACAGTTGCTGTTCCAGTTGTTGAAATTCCTGAACCAGTAGAAGAACCTATTGCCCCAGAAATAAAGGAAAATATTGAAAAAGCTCAAGATTATAATACAAAAATAGAACAAGTAATTATTGATTTAGATGAAGAAGAGGAGATTATTGAAGAAGCAGCAGAAGAAGATTTGCCTATTTCAGAACCGCAAAATGATTTAGTTTTAGCTGAAAAAGAAATAGTAGTTTTAAAGAAGCCAATTTTACTTAGTCCAGTAGATGGATATATTTCTAAAGATAATATAAATATATTGAATGTTTTAGCTCAGGGAGCTGATAGAATAGCTGTTTATTCAGATGGGGAGTTAATTGCTAATAAGGTTGTGGATAAAGAAGAGTTTGATATAGCTATTAAATTTAATGAAGGTAAGCATAATCTGCAATTAATGGCCTACCAAGGACAAAAATCAGCTGATTCAATTTATTATACACTTAGTATAGATAATACAATTCCTAGTCTAGATCAGAGTCAGACCTTTATTTTGGTAAATAAACCTAGTGGAGGAGATGATATAGTATTGAAAGCTACTGCTTATTTGAGTGATGATACAATGGAAGCTTTTGTAAATTTTGCTGATAATAAAATAGATTTAATTAAAGATTATAGTGAAGAAGGTAAGTGGACTGGACATCATATTATATCAGGTGTGGATTATGATTCTTTATTTAATCCAATAGTTTTAGCTTCTTTGACAGCTGTGGATAAAGCAGGTAATGTCTTGGTTCAAGACATCAATTGGGAAGATATTAAACCAGTGGCTGGTTCTACCATAAATCAATATTCATTTTTAAAACAAAGTAAATCAGAATTTATAGAACCTCTGTTTAATATAGGTAATGTTTATTATCAAATTATGCTAATATTAGCCTTTATTGCTTTAGTTATGAATGTCTTTATACAGGTTAGGAAACAGCATCTTGGTACTATAACTTCAACCTTAGGTTTAATAGCTTTATTAACCTTCTTGACTATTTTTTAAAAGAGAGTAAGTTAGAGGGTAGAAGGATGTTGATTATTAGTTGTTGACAACAATTAGAATATATTGGTATAATAATCTGTTAAAATTAAATAATAATTTAAATATATAAATTGTAATTATATTACAATTACCTTTAACTAATTGATTAGTATAAAATATGAAAAATGTCTTAAAAACTGGACTTTTTTACTTCATAGCATTCACTATGGTAATAGGAAATTCAGCCTTGAGTGTTGATTTTTCTATACCAATAGCACAAGCTACTGTAGAAAATCCAGAATTTGTAGAGGGAAATCCAAGTTGTTCAGACTTAGGCTATGATAATGAGTTTAAAATTGAACCTCCTGTTGATGGTACTTATCCTAATAGCGATGGTTCTGTAACCATTGTAAATGGTACTCAGGGTATGTTTGATTGGAGCTCAACTTTTGGCATAGACGCAGTCATTGCTAAAGGTGGTCCAAATGCCAATGTCTACAGCTACAACCCATCTGCAACAAGCGGTTTTGATTTATCAACACCGATAAATGACTCAAATGGTTTACCTTATGGACTTAGCCATGTGAGTTTTTGTTATAATGACCAAGAATTGCCATATCCAGTACCAGTAGTTGATGCAGAATGGAATGGTGATTATGGAAATGTTTTAATTAGTTGGGATGAGATTACAGACGAAAGACTACAGGGTTATAAAGTAGTTTTCTCTGAAACAAATCCTAATCCTGAGTATCCGCTAAATCCAGGCGATGTATTAATACAGTGGATTCCTGATCCAGGTGTTACATCTTATAATTATGCTTATAATTATCTATGTGATACAGATTATCATTTTTCCATGACAGCTAGATATGATAGCGGTGGTCATTATGAACCAGGCAATGCAATAACTCTTAATTTTGCTTGTGAAGAGCCAGAACCAAGCTGCGAAGATGCTGATGCTGAATTTGTAGTAGATTTAGAAGTAATGGGCTTAAACTGTGGTTCACAAAATTTACCAGCTTATGATTATGAGGATATTAATTTGTCTACAGGAGCTGGTTCTTATGATGTTTATACTGTAGTTCATCGTAGTGGTTTGAATGAAGGATCTCCTTATGGCCAAGACAATGAAGAATTTACTCTTAGAGTTAATTCTAGTGTTGAAGGTCCGGTAGTATTGGATCAGCCACCAGGAACTACTTGGCAAATCCAAAATGCTGGAACATTTGATTTTATAGATGGTACTAATACAGTACATATGGATACTGCTTTCGAATGTCTTGATCCACAATCTATGGATAGAAACAGCGTGGCAGTAACTAAGCTTTGTTTATATGAAGTGGATGAACCAGAGGAAGAATTAGCCACTGTAATTGCTCACAAAATTGTGTGTGATGAAGAAACTGATTTACCAAATTGGTCTGGCGGCGCAAATATTACTGTTGATACAGCGCAAAACTATGTAGATACACATCCTAATTGTCGTTTTGCCTCAGACTGGAAGTTTGAATGGGGTACTAATAACAGTTTATTAAATCTAGATGGAGATTATATTGGTGAGCATAATGTTGCTGGTTGGTATGATTTCGATTCTATGACAGATATAAATGGTAAAGCAGAAGTGGAATTAAATATTGATGATTTATCAGGTAAGACTTGGTTTAGAGAAGTTTTACAAGATGGTTATGTTCCATTTTCTTTCCCTCCAGGAAGTAATCCGGGTAGTGATGTTAGTGCTGAATTTTGGTGCAATAATGACGTAGTAAATTATGACAACGCTGAATGGATTAATAATATTGAAGCAGATGATATATATTATTGTGTTGCCTTTAATGTAGAAACTCCATCAGAATATAGTCCATATTGTGGTGACGGCATTGTTAACCAAGAATGGGAAGAATGTGAAATCCCACTTCAAAGTATTACAAAAAAAGATTTTGTTGGTTGTAGCGAACAATGTCAATATATTACTCCAGAATGTAGTGACCTAACCCTTGCTAAGATCAATGTAGATCTAGCTTGGAATAAAGAAGGTGGAAATGGTGATATGACTTCTGATCTATTCTTAGGTTCTGATTCATATAGAATTCCATCAAATGTGTGGTTTGCTCTATATTGGAATGGTAATCATTTTATTGATCCAGCTATGGATGACAGTGTTAATCCTTATGAAGATGTACCTGGAATGGCTGTACAAAGACTTGAGAATAGTCTTAGAACAGTAATGTATGGTACACAAACTGGAGCTGATAAAGAACATGTACATGGTAATATTGAATTTTATAATGCTACTGTAGATGGTCAAAGAAGTGATAATTCTAATGATTATCCAGGAAACAATAGATTAGAAGAAGGTTTTGATGGTTATTATAATCCAGATGTATATCAAGCTGGTGATGACGAAGTTTGGGTAGACGCCAATATGTCATATTACTGGCTAACTACTACTACAGCTGATGATGGTTATTATACTGATTGGACTATTATTGAAGATTGTGATGATGATACTTCTATCTGTGGTGTAAAATTTGAAGATAAAGATAAAGATGCTAATCAAGGAGAAGGTGAGCTAAACTTATCTGGCTGGACTATTAATCTTTATGAAAAATATTCTTGCCAAGAAGGTGATGAATGGGCCGATGAAGTAGTTGCTTATAACCCTGGTCCTAATGTTCCACTAGAACGTAGTGATCCAAATCAAGCCTTAGGAGTAGCCGAGAATAACGATACTATGAATTTTGTATCTTTAGGTATTGGCGGTGAATTAATTTTAGGCTTTGATAACTTAATTGAAAATGGCAGTGGTGATGATATTCAAGTTATAGAAACTAGCTGGGGAAATCCAAGTTGTGATAGCTATCCAGAATATGTACGTGTTTATGCTTCTCAAGATGGAAATAACTGGACAGACTTAGGTTCAGCTTGCCAAGAAGGCGATCCTACATTTGATTTAGGTTCATTGCCTTGGGCTAAATATGTAAAACTAGTTGATGAATCATCTAGTACGCCAGATGGTTTTGATGTAGATGGTGTTAGAGCTATTAATTGTTTGAATGCTTCTCAGGAAGCTTTGGCTACTGAAGTTACTACTGAAAATGGTTATTGTTTCGAAGACTTAGAAGCAGGTCATTATATGGTTTGTGAAGAGATGCAAGAAGGTTGGACAAATAGCACTCCTTTATGTCAGCAAGTAATGTTAGAAGAAGATGATCAGGTTACTGTAGATTTTGGTAATTACTTTGATATTATAGAGCCGGTTGATCCAGCTCCATGGTGTAGTGCGCTTATGGGTGCTCTAAAAGCTTATTATGATCCAAGTTCATCAGTTTACGGTGTTTATAATGAAGTGATTGATGTATATACAGACGATGGTTTAGGAGTAATTAATCTAAGTGATTTAGCTATGATTACTCAACAATATTATGAAGCTGATGATGAAATTTGTTATTTTAATTTTGAAGATGAAGAAGATTTTAATTTTCAATGTGAAGATCCAAATGTAGGTTGGTGTAATGGCTTAGTACAAGGTGTAACTGATTTCTATGGCCAAACTTATATAAACGACGATCTTCATCCTAGATATGATTTAAATGATGATGGTGTAGTAAATCTAAGTGATTTAGCTATGGTAGCTCAATTACTGGGTGCTAATGATCAAGTAGCTTGTTATACATATTACGTACCACCATTCTTAATGTGTCCAGTAGAAAAACCATATTGTGGCGATGGAAATATTGATGAAATTTTAGGTGAAACTTGTGATAGTGATGAGCCACAATCTTGTACCACAGATGATGGGTATGATGGTATGCAATCTTGTAACATGCCTGGCAATGATTATCTTCTACAAAGCGTAGAGCCAATATATTGTGTATGGAATGAATGTTTTACTGAAGATTATTGTGGTGATGGTGTACAAAATGGTTTAGAACAATGTGATGATGGCAATACAGAAAATGGTGATGGTTGCAATTCTTCTTGTCAATTAGAGAATATACCGCCACCACCATGTACAGGTTGTGGTAGTGTAGTTACTTTTGACATTAAAGATTTAGAATCAGCTGTAAGCTGTGAAGGATTTAATGTGTCATGGCGTACAACTAAATCTTCTAATACTACATTAGATTTCGGTACTGAGAGTGGTGTTTATGATCAAAATATAGATAATGATACTAATACTAAAAATCATAGTTTATCTTTTACAGATCTATTACCAAACACTACTTATTATTACAAAGTAACAGCTGTTAGTTCAGAGGGATTAGTAGCTGAGATAAGTGAAAAATCATTCACAACTCCTCCTGAAGAACAATGTGAAGAGGTATTAGGTGAAAAAATTGGACCAGAGCCATTGATATGTGACTTCCTTAGGCCAAGTGGTTCAAAAGGCGGTGATCATGATTTAGATGGAGTGTTCCAATATCCAAATGGATCATTATTAAGAGATGCTTGTGTGCCTCAAATGCCAGTTTATTTGATCAAAGATCAAAAGAAATTTCACATACCAAGTTGGAAGTATTTACATGATAATCATTTTGATGAAAGAATCTATAACGTTATAACTACTGTTTTAGACCAATATCCAAGCTGGACAGGCGAAGTCTTAGGAATTAAAGATTATGCTGATGGTACTTTACTTCGTGGTAGTGATATGAAAATTTATATCCTAGAAAAAGGACAGAAGCGACATATTACTACTTTAGAAGAGTTAGGTAAATATGTAGGACAAGTAATTATAGATGTTAGTGATGAAGTTTTAGCAAGATATTAATATAAGATTTTGATAAGCAGCGTCCGCATTGTGCGGGCGCTGCTTTTGTTTTATAATAAGTTTACTATGCCAGAATTACCAGAAGTCGAGACAATTAGAAGAGGTCTTAGCAACAAAATTTTAAATAAACAAATTGTTAATATAGACATAAAAAAGCCAAATTTAGTTCGAAATAAAGTGGCTAATTTTAAGGCGTCTTTAAAAGATAATGCTATATTGTCTATTGATAGGATAGGTAAGCTTTTAATATTAGATTTAGCTGATAAAAATTTTTTGTTAATTCATCTAAAAATGACAGGGCAGTTAATCTATTCATCTAAAGATGATTTAATAGCTGGTGGGCATAATTTTCCCTCAGTCGATAATTTACCAAATAAATATTCTTATATTATTTTTAGCTTTGCAGACAATTCTAAGTTATTTTTCAATGATATGCGTCAATTTGGTTATATGCATTTAGTTAATAAAAATATCAAACAAAAAATCAAAGCTAGATTTGGTATTGAACCGGGTACTAAAAATTTTACTCTTAGGAATTTTAGAGCTATAATGAAATCTAGAAGGGGAGTGTTAAAGGCTCTGCTTTTAAATCAACAAATTATTTCGGGTATTGGTAATATATATGCTGATGAAATATGTTTTAGAGCCAAGGTATTACCTAATAGAACTGTAGATAGCTTGTCTGATAATGAAATAAAGAAAATATATCAGACTAGCCAATATATTATAAAAAAAGCTATAGAGAAAAGAGGAACTACTTTTAGTGATTATCGTGATGCTGCTAATAAAGAAGGAAATTTTATAAAATTTCTTAAAGTCTATGGTCGTCAGGATAAAAAATGCTTAGTTTGTAAGAAAGTTAATATAAAAAAGATAAAATTAGCTGGGCGAGGAACACATTTTTGTTCAAATTGTCAAAAATAATAAATTATATTGAGTTTATCGAAATATGAAAAAAATAAAGATTTATAATTTTATTTCTCTTTTAATCATTTTATCTGTTGCTATATCAGCTTATTTTTTTAATGGCATATTACCAGAGGAAGTAATAACTCATTGGGATATTAATGGTCAGGCTGATGGTTGGGGTGATAAAAGCACTCTGGTAGTCTTTATACCATTTTTGATTATTGGTCTTTATATTTTGTTTAGGTTTTTACCTAAGATGGATCCTAAAAAAGAAAATTATATAAAATTTGACTCAGCTTATCATGCTTTTCGATTATTAATAGTAGCTTTTTTAGCCATTATATATTTTATATCTGTGTATATAAATTTAGGCTATAATTTGGCTATGACAGAGATAATGACTTGGTTAGTAGGAGTCTTATTTATTGCTATTGGTTTTTTGATAAAAAACGTCAAGCAAAATTGGTTTATGGGTATCCGTAATCCATGGACTTTATCTAATGAAGAAGTCTGGAGAAAGACTCATTTAATGGCCCAAAAGGTGTTTATCGTAGGAGGTGTGTTTTTCTTATTTATGCCATATATATCACCTGGATATGTGCCAATAATCTTTATATTTGTGATTGTAATGATACTTTTACTAAGTGTTAGTTATTCTTATTGGCTTTATAGGAAAATAGAGAAAAAATAGGGTATTTATGAAAATATAGAGGTTTTTAACTAAAATTAGAGTAAATTTGTTAATATTTATATATTGACAAATTTTTTGTTATATGATATAATAATATGTTCACTATTAAGGTGGGCAAATTGTGTCGCGTTGACCAATGCGCCTTAGTAGCGGTCATTTGACATGCTTAGTAAGCAAAATGAGTCTTTAGATAGATCAACCACGCTCTATCAGTAGGGCAAACGCGCTCTAGAGGTAGAGCAAAGGAGGAAAACCATGGACTACGAATGGTACGACGTGTGGTGGTACAATCTGTGTAACACCTGGGATTGGATATGGCCGGAGTACTTTCTGCCTATCCTGTTACTGTGTTTTGTGTTGGGTGCGTTGTTTCGCCTCCTTCACATTGCTAATTCGGGCTTCTCCGCTTTTAGGGGCGATAGAAGCGTTCCATTCATCGTGGCGCCTTTCCAGGCGATTCTCAAGTCTGCTGCGAAAGCGGCCGCCTTGGGTGTATTCATCATGGTGGTTCTGCTGGCTGTCAGCTTTTTCCAGCATGAGGATGTCACTGAACATCGAGGTTTGTGGATTGAGCAGCTGGAAAAGCCTTTCCAGATCATCGATGGCTTGATTCATGATAGGCGTGAGCCTGTCCTGCCGACTCCTTTCGTGTCCCCGGCCCAGCCCGATACCATATCTCTGGGTAATACGATGGCTGCCATCAAGGATGGTATCAAGGAGACGAAAGAGGAGTTCCAAGTCAAGACCAAGAAGTATCCGAACTGGTGGAGATTCGGCATCATAACGTGGCTGACAATCGGCCTTTGCTTCTTCCTCTATCGTAGGATGGGAAGTAAGTGGAGGGCTGCTATCCTCGTTTTTGGTGTTCTAGTCATCATCGTTGTTACGGCCTGGCCGTTGTTCAACGGAGATGCTACACCTCCTTCGGTGCCTGCGCCGACGGTTCAACCGTTGGCTGATGAAGGTGTCAATGTCAATTGGTGGTTTCTGGCTGCCTTGGCCTTGACGATCTTCGTGATCAGCAGGTCTCGCAAGTGGTCGGTAGTCGGTCGTTGGTTCGCGCGTCGTTGGACGAGTTTCCGTGCTCTGGCTTATGAGACGGTGCAAGTTCTGCCGAACGTGTCTGACACTGATGCTGGTAGCTTGCTACCGGTACCTGTGAAGTTCGAAGAACGAGCTACTTTGCGAGGGAGGTTGAAGCAGCTTGGCGTCATCTTGGGCGTCCTGCTCATCATCTTGGTGGCAAACTGGTTCTTCTTCAGCGGAGGTGATTCGATTACTTCGGTAATTTCGTCGTCTACTGCACTTCAGGGGCAGTCCGACAATGACACCAGCGTTCGTTGGTGGATCGACGTGTTTTTCTGGATGAGTGTGGTGGTATTCTTCTGGCAGGTCTTTGACCCGCGCGAGAAAATATACATCCTCTATTCCTGGAACAAATACGTGGGCGGGATTGTCGCAGCATTGTACATAATGCTGTATTTGACTCTCCGTCCCTGGATCACTCTGGGACAGGGCTTCGGCCTTTTCGTCCTGGTGAACTTGATCCAGTTCATCGTCGTCACTGTCTTGGTAATCCTGTCCTACCGCAAGTTCATGTGGATGTGGGTAAACAAACAGTGCATGGTGACGGTTGATCCAGAAACCAAAGAGCCCAAGAAGTTCGCGGGCTACGACCGTTTCTTCGGTCTCGGTCTTGTCACCTTCGTGGTCTTCACGGCGTGCTTTCTGGTGCTGTTCAGCTTCCCGCTGGATATCATCAAGGTCGGTGGAGTCTTCAGTATCCGCATCGGCATGTTAATCGCGACTTTGATCGTGGTCGGCGTGGTCTGGGCATTCTCCCGGCATAAAAAGGTAATCAAGTACCTCGACAATCGGAAGATTGACTCTCGGGCAATTCTGTTTCCGGGAGCTATCCTCTGCGTGTTAGCGCTTGTCCTGCCTGGAGCCTGGATTTTCTGCTTCTTGCTTTTCATCATGCTTGCTGCTTGGAAACTAGCAGGTATGTTCATGGTACCCATCGCCAATAAGGTGGTACCTGAGATCGGAAGCAAGGATCGCTACTGGAGTTGGCTGTATTTCTTCGCTCGCGACAAGAAAGAGGAGGATAAAATCAAGCGAGTGATGAGAGACGGTTTTCACGCTACCTTCTGGGCAGTGTGGGGACCTTTCACCAGGTATTATGTCTTCGAAGAGGAAATCCTCGAGGTCGACAAGTATCCGTTGGAAGAGGAGCTTTCTACTTCCAGTGTCCCTTGCAAGTTTGAGAAGCAAACAATCGATGGCCAGGAATACTGGGTAGAGATTCCGACAACTCATCAGTTCGACAGCGATGATGAGAATTCGGATGTTCCTACTGGACCGCAAGTTGGTTTCTTCGTGAATCAACGCTTCGAGAAGTACGCAGATCCGGCGGCTTACTTGCGTCGTGATAAGACAGATCGTACCAATCCTCAGGGCCTCATCAAGCGTTCGACGCAGAATGTGATGCGTCGTCTGACTCGCAAGTTGAGTATGAATCAGGCCTTGAACGGTGGGTACTATGTGTCGGATCGACACCTTTTCTTCTTCGGGGGTATCAACTATCCCGAAGGTCATGAGAAGGCCGGAGATCCGATGCCTGTTACTTTCCGTTGGGCTCTTCGTCGGGAATGCATGTTGGCCGTCGGTTTCTATGAAACAGATACCGAGACCTCGGATGCTAATATCCACGAAGATCTTAGGAAACTGGTGCGAGATGTTGAGGGAGCTAAGCTCGAGCTCGAGAAGGCAAAGATCGATGCTGATAGGATCCTCGTCGAAGAGGGTGCTGAAGGCGCAGGTCTGGCTGCCAAGATCGGGCACGTCGAAAAAGCTCTTGAAACCGGTCACTTTGGTCGGGAAGCCTACGAGGGTCTTCAGGCCATGGAGTTTGCCGCAAACTCTGGAACCGTCTACTTCGCACCTGGTCTCGTCAATCGAGTCGCGGCTGTGGCTTCTCAGCTTACGGCGGCTGTGGCTGCTGGTAATCCGGTTGTTCCGACGCCGGCTTCTGAAGCCTCCGACGCGGACACTGACCAACAGTCCGAGTAGAGCTACTAAGCAAAATCACATTTCTCCTCAAAGGGAAAATAACCCCGGGACGTCTGAAAGGAGCGTCCCGGTTTTTATTTTCTTGAAATTTATAGTTAAAATATGATATTATAATGTTAATTATTAATAAAAAATATGAGTGATAATAATGATCTAAAAAAAGAGGATTTAAGAAAATCTAAGGCTAATATTAGATCAGAGGTTGAAGAAATTAGAAGTGATTTTGATAATGTAGTTGAGCAATCAAAAGATGAGTTTGAAAAAATGAAGACAGATGTTAGCACTGGAGTTGAAGAAATTAAAACTGGTTTTGACGATTTAGTTGGAGAATTTAAAGCTTATTTTGGCACTAATACAAAACAACAGGGTGTAGAGCAACAAAATGATGAATCAGGGCAATCTAAAGCTGATGTTAATACTGAATCTTCAAACGAAAAATTAAATGCTAGTATTGGTGCAGGTACAGAACCAGCCCAAGGTCAATTGGGAAGTTTTAAAACTTCAAATGGAATTACTGTAGATTTTAAATACAATGACAACGGCAGCGTTTTTAGCGCAGATGTAAGGGGGACTTTGCCCGAAAAAAATGATTTACTAATTGATGATTTTAGAAAAAATGTCACTGATGTTTGGAACAATTTAGGTAAGTCCGGTTATTTGCAGCTCAACATAAATTATGTTCAGTCTACTGCTGATCAATTACATCTGAATAATGAAATATTAAAAGGAATGGAAAAAGCTGGACAAGGTTCTACACCAGAGGCAAGATATTTGAGAATTAAGATAAATACGATGGTTAGTAAATTAGAAAATAAATACGGAAATATAATAAAGAATTTATAATAAGAAACTTAATAAAATAATATATTTAAAAACCACTGAGCTATTTCAGTGGTTTTAATATTTGTTCGACATCTTTTGGATTATCTACACTTACTAATTGTTTTCTTAATTCTGTGGCATCGGGTCTACCTTTGACATAAAATAATAAATGTTTACGCATTTCTACAAAGGCTCGATCATTTTTTGATTCCCAGAGTAGGTGAGCATGTTTAATAGCAGTTTCTTTTATAATGGGCCAATCTACCTCTTGATAGCTTCCAGTGGTTATATAGTCTTTTATTTGTTTAAATAGCCAAGGGCGACCGTATAGAGCTCTAGAAAGTGCTATGCCATCAGCTTTAGTATATTTAAGGTCCTCTACTACTGATTCTATACTTTGAAATGATCCATTGATTAGATATGGAGAATTTGGGAATACTTCTTTGAATTTTTGACCAGCATCTCGCAACACATCTAGATCTACTGGGCCAGTAAAAGGCACTTCATAACTACGACCATGGAGTATCATAGCGGCAATTGGCAAATCTTTTAGAGTGTCTATAAAATCAAAAACAGTAATATCACCAACTTCAGGCTGACCTTGTATCTTTCTTAGGCTAATTCTAGTTTTAACAGACACTGGTATATCTACAGCTTCTATAGTTTTACTAACAATATTTTTTACAGTAGTCATATCTCTGAGCAAGCAAATACCACCACCGTGACCAGCTACTTTTTTTGCTGGACAACCAAAATTGATATCAATACCAGCCACACCAGTTTTGGCTACTAATTGAGCTGCCTGAGGGTAGAGGTCTGCATTTTTACCAAATATCTGAACTACCACTGGCTGTTCACTAGCTTTGTATTCTAACATTTGTATAGTTTTGCTACTGCCGTGATAGAGGGCATCTACGGATACAAATTCAGTATGGACTATGTCAGCTCCCCATTCTTTACATATTTGACGCCAAGCACTATCAGTAATACCAGCCATGGGGGTCATGGATAATATTGGTTTTTCTAATTTTTGCCAAAAGTTTTTCATATTTATATTATAAATCCCACCCAATGTTTAAGTAAGGGATGGGATAGTTATATCAAAAATAATTATTTTTATCAAATTAAAGCCATCTTTTTTTACGGAAATATAGCATAAATAATAATACTACAAAAAATATAATGGCCATTATAGTATAGAAATCACCAAATTTACCTATAACAGGAGTGTGTGCAGCATTCATGCCAAAGATAGAAGCTATCAAGTTAGCGGGAATCATAATAACTGACACAATAGTCAAGGTTCTCATTATGTCATTTAGACGATGAGAAATTAGAGATTCGTTTGTTTCTTGGAAGGTATTTATATTTTCTTTAAGAGTTTCTAATATATCCCAAATATCTTTGGTACGATCTAATATGTTAGTAAAATAAATATTAATTTTATCATGCATAAAAAACTTACCATTAGTATTCATAAGTTTTTTGATAATATTTTTGTGAGCTTGCATTATGCGGCGAAAGTCAACAATATTTCTCTTAGTATGTAATATTTCTATTACTAATTTTTTTTCTTCACCTTTAAATATTCTTTTTTCTATATCTTCAATTTCTTGAGTAATGTGATCTAACATCGGCATAGTATAGTTCTGTAAACGATGTAGAATCTCATAGAGTAAAAATACAGGATGAGTACCCATCATATATCTTTCTTGACTATAGTCATTTGATTTTAATTCATTGAAGAAATTTTTTAAAGCGGGTATTTGTCCATCAGAAATAGTAATCAAATATTTTGAACCAATAAAAAAATCTACTTCGCTAGATTCTATTTCTCTATTCTCTCTATTGTAGGCAGGCCAGGTTAGTATAAAAAATATATAGTGAGCATATTCACTTATTTGAGGTCTTTGTACTTTGACAAGACAATCTTCTAAGTCTAAGGGATGAAAATCGTATTCTTTTTTTAGATATTCAATTTCAGAACGAGTAGGCTTTTCTATGTGTATCCAAAGTAACTTTTTTGTCTTTATTTTATCTATTTTCATATTTTATTTTTATTTGTATATATTATAATACTTTTTCTCTACTAAAGCAAAAAGATATTTTGGAAAAAAGATATAAATTATGTTATAATTATTTTAGTATTAATATTTATGAATAATCAATTTAGACACAAAACTTCGTCTGGAAAACAAAAAAATGATGATTGGAAGGGCAAGGTATGGGGTTCCAATATTTTTTCCGTTTTTCTTATCATTATATTAACAATTTCTTTTGTAAAAGTTGGAAAAGAAATTATGCTTCGTTATGAGATTAAGAAAGAAATCAATACTCTTCGAGGTCAATTAGGAGAGCTAGAAGATAAAACAGCTAAAGTGGATAAGTTGATTTCATATTTAAAAACAGATGAATATATTGAAAAACAGGCAAGGATAGAACTTAACCTTAGCAAGGCTGGCGAGAAACAAATTAATTTATCTAATATAGACGGCTTGAAAAATAAGAATTTATCTAATAATCAAGGGCCGAATATAGAAAAATGGTTTAATTATTTTTTTGAGTAATATATGCGTAATAAAATAATAGTACTATTAGGCGTCATTATATTGTTAATATTTTCTCAATGGTTAACAGTTAAGTTTCTTTATGCACATAAATTAGGGGCCGGTAAAACAGAGTTTTTTGCAAAAGTATATAATCTTAAAATGGGTGTAATAGAAGAAGATTCTGATAATATAAATATTTATTTGAAAGATTTTTTCAAAAATAAAGATTTTGCAGATAAATTAATTCAAGCTCAGACGACTTTAAAAGACCAAAATATTACTGAAGAAGAGATAGCAGACTTAGTTTGGAATAAATTATTAAAACATGCCTGGTTATCTAAAGTTGCTGATGAAAATAATATAGAAATTAATAATGAAGATATAGCTTATTATATTAATGCAGTTGGTGGTCAAGAAAATTTAGAAAAAAATATAGCAAGCCAAGGAGTCTCTATTGATGAGTATAAAGAATTTTTGATAAGACCAGATATTTTAGCGGCCAAAGTATATGATCATTTGATAGCCAGTTTTAAAGATGAGAGAGGCGTGCTAAAGATTCAAGAGGCTTATGCTTTATTAGAGGCAGAGGAGGGCGAAAATTGGGATGAAGTAGTTGAAGAGTATTCAGAGGATATGAATTTGTCTAAAAATAGTTTTTGGTTAGCCGAAGAAGAACTTATTAATATGTATGAACCAATTATAGAAATAGAAGTAGGGGAATTTTCTAAAATTATTCAAGTTCCGGTCGGTTATGTTATTTGGCATCTTGATTCAATTTTAGAAGATGATGAGCAAGTGATGAGAGAGGTCAGAGGAATATTTGTTCATTCTAAAAGTATTGATAATTTTTTTGATGATTATTTAGAAACTGTAAATGTAAATAGAAAATATTAAATTTTTTTATGATAAAATTAATTGATTTAAACAAAACTTATAACAAAGAAGTGCAGGCTATAAAAAATATAAGTTTGCATATTAAACCTGGAGAATTTGTTTCTATAGTAGGGCAGAGTGGTTCGGGCAAATCTACTTTAGTAAAACTTATTATAGCTGAAGAACGTCCAGATGTTGGTAAAATTATTATAGGTGGTTGGGATATTATTGGTATTAAGGATAGAGAGTTACCTACTTTACGTCGTCAATTAGGGGTTATTTTTCAAGATTTTAAATTATTGCCTAAAAAAACTGTTTTTGAAAACGTAGCTTTTGCTATGGAAACTTGTGGGTTTAAATCATCAGAAATACAAAAAACTGTTTCGCAGATTATTTCTTTAGTAGGGCTTAAAGGTAAGGATGATCGTTATCCAAGTCAATTATCTGGCGGTGAACAACAAAGGGTTGCTATTGCTCGTTCTTTAGTACATAAACCAAAGCTTTTAATAGCTGATGAGCCAACCGGGAACCTTGATTCAATTAATACTAGAGAGATTATAGATTTATTGAAAAAAATAAATAATATGGGAACAACTATAGTTTTAGTAACTCATAATAAAGATGTAGTTAATAGCTTACATAGTCGTGTTATTACATTAGATAGTGGACAAATTATAAGTGATCAATCACAAGGAAGGTATTTATTATAAAATTATGATAAATTTATTTAGAATTTTAAAATTTGCGTTACAAGGATTTTTTAGAAATTTTTGGTTATCAGTAGTAACAATTACTATGATGTTAATGGCGGTATTATCTGTCACATTGTTACTATCCATGGACTATATAAAAGAGACAACTATAAAATCAGTAGAAAATCAAATTGATATTTTAGTTGAAATGAAGCCCGAGGTTAATCGTGAAGATGTAGAAAATCTAGTTTTAGAAATTGATGATTTAGATGAGGTAGAAGATATAAATATTATTAATCCTGAACAAAGTAAAGAATTATTTTTACAGAATAATCAAGACCCAAAAATTCAAGAAGTCCTAGGTGTTTATGGAGATGAAGAAAATCCTTTACCATATTATTTGGCAATCAAAGCTTATAAACTTGATCAATATTCAAACATTATAGATTTTGTAAGTCAAGAAAAATATATCAATTTGGTTGAAGCTAGTGATGTAGATACTCACGAAGAGATTATAGGTAAGATAAATAGTATAGCGAACTTTTTAAATAAATATAGTTGGTATATTACGGGAATATTTTTATTGATATCAGTGATTGTAATTTTTAATACTATTAGAATTAGTATTTATACTCGCCGTGATGAAATTACGATTATGAAGTTAGTTGGCGCTGGTAATGCATTTATTAGGACACCTTTTATTTTAGAGAGCGTATTTTATGCCTTAATAGCAGTTTTGATAGTTGTGGCCTTTTCTTATCCATTAGTTAGTTTTATACAACCATCTTTAAATAGTTATTTTCAGGGAGATCAAGTTATTGATTTAGTTGGATTTTTCAGAAATAATTTTATAGATATATTTCTTTATCAATTTATTATTTTAGCTGTACTCAATATGATTAGTACTTCTGTAGCTGTCCGTAGGTATTTAAAGGTTTAAATTCGCCTACCTACCGAAGGTAAGTAGGTGTATCAAAAAAACCTCCTAAGTAGGAGGTTTTTTATTTTGTAATAAATATTATTTATTCAGGAATAACGTCAATATATTTAGTTTCTTTTAGAGAGCCATCAAATTTTCTTTTTTTAAGTCTTCTAAATTTTACTAAACCAGTTATTTTAGAAAATAGAGAGTCATCGTTACCTTTCCCTACATTTTCACCAGGATGGAACTTTGTGCCACGTTGACGTACTAAAATAGCACCAGCTTTAGCTATTTGGCCAGCAAATAATTTTACTCCTAAACGTTGACTTTGGGAATCTCGTCCCAGACTAGTGGAACCACCCGCTTTCTTATGTGCCATATTATTTAATTTATACTATTAGTGTATTTGTTTAAAACAGTAATATAATAGCTAAAAACTTCATATATGTCAAGCCCCGTCCCTTTTCTAGACTTAACTAGAAAGCAGGCTAAAAGGACGAGGAGTGATCATTTATTTAAATAATATCCTAATTTTAAGCTGATATTTATCAGATAATTGTCTGATATACTGCCGTCTTTTGGTCCAGAAAATAGTTTTTTGCTTGAATATATAGGGATATGTTCTGCTCAAATAAGGATATTTGTTGTCTATTATATCTTTTACTCTATTATAAGCTTTATCTACATCATTTAATTTGTCGCAATATACAAAATCTACATTTGCTTCTGATAAAGCCGCGAATAGTTTTTCTAAATTAGTAATATAAGGGAGTATTGGTCCAACAAAAGCATAAGTATTGATTCCGTGTTTATTTAGTTTTTTAAGGGCTTGAATTCTTCTGACTGGAGTAGAGCTGAAGTTTTCAAAATTTTTAACATCTTTATTATCTAGGCTAAAAAAAGAAAAACCAACTTGAATTTTTTTAAACTGCTTTAATAAATCAATGTCTCTAGTTATTAGATCAGACTTTGTTAGTATAGATACAGGTATTTGATGTTTGAGTAATATCTTCAATATTTGACGAGTGATTTTATATTTTCTTTCCAGAGGGTTATAAGGATCAGTAACGGAACTCAGCATAACTGTTTTTGGTTTTTTCTTTAACAGTTCTTGTTCTATTAGTTCGGGAGCATTCATTTTAATATCTAGAAAACATCCCCAGTCTTCTAAGTGGCCAGTATATCTTTTCATAAAACTGGCGTAACAATATTTACAACCATGTAGACAACCTACATAAGGATTTATCACATAATCTGTCCCGGGAATTTTACTTTTACTTAAAATAGTTTTAGCTGTGTTCTCCTGTATATTAATTTTGGACATTTGTGATAATTTATTTTTTCAGAATATTTTCTTAATAGGTAATTCTCAAAGAATTTACGATATTTGATTTTTGTTTTTCTATTTATTTTTAACATAATATTTTAAATAAAGCTTCTCATTATTCCTCTAACGACACCTTGGATAGCTGGATTTTTGGCAAAGATAGGCTTCATAGTTTTATTGGCAGGTTGTAATCTAACGCGATCTTTTTCTCTAAAATATTTTTTCAAAGTAGCATAGGTATTATCTAGAAGAGCTACTACTACGTCACCGTTCTGTGGATAGAAATTTCTTTCTACTATTACATAGTCTCCGCTAAGTATGCCATCTTCTATCATCGATTCACCTTTGACTTTTAGTACAAAAGAATTTTCATCTTTAATCATAGTTTGAGGTACGGCTATAGTTTCATTAGTCTCAATAGCTTCTATTGGTTCACCAGCCGTAATCAGTCCAGCCAAAGGTAGTTCTATAGATCTACCGAAGCGGTGTTTATTGACCACTTCTAGAGATCGGGCCGCATTATGAGAAGAGCTGATAGCTCCTTTATCTTCCAAGGCTTTAACATGCTCATGAATTGTCGCAGTAGAGGATAGGCCAAAATGTTCGGCTATTTCTCTATAGCTAGGAGCATATTCATTGGTTTGGATAAATTGAGTAATAAAATCCAATACTTGTTTTTGTTTTTTTGTTAGATTAGGCATACACTTGTTCTTATTTCTTATGCTTTTATTATATACCGAACAAAAACCGAACGTCAAGTCTAGTTCTGTGGATAAGTTAAAAAAGCCTATAAAACATTGACAATTTTAGTGTTTTATAATAAACTGAGATGTTCTTTTAATAAACGTCTAGTCTGTTAAACGAGGGGAACGGCAAATGCTTAGATTCAATTGGCTTGAAGATCGGTTGTTAGCGTTTTTGTTAAAACGTCTAAAGCCGATAATGACTCGGACGGTGTTTCGAGAAGTGCTTGGTAAGTTTGTTTTGGTGGCCATAGAGGCTGTCATTCTGAGAAAATCGGAAAGTGGAATTGAAGTCTTCTTGACTAGAAGATCTGTCGATGATCTGGATTGGCCAAATATGTGGCATATACCAGGATCATATCTTCGGCAAAGTGACACTGGTCATGAAGATGCTCTGAAACGCATCCAAGACGAGGAACTGGCTTGGCAATTTTTGTCTACACAGTTCGTTGGCTTCAGATTTTTAATTAATGCAACTGGCAAGTCACAGCATATGGGCTACCTCTGTACCTTGGAAGGAGTTCCTCCAACAGGAAGATTTTTTCCAGTTGATCAGCTGCCCACTGATTTCATTTCAGAACAACAAGAGTTTCTGAATATCGCACTGGAGCGTTTCCAGGCTTAAGTGATTAGGATGGCGTCGAGTAGCCCTGCTTATCAACGGTGGGGCTATTTTTTTATAAGCATTGCTAAAAACGGATATTATTGTTATCTTTACGATGATTTTTTAAATTAAAATAATAAATAAATGACCAACGAATTAATATTTATTTTATTCACATTATTTTTGCTAATATTATCCTTGGCCGCTTTTAGATTTGGTAAGGCTTATATATTCGTCTTGATAGCTGTCTATAGTTTACTGATGAATATATTTGTGCTCAAGCAATTTGATTTATTTGGATTAGTGGTGACAGGAGGTAATGCATTGTACGGTGCTGTATTTTTACTAACTGATTTGTTAAATGAACATTATGGTAAGCGAGAAGCTTTTAAAGCAGTTTGGTTAGGATTTTTGGTTTCAGCTTTATTTGTAATATCAACGCAGGTTTTGTTGTTATTTAGTGCTAATGAATTTGATTTTGCACAGCCACACCTAATTACTTTATTTTCTTTAGCTCCTAGAATATTATTTGGCTCAATGTTAGCTTATATTATTTCGCAGAGTTTTGATGTTTGGATTTTCAATAAAATTAAAAAGTTTACTAATAATAAATATCTTTGGTTAAGAAATAACGGTTCTACTCTAGTATCTCAATTTATAGATACTATGATTTTTACAGCCGTTGGTTTGACTGCTTTTGAATTTTTGCCATTTGAAGGTGTGATTTCTACAGATTTATTTTGGTCAGTAGCTATAGCTACTTATATAATCAAAGTCATAGTAGCAGCCTTGGATACACCGTTTATGTATTTGAGTTATAAATTAAAAAAATAGATTATATTATAAAACAGCTCTACTTAGTAGGGCTGTTTTAATATTGACAAAAACTAGTCTTTATAGTATATTCATTTGATTGTATTGTACAAGAGTTTCGTCCAATATTGGTCGATCACAGTGTCCTTCGGGACGCAGAACAATGTCCTAGTAGGGCACAAATAGAACAGGAGTACTGATTATGAGTAAGATTCTTGCAAATCTTAATGTAGCCATTTTGGGCGACAGTCACGAGCAAGAAGGTTCGGAAGTTTGGAGGCAGGTTAAGTCTCTGGCTACTTGGTTAGTCGAGAGTCCCGGACATCGTGTTATCGCGGCCGGTCCCAATGGTGTGGCTAAGGCCGCCGCTGAAGCCGTTCGTCAGGTGGTGGGCGTGCCCGAGACTGGTCAGTCCGGTCGTCTTGACGTTTATGTCGATCAGAGGGAGGGCCGAGAGTTCTACAACGCTGAATGTCGTGGTGATGGTACTTATTTCGGCAACCTGAAGCAACTGGTTGCAGCGCCTGATGCCTGGGTCTTCTTCCCGGGTCATCAAGGTACTACCATTCAGTTGGAGGCGCTACTGCATCAGATCCGACTGGGTGAGATCGGTATGGAACATCGACGTATTTTCTTGGTCTGTGATAAGGGCCATGTCATGTCGATGGACGCCAAGGGTTTCTATCAGAATGTATCTGATTCCTCTCGGGGCTCAATTCACTTTCCTTGGTCGCGTGTGCGTCATCTGCCGCCTATCCAGGCAGCTATCGAGGACTTGTCGGCGAGTATCCCGGAGTGGATATTGGAGGTCCATGGCGAGAGCAGTGCCAGCACATTGCATGATTTCAAGAACTCGTTCTTGAGGGAGCGAGGCGTCAACTCGTCGACGGCCGGTCAGGTCGCCGAAGTTCTGGCCAAGTCTGGTCAGATCAAATTTGCACAAACTGCCTGATCCCTCAGCGGAGCAGCGACTTCTATAGGGACCTTTGGTTATATGCCGGGGGTTCCTATTCTATTTGACTAAAAATTATATTTACTGTATTTTAGATCAAATATAGTTCTTCGTATGTCAGTTTCAACCTACTACCCTGGAAAGGTAATGCCATGAATTCACTTAAAGGAGACATCGTTCACATTCTGTTTACAAAAGAGCAGATTGCTATTCGAGTCAAAGAATTGGCCGATCAGTTAGTCGTTGATTTGCCAGAGTCTGACCAGCCACCAATTTTCGTCAACATCATGGGTGGAGCGGCTCACTTCTTCGTTCATCTGACCGAAGCCATCGGTGATCGAGGACAGTTGATCGAGGATTTTATGGCTGTGAAAAGTTATGATGAAGACAAATCCACGGGATCTGCAAAGATCTTAATCGATCTGCTCAGCGACATTGCTGATCGAGACATCGTTATTGTCGAAGACATCATCGACAGCGGCATTACCATGAGGGCTATTCTCGATTTATTGAGTCCTCGCAAACCACGCTCAATTCGAGTTTGCACTCTTTTGGACAAGGCCGAAGCCAGGCAGGTCGATGATCTTCAAGTTGATTATGTGGGCTTTACAGTTGGTGACCACTTTGTGGTCGGCTATGGCTTGGATTCCAGGCAGGGCTATCGTCATTTGCCCTATATTGGTGTTCTTAAAACATAGTGCCAGAAAGGGAGCTGGAAAATTAGGGAGTTTTCGATCATACGTCGGAGCTCCCTATTTTATTTGACAAAAAAGCTATATTATATTAATTTTGATAGTCCGTAAGAAGGAGTTCATTAACTTGTCGAAAGGATTCGCGATGTCTCGTCGTAATGTCTTGGTCAATAACGCGACCGGTAAGGTTGATCGTATTCGTAGCGATAAGCTGGAGGTGCGTCGTGACGATGGAGGGTTCATCATTTTTCTGCATAACAAGAAGTTGCAGGGTCGTGATATGGATGTGGCCGTAGCTCTTCAGGGCATGAAGAATGCTGATCTTCGTCAGCGTATTATTACTGCTATGAGTGGTAAGGATATTCCTCTGGAACAGCTCCGAGAAGAGATGTTCCGTGGTTATAAAGTCGAGGATGAATGGCCCGAGGATTAGGCTACTTCTATTAATCCAAGGAGGGATTGATGAAACAGAAAGGCTAAGTGTGATTAGAAGTCAATTTGTACATCCTGATCGAAATGGTCAGGTCTGTGAAGAGATATTAAGTGCGGTCAGAGATTGGCCGCATGATGAATGGCCAAGGTGTATACCAAGTGCCGTTTGTTCAGCTGTTGTTGAAACGGCTGATACTCATCACAGAGACTGTGTTGAACAATTAGGACTTCTCCTACATAATGGAGAACTAAAATTAGAGCCCCAAGGCAGAGGGCTCTACGTTCCATGAGGGAGGGGGTTTTGGCTACGGCCGACCCCTTCTTAATTTTGTTTTAAAACTCTCTTGGTACTTTTTTAGAAAAAGTACCAAAAATTTCTCGCTACATAAAAATCTAAATAATTTATTGCTTCTAGTCGTTATTTTTGTGCTGTTTGAGCCGTATAGGCGAGTTCACAAAAATAGCCACGACTATACGCGGCTAAATTATAAGATTGTTTATGATGCGAGGTTTATTTTAATTTTAAAATATCTTTTGGAATATCGAAGTATTCTGGGAAATTATTTATTCGTATATCTTGCACATTTTCTTTTCCTAGAAGTTCTGTATAAATGTTATTTATCTCGAGAATATTTCTACCTTGGCGTGTCTCAGGCATAGCAATGGCAAAATGGTCATGTTCAGAAAAAAGTGCCTTAACTTGATTAAAAGTATAATTCATTAATTGAGCATAAGCTAAGACGATAGCAGCTCGTTGATTTTCAGTATCATTATTTTTTAAATTACCAACTCGAAAAGCAAAGTTATTTTTTATTTCGAAGTTTTCGTTTATAAAATTTAATACATCTTCAAAATTCCAAGTTTTATGTCTATTTTTAAAAAAATTAGGTAAATTATTCATTATTGTATAGTCAAATAATAATTTTCTTCAGGAGTGACGATATATAACCTTTCGCCCTTTTCATCAAAGATATAATTCTTTTTACGAGGATTATTTAATAGTTCTATATTATTTCTTTTGTCTCGGCCATCTAATTCAGTTAAAGAAGTACTGTCATTTATTTCAGATACAAAATAACTACCGTTAGGATGCCAAAATACATCGGAGACTATATTAGAGGATCTATCAATTAAATCTTGCCAATCTTCTTCATAGTTGAAAATAATTATTTCATGACCATTAGTCATTAATAGCTTTTCGTCATGCAGGTGAGCAATGGTAATTGGAATAACAATTAGATCTCTAAAAATATTTTTAATATATAATTTTGAACCTAGAGTAAAAATAATATTATTATCTTCAGCTAGCAAGACATCTAAATTTCCCAGGTTAACGTTATTTATAACTTGTATAATTTCCAAGTTGTTTTTATTAAGTTGTTGAACAAAATTGTTTTTATCAAAAGTATATTGAATAATTAACCATTTATCTTTGATAGCAAAATCATTTATATAATGTTGGATATCTAATAGTTCGTCAGCTTGGCCAGAAGAATCCCAAGCATTTTTATGGTGATGCCTATATAATTTATTTTCTTTGAGATAAATAAGTGTATTAGAATTATTTTCCCAAATCATTTTATCTATTCCTATTATAGGGATAGCATTTAATTCTTTTTGATCTATATCAAAACTAAAATATTTTGTATCGTTACGTAATAATATTTTTTGATTATCTGAGGACCAATCTACTAATTCATAACTTTTATCTAAAGTATTAATTTCAAAAACCTTAGCTTGTTCAATATCAGTGATTAGAAGTTGGTAATCATTATCTAGAAAAGCGTATTTGTCTTTATTTTTATTAATTAATAAATTATCACTACCAGTTCCCAAAATAGTTTTTGGTCTATTTTCTAAAAATAATACAATGTCTTCAGCAAAAGTAGTTTCTCCAGAATAAACATCTAAATTTTTTGTCCAAGAAATGTAATTATTTTTCTCTATTACTAATTCATGTTCACCTGGTAGGACGTTTATTACCTGGGTAGGGGTTTTACTTCTATTCTTTTTATTATCAACAAAAATCTCTGCATCACGTGGATAGGATTTAACATAAAAAGCTCCATTTTTTTGAATGCTTCCATTTGAAAAGTCATATCTATAGCCCAAAGAATAGGCGGTTAATAGTGGAGCTAAAATAAAAAATAATATAAAAAATATTGAGACAGTGATTTTTCTAAGAGTTTTTTCCATCTTGTTATAAATTCAAATTTAGGGTATTATTTATATAAATAATTCAATATTACTATACTATGTCTAGTTTTATAATTCAAGGTGGAAACAGCTTGCATGGGTCCATCAAAGTAGCTGGGTTTAAAAATGCAGCTACTCCAATAATTGCCGCAACTTTACTAAGTAAAGAAGAGATTGTCTTACATAATGTACCCTTGATAGAGGACGTTAAAAAGATGATCCAAATTCTGGTTTCTATGGGGTCCAAAGTCACTTGGATAGATAGAAATAGTCTTAAGATTGATAATGCTGATGCAGATCCTAATAAAATGGATATGAAGTTGGTTTCGGCTATGAGATCTTCCATTCTTTTGATGGGAGCTCTGGTTGGTCGCTTTGGTAAATTAAATACTAAAGAACCAGGTGGCTGTCAGATCGGCTCACGTTCTTTAGATTCTCATTTTATTGGGTTTAAAAAATTAGGTGTTGATGTTAGTAGAAATGAGGATGATGATAAATCTTATACCTTAGAGAAAAAACGTCCAGCTGAAGAAGAAATCACTTTAAGTGAATTTTCTGTAACAGGTACAGAAAATATGATTTTGGCTTCAGTACTCAATCAAGGAAATGTTAGAATAAATATTGTAGCTGCCGAACCTTCAGTACAAGATCTTTGTTGGTTTTTGGAATCATTGGGAGCTGAAATAGAAGGTATTGGTACTCATTCTTTAAATATTAAGGGAGTTAATAATTTAAGAGGTGGTGAATATTATATAATGCCTGATCCAATAGAGACTGGGACATTTATATCATTAGCTGGTGCCACTAAGTCAGAATTTGTAATTGAAAATACAGCTCCACAATTCATGGCTTTGGAGATTGAAAAATATAAAGAAGTTGGTTTAAAATTGGATATTGAATATTTAGACCTCAAAGCCAATCCAAATTATAAATTAGCTAATATAAAAGTAAATGGCAAAGTAGATCTTAAAGCTATTAAGAAATTACATGATATGCCTCACCCAGGTTTTGCAGCAGATTTAATTCAGCCATTTACAGTTATGATGACTCAAGCTAAGGGCACGTCATTAATTCATGATTGGATGTATGATGGTCGTTTAAAATATGTAGCTGAATTACAAAAAATGGGAGCTAATTTAGTAGTATCTGACCCTCATAGAGTAGTAGTTATAGGTCCAGCACCTCTTTTCGGCAAAGAAATTACTAGTTTTGATCTTAGGGCTGGAGCTACCTTAATTATTGCTGCTTTAGCTGCTTCAGGAGAATCAAAAGTAACTAATATTTACCAAGTTGATAGAGGCTATCAGGAATTAGACCTTCGTTTGTCTAATATGGGAGCTAAAATTAAAAGAGTAGAAGATTAGGCTTCGATAGGCTCAGCCTAGAGTATAAATAAAAATTATGGATCAATTTAGTGACAATAATCAATTTGTAGATAATAAGAAAGAAGCTAAATGGTATAAAACATCTAAAATTTATGCCTATATTTTTTTGTTACTAGCTTTTTTTGTAGCTGGTATGGCAGCCGGCACTCAATATAAAGAACCTCAGACATCTGAACAAGTGATACAGCAGACTTCTGAAGAATTAAAGAATATTTTTTTTGAACAAGATGAAATAGATATTGATTTATTTGAAGAGGTTTGGAATTTGCTTCATGATGAATATTTAGAAAAATCTGAGATAGATGATCAGGATTTATTTTATGGAGCTATTTCTGGCATGGTAGATGCTTTAGGGGATCCTCACACTTTATTTTTTGATCCAGAATTAACTGAAGAGTTTTCTCAAGAACTAGAAGGTAGTTTCTTTGGTATTGGCGCAGAGATTGGACGTCGCGAAGGATTTATTGTAGTTATTGCTCCTTTAGCTGGTACGCCAGCTGATCTAGCAGGATTAAAGTCTGGTGACAGGATTTTGGCTGTAGATGGGCTAGATATCACTGCTATGAGCTCTAACGAGGCAGTCACTCATATTAGGGGAGATAAAGGTGTAGAAGTAATATTAACTATATTTTCAAAAGGAGCAGAAGTACCAAGAGATGTTAGTATTATTAGAGATAAAATAGATATTCCTAGTGTTATTTACAGATTAGAAGATAACATTGCTATTGTAGAGATTACACATTTTAATGATGATACAGATGAGCGTTTTGCTAAAGTAGTCCAAGATGTATTAAAAGATAATCCAGAGGGTATAATTATCGATGTTAGAAATAATCCAGGTGGTTATTTGTCTACCTCAGTTGATATTGCTAGTTATTGGCTAGAACAAAATTCTACAGTAGTCAGAGAAACTTTTTCTGATAAAAGAGATGATAGAGATTATAAAACTACTAAGAAAAATAGTTTATCACATTTAAAAACAATAGTTTTAGTTAATGAGGGATCTGCTTCAGCCTCTGAGATTTTAGCAGGAGCATTGCAAGATTATGAAATGGCCGAGGTGGTTGGAATGACTACTTTTGGTAAAGGTTCAGTTCAGCAATTAATGGAACTTAAAGATGACTCTTCAATTAAATTAACTGTAGCTCGTTGGCTTACTCCAAATGGACGGACTATAGAAGGTGAGGGTATTCTACCTGATTTTGAAATTGATTTGACAATAGAAGATTATGAAGCTGATATAGATCCACAACTTGAGCGTGCTAAAGAATTAATATTTGAATAATATGAAAGTAATACTTACTGAAGATATAAAATCACTAGGTCTCAAAGGAGATATTAAGGAGGTTTCCGATGGCTATGCTAATAATTTTTTATTAGCTCAAGACAAAGCTGTTTTAGCAAGTCCAGCCAATATAGCTAGTTTCCAAGCGCAGCAGAACAAAGCTGACGCCAAAGTTTCAGCTCAAGAAGAAAATTATCAAAAAATAGCCAAAACATTAAATAAACAAAGTATATCTTTTACTGGCAAAGTATCTGATAAAAACACCCTCTTTAAAGGAATCTCAACTAATGATATAATAGCAGAGGTTAAAAATAAATTTAATTTAGAAATTCATGATAATTGGTTTGTCAAACCGAGCTTACTTAAAGAATTGGGCAAGCATAATGTATTTTTACGACTACCAAGTAATCAATTAATCAGCTTTTTTATCAATATTAAATCAGAATAAATATCATGGTTAAGACTAAATACATCTTTATAACCGGCGGAGTATGTTCGGGATTAGGCAAAGGAATCGCCTCTGCATCTATCGGAGCAATACTCAAATCAGCCGGTTATTCTGTTTATACTAGCAAGTTAGATCCATATTTAAATATAGATCCTGGTACAATGAGTCCTTATCAACATGGTGAAGTGTTTGTAACTGACGATGGTAGTGAAACTGATCTTGATTTAGGACATTATGAGAGATTTATTGATACTAGTTTATCCAAGTTATCAAACCTAACTACTGGCAGAGTATATGAAACAGTGCTTAAAGGAGAGCGGGCTGGTGCATATTTAGGTAAGACTATTCAAATTGTGCCTCATATTACTAATGAAATAAAAGATTATCTTCGTAATGCAGCTAAAGAATCAAAGGCCGATTTTTTATTAGTGGAAATTGGAGGTACGGTTGGCGATATTGAAGGTGAACCATTTTTAGAAGCTCTGCGTCAGTTTCATAATGAAATGGGAGATGAGAATGTAATGTTTGTACATTTAACTTTATTACCTTATCTAATAGCTTCTAGGGAGCTTAAAACAAAGCCAACACAGATGTCAGTAAGAGAATTACATCGTCGTGGTATTCAGCCAGATATAATTTTGACTAGGTCTGATCTTAAAGTGGGTAAAGATGAGTTAAAAAAGATTGCTATGTTTGCTGATGTAGATCCTAGAGCTGTGATTCCAGCTTTGACTGTTAAGACTATTTATGAAGTACCAATTCTTTTTGAAAAAGCTAATATTTCAGAAATTATTTTTGAAAAATTAAAATTACCTAAGAAAAAACCAGATTTAAGTGAATGGAAAGCTTTAGTTTCTAAGATTAAGAAGACTAGAAAGAAATTATCTATTGCTCTAGTAGGTAAGTATAATGAAAATATTGATGCTTATATTTCTGTGGTAGAATCTTTGAAATCAGCTTGTTATCATAATAATGCTAAACTGGATTTACTTTGGATTAATGCTGGTAAATTAGAGAAAAAAGATAAAAAAGAATTAGCTAAATTAAAAAAAGCAGCTGGTATAGTGGTACCAGGTGGTTTTGGAGCTAGAGGAGTTGAAGGTAAAATAATGGCTGCTAAATATGCCAGAGAGCATAAAAAACCATATTTAGGTCTTTGTCTAGGTATGCAAGTGGCTACTATTGAATTTGCTAGACATGTTTTAGGTACTGAAGAGGTAGATTCTACTGAGTTTAATGCTAAAACTCCAAATCCAGTAATTCATATTTTACCAGGTCATCACAAAGATGAAGATAAAGGAGGCACGCTTCGTTTAGGAGCTTATCCTTGTGTGTTAGATAAGAAATCATTATCTTATAAAGCTTATGGCATACCAAAGATTTCCGAGCGTCACAGACATAGGTATGAGTTTAATATGGCTTATAAAGAACAGCTTGAACAGGCGGGCATGAGATTTGCTGGTTTATCACCAGATAAAAAGTTAGTAGAAATTATAGAGCTTAAAGATCATCCATATTTTGTAGCTAGCCAATTTCATCCAGAATTTAAATCTCGTCCATTAAGACCACACCCATTATTTCGAGATTTTATCAAAGTAGCCGTGAAATAGAATTATGAAAAAAATAATTTTAACACTAAGTATATTTTTATTAATGGGAGCTGGTTGTAGTATCAATATTGATAATTCAAAAGTTATTCATCAACCATCGTCAAATTCTAATGAGCAAAAAGAATATTGTCAGACTAATAAAGACTGTATTGACATGGGACATATATGTAAAGGGGAAGATGATGATGAGGTTTGTTTGACTGATTATGATTCTGCCGGCAGACAGCTAGAAAATCCTATGTGTGTTTGCAGAAACCCTGAAATGGATTATGGCACTTCTATCCAAATAACTAAAATGTTAAAAATTACTGAACTGGGTTTTCAGATTCCAATTGATTCTTCATTAATTAATGAGGTTATTTACAAAGATGTTGAAGATTTTACTGTTGGATTTTCTACTAAATCTTTGAATGAGATAAGTAAGTATTGTGAAGAGGACGCCGGTGGTCGGATTTCTTGGATATCGGATACACCTAGTAGTCCAGGAATGGCAAGTGCAGATTTTTTTGAAGGTCGTGAAGCAGACATAAAACAATTTGATGGCTTTTTCTTGTTTTATCAACAGCCGCAAGCAACTTGTACCAAAGATCAGCATGAATTGGAAACAGAGTTTATTAAGGCTATAAGAAATGGATTTGAGGATGCTAGTTTGATAAGTGGTTGGAAGCCGCAATAAAATAAACAAAAAAGCACGCTTTAGGCGTGTTTTTTTATGGTTCGGAGATAGGGGATCAAATCCCGATTGCCATGATTTGAGTGATAGAAAATAGATTATTTTTTCTTAGCAGCTTTTTTCTTTTTATCAAGGTTTACACCTGCTTTTATCAATTGTTCTTTTTGATCTTCAACTTCATCAGGACTTGCAACTAATGAAGTAATCTGTCCTGGATATAATCCATATCCACAATCACAACCCAATAATCTTTTATGATTTCTTTTATGTAGTACAATCCAATTAGTATCTGGATCATCAGGGTTAGATATCTTTTTGCAATTATAACATTCGTATTTATCCATTTTTAACTTTATTTAATATTTATTCATACAATAAGTATATCACAAACACATAAATAAAAAAGCACCAACAGAGGTTGATGTTTTTTTATTTGGCTCGCCGTCTCGTGCTAGAACTTTTTAGAATCAAGCCCTGTAAGGCTTTTGGGAGTATTTTTATGATAGTATTTCGACGCGTCTCGAGCGCTACTAAAAAGTGACAAAAGTGACACGTATTTACGTTATATAGTTACAGTAAGGTGTAATGTTTATTTTTTTAAAAAATCTGGCGCTGTTGAATAAAAAATATCTTCAATATTAGATCTGCCAGCTTTTTTATAAATAAATCTTTGTTGCATTTTATTTTTTAAAAGACCTTTATAAAAAATATCAATATCCTTTTTTTCACCTAAATATTCTTCTTTCATATTATATTCTAATTCTATTTTTCTTCTAACAAAGAAAACTATAAAATCAGCTATTTGAATTAGACTAGAATGTTTTGAGTTAGCTGAAAGTGGAGCATCGCTCAACTTAATTAAACATTTTTTAACACCTGTATATTCCTTAAATAAAGTATTTGCGTCATCTGACAAAATAAAATCACTAAACTCTGATCCGACACACCCTTCATCAAATATACCTATAAAGTCTCCCTTTGTACCATTTTCTCCCTGATATCTTTTGCTAAAGGCAAATATTAAATGCGTAGATAAGAAAAACCAGATATTTTTATATACAGATATTTTTTCATCTTTTTTAGCAGTAAAAATTTTTTTATCAGCGGCAACAACGCAAAATTCATGCGCCCTTTTATTAATCCAATGAATTACACCTTCGGTAATTTTTTTTCTTTTATCACCCTTAAGAGTGTACCAACAACCTTTGCCAGCAAAAAATTGAGAAGTATGCATTTCAGATGTTCTTACTCCCTCTTTGTTTAACCATTTAATAAAATGAAGCCAATCTTTTTTTGTTTTACTCATTCTATTATGATCAAATGAGATACCACACAGAACAGCAAAAGGACTTTTTTTATCTTTACCAGATTCATCTATATAAACAATTTTCATAATTTTTTATTTTCTTTTATTATAAACACATACTCATGAAGCTTACCATGCTCATTTTGTATAATTCTAGCTTTTAATTTACCTTCTCTAACCATCTTTCTGGCAGTAGTGTGATGAATGCCAAATTTATCTTTTAATTCCCAGATTAAATAGAAGCTATCTCTATCATTACAAATATAGCCTGGAATTACCTTTTTATCCAGGGCTTTTTGGCAATTTAGGCACTTATTACCATATTTATCATACCAACCTTCTTTACCAGTTACTTGTCTATAACACACGCAACAATTATAAGTAGAGCCATCATCTAAAGGAAATCCTTTGGGAGATTCTTTTAAACGAGCCTTTTTCTCTTCATTAGCCATATCCATATCAACTATTAATTGGAAAAAGTCAGCTAATCTATTCCCATATTCCTCAGCTTTTTCATAGGAGACAGGATGATTGTAGCTTTCCTTGAATATCCTTTGGTACTCTTTTATTGTTTTATCTGATAATCCCATATGACTTTACTTTACGCCTAAAAAGTGGCAAAATCAAGTTATGAAGAAGATAAGAAAAATACATAATACAGATTATTATAAGGCTGAATTTATAATGGCTGATCCTAAATTTATTAAATTTATAGATCAATTAATTAAAAAGTTCAATAAGTTTGGTTGTCCAATACCAGACAATGGATTTAAAAGCTACAAAGAATATCTAAAATGGAATGATAGATACTTTGACTGTAGAGCTAAGATTGAATATAGCGAAAAATTTAAAAATAAAATTAGTAAAATAACTAGAGGTAAGGATAGTTGGAGTAAAAAAGAACAAGATAAGATAGAAAAACTTCAGTATAGAGAATTACCTCCTGTATATGGTAGTGATATAGATGATCTTCTTAGAGAATATAACATTAAAAGAAAGGATAAAAACTATAGGAGATTTAAAGATTTTGTTATCGAATACATCTTTTTCAATAAAAGAGAGTTTACTAATACCCCATTAATTATTACTTGGAAAAGGAATGAAAAAATAGGTGAAGCCGAATTATTTATTAAAATATTACCACATACAAGAAAAGAAGATCTTGAAAAATTATGGCCAATAATTAAAGAAGAACAAGCTACTTTGTCAAAATATAAAGTAAAACACAAGGAATATAAAAATTTTCATAGAGATTTGGAGATATATAATATTTATAAAGAGTTTAGAAAAAAACCAACTTCAAAATATAAAAGAGATAAATGTTGGTATAATGAAAGAACGGATCATGAAACTGAAAAAGTAATAAGAGAAAAGTACGGAATTTCTAGTTGGGGGACTATTAGAAATATAGTTAGTAACATTGAGAAACTGAAAAAATCTGTAGGGTTTAAAGATACTCCTTAAACCCCACCCATACTTTTATTAGTTATTATAAGCTGTAATCAAAGTCGATTACGGTTTTTTAATTAATAATTAAATAATAAAATTATGGAAAAATTGAAATGGCACACAGTGTCAAAACGAGTAAATGATCTTATTCCACAAGACGTTAATCCTCGTACTATTTCTGATAAGCAAATGTCAGATTTACAAAAGAATTTGAAAAAGTTCAATTTAGTGGAAATACCAGCTATTGATCTAAATGGCAAAATATTAGCTGGCCATCAGAGAATCAAGGCTCTACAGCTATTAGGTCGAGGCGAAGAGCTTATTGATGTTCGTATTCCTAACAGACAACTAACCAAAGAAGAATCCGAGCGTTACCTTATAGCTAGCAACACCTTAGGTGGCTCTTGGGATTTTGAAAAATTAAAGTCTTTTGATCTCGATCTGTTAGTTGATATAGGTTTTGATCAAATAGACCTGGCTCATTTATGGGACGAGGAGCTAGAAGTCAAAGATGAGAATTTTGATGTCGAAGAAGAACTTAAGAAAATTAAGACACCAAAAACAAAGCTGGGTGACTTAATTTATTTAGGACCACATAAGTTGTTATGTGGTAGTTCTACTGATCCAAAAAATCTCAAACGATTGTTTGGAGATGAAAAAGCTTCAATGATATATAGTGATCCACCTTACAATATAAATCTAGATTATTCTAAGGGAATTGGAGGTAAGAAAGATTATGGTGGTAATGTAAATGATAAACGCACTTATGAAGAGTATAAAAACTTTATAAAAGAAACTTTAGTTACTGCTTTATCGGTTACAGCTGCCAATAGTCACATCTTCTATTGGTGTGATCAAACTTATATTGGTTTGATACAAGAATTATACAGAGAACTCGGTATTGTGAATAAGCGAGTGTGTTTGTGGTTAAAAAATTCACAGAATCCCACGCCAAAGGTCGCCTTCAATAAATGTTATGAGCCTGTGGTATATGGAGTGCTGGGTAAACCATATATTACACCTAATATTAACAATCTCAACGAAGTATTGAATAAAGAGATGACTACAGGTAACAACCTATTTGCCGAAGCTTCTGACGAGCTTGATATATGGCTTGTAAAGCGTTTATCTGGTCAAAAATATGAACATGCGACTAGTAAGCCACCAAAGCTTCATGAGAAGGCTATAAGGCGTTGTAGTAGGCCAGGAGATATCATTCTAGATTCATTCTCTGGTTCAGGTAGTACTATTATTGCTAGTGAACAACTAAAGCGAAAAGTTTATGCAATTGAGCTAGAACCTATATTTTGTGATTTGACTATCAGAAGATATGAGAAGTTAACCGGTAGAAAGGCAAAGGTGGATCATGTCTAAGAAAAATAGAATTAGAGACAGCTTTCTTGCGGAGCTAAAAAAAGTTCCAATAGTGCAAGTAGCTTGCGAGAAAACTGGCATATCAAGAAATAGTATCTATCGTTGGAAGCGAGACGATAAAAAATTCTCTAAAGCTATGGATGAGGCATTAGTCGAAGGTGAAGACTTGGTTAATGATATGTCTGAAAGCCAATTATTGACTCTTATAAAAGAAAAAAATTTTTCTGCTATAAGGTTTTGGCTTAATCATCGAAATCCACGTTTTAGAGACAAAGTAGAAGTTACTTCTAAATTTGAAGATTCAGGAGAACTTACTCCGTCACAAACTGCAGTAGTTCACAAAGCTCTGCAATTGGCGGATATTTTATCAGATAACAATAAAGAATATGTTAAAGAAAAAAATGATACCACAAGAGCTAGTAGATCAAATGACAAAGGATAAAAAAGTAAGAGTAGCAATAACTAAAGAAAGCTTTTCTTACTTCTTTCACTTTTATTTTGCACATTATATAAAATATGCAACAGCAGACTTCCAGAAAGAAATCATCCATGTACTGGAAAAAAGTGATAATGAAGATCTATTTGTAGTAGCCTTTAGAGGGTCGGGTAAATCTACAATGGTTACCACTGCTTACCCAATTTGGGCCATCCTTGGAAGCCAACAGAAAAGATTTGTTACTATTTTTTGCCAAACGCAGGCTCAGGCAAAACAACATATGATGAATCTACGTCGAGAGCTAGAAGATAATGACCTATTAAAAAGAGATTTAGGACCATTTCGTGAAGATAGTGATGAATGGGGTTCACATTCTCTAGTATTCTCAAATACCAATGCTCGTATTACTGTTGCTTCCGCTGAACAAAGTATTCGTGGAATTAGGCATCATGAGCATAGACCAGATTTAATTATTTGTGACGATGTTGAAAATATGACATCAGCAAAGACCTTAGAAGGTAGGAACAAGACCTATCAATGGTTAAAAGGAGAGGTGGTTCCTGCTGGAGATAAAGACGCAAGATTGGTAGTGGTTGGTAATTTACTACATGAGGACTCGCTTCTCATGAGGCTCAAGAGTGACATTGATAATAATCGTACAGATGGGAGATTCCTTTATTTTCCTTTAGTTGATGAAAAGGGTAATTGTCTTTGGCCTGGTAAATATCCTACAGATAAAGATGTTGAGATGGAATGTAGGAAGATAGGAAATGAAGTTGCTTGGAATAGAGAATACATGTTAAGAATAATATCTGATGAGGGCCAGTTGATTCAAGAGGGTTGGTTACATTATTATGATGAACTACCAAACGAAAGAAATTTAAGAAGTGTTGCGATAGGAATTGATTTAGCTATATCTCAAAAAACCACTGCTGATTGTACAGCGATGGTTTGTGCAAAAGTTTATGGTTATGGGAAAGATGCAAAAATATATATCTTACCTAATCCTATAAATAAGAGGATAACTTTTCCTGAGATTATACAGGAAACATTATTACTTCATAATACATTTGGATCTGGTGCAACATTTTATGTTGAAAGTGTAGCGGCCCAAGAATACTTAGTGCAGAATTTACAATCAGAATATAGTCATATTAACGTAGTGGGTGTTCCTGTAGCTGGAGCAGACAAAAGATCACGTCTATCCGCAACTACACATCAGATACAAGCTGGTAATGTATTATTTCCTAGACAAGGAATAGATACACTAAGACAGCAACTATTAGGATTTGGTAGTGAGAAGCATGATGATTTATCTGATGCTTTTTCCCTGTTAATTAATGAGATCACTAGAGATTTAAATCAGCCAATGCCAGAAGTATGGATATTATAAGTTATCATAAGCTTCAACCTGCTTATTGTACTCATACTTAACCATTTTATAATCATCTCCCCATTCTTGTTTAGCATTACTCATAATGTTTGGATATTCTGTTTGGGCTTCTATCCATTCATAGGCTTCTACTTGACCTTCATATTCATACTTAACCATTTTATAATCATTTCCCCATTCTTGTTTGGCCTTATTCATAATATCTGGATATTCGGTTTTAGCCATAACCCAATCATAGGCTTCTACTTGGCCTTCATATTCATATTGAACCATACTGTAGTCTTCTCCCCATTCTTGTTTAGCATTTTCTTTTAAAATTACTAATGCGCTTTCCCTAGTTGTTTGAGGAGCTGGATCTATTATTGGCTCTTCTACTTGGGTTGGTGGAGGAGTAATATCATTTTCATCTGTGTTAGTATTAGACTCTTCGGATTTATTATTTAATACTGTGTTTTCTTCTTCGTTTGTATTATTCGTTTCTTCAGATTCTTCATTTACTACTGTATTTTTTTCTTCTTCGTTAGGTTCTTTTTGAGTGTCAGTGGGCTCATTATTTTCTTTAAGAGCTATTTTATCATCTTGAACATCAATAGTTTTATTATCTTGAATGTCAACGGTAGAATCAACAGTAGACCCAAAAGCAAAAAATAATACAAAGCTAGTAATAACAAAAATGATAGTCAATTTCTTCCTAGTCATATCTTTTTTAAATAGTTTATTAAAAAGACTAGGCTTTATCAATCCAATAGGTATGCTAAGTAATGATAAAAATAATAAAAATGCAAAAAATCCTGACATATTTTTAATTTAATAATTATTTCAATTATACATATTATGTATGTTTACGTCTATATTATAACGCTTATTTGATGTTTTGCTAAGGAAAGTTGCCAACAAGTTGTCGACAACGTAGTGCTTAGCAGAAGCTATGAAATGTGTCATCAATTAAGGTATGGAAAACAATAAAACATCCTTAATTGGTAAGGAAAAACAAGTCACAGACGTTAAAATTAAGTATTGTTTATATGCTCGTAAATCAACTGAATCAGACGAGAAACAGGCTCTTTCTATTGATTCACAAGTTAAAGAAATGCTTGCAATCGCAGAGCGTGATGAGCTTGAGATTATAGATATACGTAGAGAAGCTCATTCTGCTAAAGATTCTGGACAACGTCCAGTGTTTAAAGAAATACTTGAAGATATAAGGCGTGGGAGATATAACGGGATTATAACTTGGGCGCCAGATAGGCTAAGTAGAAATGCCGGAGATCTAGGAAGTTTAGTAGATCTTATGGATCAGAAGTTATTAATTGAGATACGTACCTATGGTCAACAGTTTAAGAACTCGCCAAACGAAAAATTTCTTTTAATGATTTTATGTTCGCAGGCAAAGTTAGAGAATGATAATAAAAGTATAAATGTAAGAAGGGGACTTAAAGCAAGAGTTGAGATGGGTTTATGGCCTGCGCCCGCTCCAACTGGATATTTAAAAGATAAAAATATGGATCATAAATGTGAGGCTATTATTGACCCAGACCGCGCCCCTATTATCAAACAGATATTTGAAAAAGTTGCTTATGAAAAATGGAGTGGTCGTAAAGTTTACCATTGGCTAAAATTTGATTTAAATTTTAAGACAGTAGGTAATAAAAATCTTACATTAGGTAATCTCTACGTACTCTTCAAAAATACCTTCTATTATGGTGTTTTTGAGTATCCGAAGAGAAGTGGTAATTGGTATACAGGTAAACATGAGCCTATTATCACTAAAGAGTTGTTTGATGCGACTCAAGAACAAATGCAAAAACACATTGTTAAGGTTAATAACAAAGAGTTTGCTTTTACTAGATTAATGAAATGTGGATTATGTGGTTCTGGTATAACTGCTGAGCAGAAAATAAAGAAACAGAAAAATGGTAATGTACATCGTTATATCTACTACAGTTGTGCAAAAACAAGAGATAGATTTTGTAAATGTGGGTATATAAATGAATTAGATTTAGTTAAGCAATTTGAGAAATTGATTGGAACTATAGATATCAATGAAATTGGAATTAAAGAGAAGATTAAAATTGAGGTTGAGAGGTTTAAAAAATTTCAACAAGCATTATTGGGAGTAAAAGACAGAGTTGTAATTGCTGATATTGATATACGAAATTATGCAAAGTATATATTAAGAGAAGGGAGTATATTAGAAAAAAGAGAGTTACTGGGTTGTTTTCAAAGTAGATTAATGTTAAATAATAAGTTATTAACTCTTAAAAGCTAGTTTTCTCTAGTGTTAGTATAATTATTGACTTTTGAAGTTAAAAGTGGGATGATAAAAGAGAATTTTATTATGAAATTAAATATCTTTAAATATTCTATTTAAATTTAGATAAACACATGAAAAAGAAGAGAAAGTCTTTAAATATTGATCTTAGTTTCCTTGACGATAAAGACTCTTTAAAAACAAAGCAAGCCAATAGTATTAATTCAAATAAAGAATTAGATTCTAATAAAAAAGTGTCTAATAGTAATAAAGTTAAATGGATGAACATTTTAATTTTTAGTATTATTGGTCTTTTTTTTATTTTTCTTATTGTTTCAAAAATTAATTCAGATAATGATATTCCAACAGATTTAACTAAAGATATCATAACTTCAGATATTATAACTTCTGAGACTGATGATTTTAATAAAATAGATGGTGCAGACATACCAATGGTCTTTGAAGGCATAGGAAATGAAAATTTACGAGAGTGTCCTTCATTTGATTGTGATGTTATTCAATATGGCGCGATGTTGCCTCGTATAGAGATTATTGAATCTTCTGGTGAGTGGTATAAAGTGAATCTTATCGAGCGTGGATATTTTGATAATAACACTTCGCAGGCAGAAGAATTGCCACAATCTAGTTGGACAAAGGCAACCGGATGGATGTACCACACATTAATTCCAGAAAACATAATTTCAAAAATAGATGATTCAGTTGAAATTAAAAAAGATGATATAAATGTTATAGTAGATCAAAAGACGGAAGATAAGGAAGATGACATATATATTCCAATAATTCCAAAGACAAAAAGTAATAAAGAGATTTGTATAGATAATCACGGAGTATATAGTTATTCGACTGGAGATATAGATTCTAATGGTGATCCAATTTGTGGGTGTTTATCTGGTTATATGTGGAATGTTTCGAAAACAATATGTGTTATTGTGCCTATTGTTCCAAAAACAAATGATCAAATATGTAAAGATGCATATGGGAATAAAAGTCGTTATAGTGGTAAAAAGGGTGATAACGGTGGTCCAATTTGTGATTGTATTAGTGGGTATGATTGGAATACTGCTCGCACTAGCTGTATAGATTTAATAGTTGCAAGAGATCAATCTTGTGCAAAAAGTTATCCGGGAACAAGTTTCTTAGAATATTCAGAAGATGGTAAAACTAATATTTGTGCTTGTAAATCAGGATATTATTGGAATAATGATAGAACTGCGTGTTATACTATAGATGCACTTAATAATTCTTGCATTAACGCATATGGGACAGGTAGTTACTCTTATATACAAAATGATAAAAGAGTATGTGGTTGTGGTTATAGTTATGATTGGAATATAGATAGAACATCTTGTGTTACTACTGCTTCAATCAATGTTATTTGTGAAAGAGATGTTGGAAGAAATAGTAGATACGCAGGTTATGTAGAGGACGGAGTATATATTTGTACAGATCCATACTAAATTTACTAATAATTTATTAATATATATGAATTTATTAATGGTTGATTTTAAAATTTTAGTTATTTCAGTAGCTATAGTTTTTATTTTAATTGGGATAATAGCAACAATTAAGCTTTTATTGAATATTATTAATAGATTACAGGAGTCAGTAATTATGCTTAAGACAGAGATTAAATCATCTGTACAGTCAAAATTTTTACAAATCTCTCAAGATACTAAAGATTTTGTTGAGCTAGCTATTGAGGTATGGAGATTAGAAAGAAAAATAAATAGCTTGTCTGACTCCATCGATGATAATAAGAAAAAGATCATGGAAAATTCAGTGCATAAATTGAAAGGTTATCTTAAACGTCATGATGTAGAGATTCGTGAATATCATGAAGAAAAATATACAGAGGGAATGAATGTAGAAATATTATCTGTTGAGCAAATGGATAATTTAAAATGGCCAATGATAAAAGAAACTATCGAACCAGCAATTATAGTAAAAGGGCATTTTGTAAATAAAGCGAAGGTTATTTTATTGAAGAATAAAAAATAAATTATGAATACACAAAACATACAAATTGGTATTGATTTAGGCACTACAAATTCCGAAGTAGCAGTAAATATAGGAGGAAATGTAGAAATTGTAAAAAACATATTTAATGACGAATATACACATTCCGTAGTTGGCGTTGATAAATCAGGTAATATAATTGTTGGTAAAACGGCAAAGGAATCATTACGTGAAGACGTAGAAAATTATAAAGCAGAGATTAAAAGATTAATGGGTAGTGCTGAAAAAGTGGTTTTTCCTAGATTAAAAAAGGGCTTATTAGCAGAAGAAATATCAGCAGAGATTATAAAAAATTTAAAAGAAGATATATTACGTAAATATCCTGATTTTGATACTTCAGCAGTAGTTATAACTGTGCCTGCACATTTCTCAATTCTTCAATCAGAGGCCACAAAAAGAGCTGGTAATTTAGCTGGATTTGACTATGTAGTTTTATTACAAGAACCTATAGCAGCAGCTATTTCATATGGCTTCATGAAATCTAAAGATGAAAACTGGTTAGTATACGATTTAGGAGGCGGAACTTTTGATATAGCTCTTATATCTTCAAAAGGTGGAACTCTTAGTGTGCTTGAGCATCAAGGGGATAATTTTTTAGGAGGTAAAGATTTTGACAACATTATAGTTGATCAAATAATTATTCCTAAAATTCAAGAAAAATATTCTGTTGCTAATATTGATCGGTCAAATTCTGATTCTAGTATTAAAACCATATTTGCCAAACTTAAGTACATGGCTGAACAATCTAAAGTGTATTTATCACAATATGAAAAAGCTACGATTGAAATTAGTGATATTGGTATGGATGACAATGGGAATGAAATAAATTTTTCATTTATTTTTACTAGAAAAGAATTTGAAAAATTAATAAAAATAAAAATTGATAAAACAATTGAACTTACTAATAAAGTAATAAAATCATCTAGTATAAAAAAATCAGCCATATCCAAGATAGTTCTTGTTGGGGGATCAACATTAGTGCCTTATATTCGTCAACGATTAGAATATGATTTAAAAATTGATGTTGATACTACCTCAGATCCTTTAACATCTATAGCTAGAGGCGCTAGTATTTTTTCTACTAGTCAAAAAATACCAGATAATATTCGTAAGCATAAAAAAAAGTTAAAAAACAATATATTATCTATAGATCTTAATTATGATACATTGACATCTGAAACTGAAACTGCAATATCGGGAATTATTAAAGAACTTGATGGTATTGAAGAGGCTTATTCTCTCCAAATACAGAGTGATAGTGGGCATTATAGTAGTCAGAAAATTAAACTTAAGAATGGAAAATTTTATGATACTTTACCATTAGAAACAAACAAACAAAATGTGTATTATTTATATTTGTTTAATGATAAAAATAAACCAATAACAATAGATCCTGATTCATTTTCAATTACTCATGGACTTTCAGTATCAAATGCTCCAATTGCACACACAATAGGTATAGTTATAGCTCAACGTGATAGTGCTAATAATTTTAGTTATAAAAATAAATTTGTACCAATATTTGATCGTGGGAGTATATTACCATTAAAATCAGAGCCAACTACATATAAAACAATTAAAAAATTGGAAAAAGGACAGGACGTTGAACTTCCAATTTGGATTAAAGAAGGAGAGTCTGATGATCCACATAAAAATATGGAAGTTTGTAACTTATTAATTAAGGGTAGTGATATTCCAAAGGATTTACCAGCTAGTACGCCAATTGAATTAACTATTGAAGTTGATGAATCCCGACAGGTTTCTGTTTATGCGTATATTGAACAAATAGATAAATCGTTTAATGCAAGAGGTTCAATTTTTGCAAAAGATATAGATAAACAGAAGCTTATTGAAGAAACTGAGACAGCTAGAAAACAAGTAAGCGATTTATCAAATGTTAGTTCAACCTCAGAACGTAAATCATTTCAGGAAAAGTTATCTTCCATATCAAACAATATAAAAAATGCTTCGACTGACCAAGATGATGGAAGAAAGGCGCAAAAAGAACTACGTGAATTACAAAATGAATTAGCGCGCATTGAAAAAGATTCAGAGATTTCAGTTTTAATTAAAAAATTTAAAAGCAGCTGTGAAGATACTCAGAAATTTATTGTTGTTTTACTAAAAGAAGATAAAAAAATTGAAAAACAAGAACAGTTTAATATATTAAAAAAAGAAGGTGAGACAGCTATTGAAAAAAATGATAAAGAGCTACTTTTGAGAATCAATGAACAAATAACAGATCTTGGTATGTCTATAATGATTGAAAATCCGGCTTTTTGGGCTGCTCAATATGAGAGATTAACAGAGGGTGGTTATAATTTTACTAATGATGATGAGGCAAAATATTATATTAATAAAGGGAAAGCTGCCATAGAAAATGGTGATGAAGATGGTTTACAAGAAAGTGTACGAGGCTTAATGTCTTTATTACCTAAAGAAGAGCAGGAAATTTTAGGGGATAATTTATCAGGTATAACAAATTAATATGAGTAACTACATATCTAACAACGCTTATCGGACTCTTGGTTTAGATACTACTGCTACAACAAGTGATATAGCTAAAAGATTAAGAGAGATTATAGCGCGTAACAAAATTGATGATATTCCCACTTATGATTTAGATATAAATGAAGTTCCATTACGTAAAAATGAACTTGAAGTAAAAAAAGCAGCTGAGCGCTTGGCTTTACCAAGAAAGAAAATTTTTGAATACTTTTTTTGGTTTGAGATACGAGACAATTTAGATGAACAAGCAGTTGGGCTATTGAAATCTAATAATATAGAAGATGCTATTCGTGTTTGGGATGATAAAGCTATTGGTAATACAATTAAATCATATGGGTATAGAAAAAATTTAGCAATTTTATTGATATCTTTTTTAGAAACTAATGTGAATAAATTATATCTAGATAGAGTTTTAATTTTATGGAAAGAGATTATCGAATCTGATAAATTTTGGAACAGTTTTAAAAAGGTATATGATCTTCATGATGATTTAGGAGTAGATAATACTTTATATAAAGAATTACAAGAACAGGCTACAAAATTATTAGCAGATATTTTTAGTGATCTTGCTAAAAAACATAATGACCCAAGTATCATATTACATTTCAATGAATTATTTGATACTCATGGTTCTAACGTTGAAAAAGAATATATTAACCCCACTGTTAATATTTTATCCGAACATGTTTCAAAACTCGAGGGTCTTAATGTTAGTGAAGATGGTATTTTCGATGACGAAGAAAAAAAAGAAATTCAACAATCTATAGAAGTAATACAAGGCGAACTTAATAAATTGATAGACATAGGTCTATATGATGATACGAAAGTTAAATCATTAAGAGATCGTGTAGCAAATGCTTTAAGATTAATTGTTCTTGATTTACACAATAATTTAAGTGAAACCGATATATCTATTTCTTTAATTAATGTAGCTGAAGAAATAGCAGGTACCGATAGTTTAACTAATAAGCTTAAACAAGATAAAAAAACACTTAAGGATGTAGAAAAAGATGCAAAAGAATTAAAACCGTTATTAGATTTATTTGAAGAGAAAAAATATCAAGAAGCAATGCAAAAAGCTGATGAATATTTAGCTGATGAAAAAACCAAAAAACCAAAAAACGTAAAAAGAATCCAACAACTTCAGGAGCAGAAAAAAATGGCTCTTATATTATATATAATGAAAATGTATGAAGAAACGGTAGAGCAGTGGTCAATCAACAAAGAAAGTGCATTGCCAATGTTTGATGAAATGTATCAATTAATATATGATAATTTTGATTTATTTGAACTTGATAAAGAAGCAATTGATAAGGTTTTAAATAGTGTAGTTCAAACAATAAAAGATGCAAATATTGATAATTTAAGTCAATTGGATGAAATGCGAAGAGATATGTTAACTGCTATACAAAATAAGTTAGGAGACACATATGAACGAAATATAGTGACAGTACTTTTTGATTGCGTTTTATATTCTGGATTAACACATAAACTTAGTAACATAAGTAAAAAAATGCATGTTCATAATATATTATATATCTTAGGATGGCTTACAGTATGGTTCTATGGTGTGGGGTTCATTTTTTGGATAGCTGCATGGGTATATAAGTCTAGAATAGTAAATAAAGCATAATTATGACTATACAAAATAAACCAACACTACATAATGGGTTTAAAATAAAGAAAGATGTTCTTGTGGTTCGTAGAATAGAAAAACTTTATTTTACAGAAATATACGAATTATCAGATGATGATTTTTTATATTTATTTACGAATTTAATTCATGAAGATATAGTTAATGAAAGTAGAAAAAAAGATTTATTGAAAATAAAATATGGTGATAAAAGTTATCTCGGATTAATTGTTAAGGAACATTCTAATGAAAAAATAACATCCGTTATAGAAGACTTAACTATATTAAAAGGCTTTCAAAGTGTGGCTGGGATGAGAAAACTTAAAGAATTATTGTTAAAAGACGTTATTAACCCGCTTTTACAACCAGAACGTTTTAAAAAATTTAAAGTGTCAATTCCTAATGGAGTTTTACTATATGGACCACCCGGCTGCGGTAAAACATTTATAGTTAGGAAATTAGCCGAAGAACTAAAGTATAAATATTATGAAATAAAACATTCTGATCTTGCGACGCCTTTTATTCATGGTTCAGTTAGTAATATTGGTAAAGTATTTGAAATGGCAAAAATGAATGCCCCAGCAATTATTTTTCTTGATGAGATTAGCGGATTGGTCCCCAAAAGAGATGGTTTACAGGATTCCTCATCTCATAAAGAAGAAGAAATTAATGAGTTTCTCATGCAATTAAATGACGCAAGTGATAACAAAATTTTAGTTGTAGCTGCAACAAATTATCCAGATAGAATTGATATGGCAATATTACGTTCTGGTAGAATGGACAAAAGAATATATGTATCACCACCTGATTTTGAAGCAAGAAAAGAATTATTTAAAATAGGTTTATCTGGCAGACCAACAAGTAAAAAAATTAACTTTGATACATTAGCTAATTTAACTGAAAATTATGCTAGTTCAGATATTATAGAGGGTATACTTGAAAATGTTTCTCGAAGTGCAGCGAATGATGATAAGCCATATATAGATCAAAAAATGATTGAAGATGACATAAAACGCTATAATCCAATTGATATTAATGAAATTAATCGATATGAGTCATTAGCTCATTTAGAGAGATGGTAAAATAATTATAAAATTATGAAAAAATTAGATTTAAAAACTGATTTTCTATCCACAAATGATGATGTAGAAGTGACAAAATACTGCAATAATTGTAGTAAACTTATAGAAGCTAATTCTAGTTTTTGTACAGACTGTGGCTCACCAGTAGATACTAGCTTGGCACAAAATGAATCTAGTGTTTATAAAGCCAAAAAGACAACAGATAATAAACCCTCAGGAGAATTTAAAGATTGGATAATGAGATATTCTAAATTTTTCATAATACTAGTTATAGTAATAGTCATTATTATTATAGCGGCATCTAATGATTCAGATAGTAATTATGTATCTGAGAATAATAAAAATGTAAATACTCCTACTTATGTAAAACCACCTGCCAATATTAGATCTTTAACTAATGGTTTTACAATTGATTCTGTTAGCTATTATTTAAGTGGCGAGGGAGAGCTAACTATAGATAATGGAACTAATGAGGACGCTGTAATAAAACTTGTTAGTACGAGAACTAACAAGTCAATTATTACTTTTTATGTTAAAAAAAATAATATTTTTACAGTCACAGGTATATCTGATGGTAACTATAAAGTCATTGCAACTCAGGGAAATGATTGGGATTCTTATTCAAAAGAATTTACTTTAAAACCAAGTTTTTTTGAATTTGATGGTACGTTTGATTTCGACACAACAAGTTCCGAATATACTATTTGGGAGTTAGAGTTAGAAACTAGTTATAATGGGAATATTGATATAGATACCGTTGGTAAAAATACATTTAATAATTATTAATATAAAATCTATGTTATGTCATAAATGTGGCAATAATATTGTAGAAGATCATGAATTTTGTGGTAAGTGTGGTGTTAAAAAAACTGAATCACACATCGAACAAATAAAATCTATTAATGAAGAAAAAAACAAACAAGAAGGGTTTGGTGGCTGGTTAGCTCTTTTAGCATTTGGAGTTTTTATTAGTCCAATTATTGAGGTGTTTTATTATTTTACAGAGCTAGATGCTTTTGGTTTTGATGCATATTCTTTAGGTGGTAGTACTGTAGCTATCATTGCTTCTGCGTGGTTAATTTATTTGATGGTCAAAAAGAAAAAGTCTTTTAAGAAATGGTTTTTAATTATAAACGTTATAGGTAGTGTTCTTTTGATCATGATTTTTATTTATGACGGAGAATACGGAGAAGATACAATAAAACAAGTTTTGTACACCATTGTATGGTCTTTGTATCTATGGAAATCAAAAAGAGCAAAAAATACATTTATAAAAAGTTAATATATGAAATGTTCTAAATGCAATAAAAATATAGCTCACACTAGTTCATTTTGCGGGTACTGTGGAGAAGGGGTTTTTGCCCAAAAATCCACGTCAGAACGAAAAAAAGTTAAAAAACATAAAATTAAGTTTCAGGCAGTATTGGGGTTATTTGTTTATTTATCATTATTTTTAGCTTTTATTTTTATTACTTCTTACAATTCTTGTTCAAGATATTGTAGTGATGAAGAAGGTGCAGCCTGGGGGTGGTTTATTATTTTTATTATTAGCTTAGTTATATATTTAATAATTAGACCATATCCAAGATTTGTCATTTTCTGGCCACTTAATAAAATACCAGTGTTATTAAGAAATATATTTAAAAAATACTAATTTTTTATGATAATATTATGGTAAAGAAAATTTTACAATTTGATGATGACACTTTTTTAGGTAAGATGTATCAAGTAAAATTTAAACAGAATAATTTTGAACATATTTGGAAGGAACATCCAGAGACAGATAAAGCTGATAAATTTGTAAAATACATTTTAGAAATTAATCCTGATTTAATAATTATGGACATTATCATGCCAGTAATGGATGGATATAAGGCTACAAAAATATTAATGAAAGATAAGAGAACTAAAAATATTCCAATCTTCATGCTGACAAATCTATCACAGGAAGAAGATATAATTAAAGGTAAAGAATTAGGAGTTACTGATTATTTTGTAACAGCTAATCATATACCGTCAGAATTTATAGCTAAAATAAAAGAATACTTTGAAGACCCAATAAACTATAAACCTAAATTTGGATAATATGAAAAAAATAAATACAAAAGTAAAACGTTTAAGGTCTGATGAATTTTTAGAGACCATGAAACGTATAAAGATTATAGATAAAGAAATAATCGCTTTGAGCTTGGAGCGTGAACTTCTGGTTTATAAAGTTAAGCCGGGCAAGAAGTAGATATATGAATATTCATTAAGATTGCATAGGAAGATAAAGATGTTGGTATTTATTTTATTGCAACAACTGCTCGTCCTTCTGATGAAGTTTTAATCAAAAAAATTATTAATAATATTTCTATAGTTGATTTTAATAAGAAGTATAAAATAGATAATTTAGAATCTTTTATAAATAAAAAATAGAATTATGACAAAACTAAATTGGAAAAGAATTTTTATAGCTCTTTCTGTATTTTTTGCTGTAATAGCGGGATTAATTTTTATATCAGCATCTATTATAATAATTAAATATGATGCAGAGAATCAACTCATATCTTTATTTGATGAGATGGATGAGGATGATTATGGATATTATGATGAAGAATATGTAGAAGAAGATTATCAAGACTATTGTTCAGTTATGGGTATAATGCTTAATGGAGAATTGACTACATATGCCATGATAACAGGAGATGAGTCAGAAGAGCTAGTGTCTATTAGTACATCAGCTGATGATATTCTTTGGGCAATCAATGATGCAGAAAAGTCTAGTAGTGTTTCGGCTATAATTCTAGAAATTAGTTCATATGGGGGAAGTGCTGTAGCTGGAGAAGAAATAGCTAACGCTCTTAAGAAAGCTACAAAACCAACAGTGGTGGTTATTAGAGATGGAGCTGCGTCGTCAGCTTATTTGGCGGCGACAGGAGCTGATTATATAATTGCTTCACCTTTATCAGATGTTGGTAGTATTGGTATTACAGCTTCTCATTTAAATTATACTAAACAAAACGAAGAACAAGGCATTACTTATATAGAACTCAATTCTGGAAAATTCAAAGACACTGGAGATCCAGACAAAATAATTACGGAAGAAGAAAAGGCTTTGTGGCAAAGAGATATAGATATTATGTATAGATATTTTATTGATCAGGTTGCTCAAAACAGAGGGCTAGAAGTTGATAAAGTTACACAATTAGCAGATGGCTCTACAGTATTAGGACAGATGGCTCTAGATAATGGATTGATTGATACTTTGGGTAGTCATGATGAGGCTATAAAATATCTTATAGACAAAAAGGCTATTACTAATGAGCAAGATATTTGTTGGTATTAATATTATGAACACTAAAATAACAATAAAAAAAGGTGATATAACAACTATTAATGTAGATGTTATAGTAAATGCAGCTAATCCAACACTATTAGGTGGAGGAGGAGTCGATGGAGCTATCCATATGGCGGCTGGGGAAGACTTATTAGAAGAATGCGCTAGGTTAGGTGGTTGTCATGTAGGAGGTGCTAAAATAACAAAAGGTTATAATCTTCCGGCTAAACATATAATACACGTTGTAGGACCAATTTATGCCTCAGATGATGATCCAAAGGGTTTATTGATTAGTTGTTACGAAGGAAGTTTAGATTTAGCTAGAGAAAATAATTTAAAAACAATAGCTTTTCCAGCTATATCAACAGGTGTGTATGGTTATCCTAAGGATAAGGCAGCTAAAGTAGCTATGGATATAGTGAATAAGTATATTGAAAAATATCAAGATGCATTTGATGAAATAATTTTTGTTGTTTTTGACGATTTGAATCATAATATTTATAAAAAGTTAATATAAAAATAGACTATATGGGGTTATTTAAAAAAAATAAATTTTCTGAAATTGATGAAATTGATAGTATAATCAGTTTTTATATTAAAAGGATTCCCAGAGAATCAAATAACAGGCATATTGAAATTTTTTCTGAAGCTTTTTTAATGGGAGCACAGATGACCTTGGAGTTACTTTTAGAAAAAAAAGACGAAGGTTTTAATTATATTTCAAATGAAAAGGATAATCTAGATAAAGAAACAGTAAAGAATCTTTTTAAACTATGTTTTATGTACTATTTTTTAAGTTACAAAAATCATGGATCTGGAGTAATAAAATTGGATCATATTAAAAATGTTTTTGATTTCACAGATAAAGACTTATCTAAGTATAATAATCTATCTAAAAATTTTCCTTCAACAGAAGAGGAATCTAGTAAGTACGCAATAAAATATACAAGACTTTTTATGCATGAGTTTGGTTATGTGGATGAATTAGATCCTTTTTTTGCTATGTATTTGATTACAACACTATCCAACACATTAACAAATGGTGTTTATACATATATAAAAAATAATCAATAAATTATATGGGATTATTCAGCGCTTTAAGTGGTAAAATTTATAAATTTAACTCTATAAATACTCCAATGTCCAATGAGTTAGATTCTAAGATTTTTGGTTTAAGTGATACTCCATCGCAGAATATAATACGCAGGGGTTTCTTTTTAGCTCAACAAATGATTTTGATAATGTTTCATCCAGATGAAGGCATGTTTCGAACAAGTATATCTGATTTGAATTCTAATAAATTAAAAAATATATGGAACACAATTATAATATGGGATGTATCTTCAAATGACAGAGAATATAACGCGGATAAATTAATTGAATCGTGTTCTGTGGTTCTTGGCTTAGAAAAACGTAAAATTGAAATTTTATTAGAAATGTTTAAAGGTGAAGATAATACTAAAAAAAATATGCAACTTTGGATAATGATTTGTGCTCAAATTTCTGAAGATGCAGATAGTTCAGATAATTTTTCTACATTTAAAAGTATTATTGATTATATTTCTGAAGAATAATTAGAATTTATGAAAAAAATTAGCAAAACTCCAGCAATAATAGCAACAATAATAATTGTAGTATCTTTTTTTGATGTTCCTTATGGTTATTATAATTTTTTAAAATTTATTGTAACAGGTGTATCCGCTTTTTATGCCTATACCTTGTATGGGATTAAGAAAAGAACAGATGGTTGGTTTTGGTTACTTATTGCTATCGCTGCGTTGTTTAATCCATTTTTACCGATTCATTTGTATGAAAAAAGTTTGTGGATAATGCTTGATATTGTAGTGGTAATTTTTTATTTTATTTTGGTGGATAAAAATAATTAAAATAGGTATATGAATGAAGAAACTAAAGTAGCCAAAAAACTACTAGAAACTATGAACGATGATTATTATTCTAGGGAAGATAATAAAATACTAAATAGAACTAGTGAAGCGAGTGCTTATGCTATGATAGGTCTTGCGCAAATGTTAGACAAACAATCAAGGGTTATGACCATTCAGTCTTGGATTATGATTGGACTTACAATTCTTCTAATCGTAGCTACAGCAATAAATGTGATTATTATTTTTTAATAAATATATGGCAAACGATTATCTAGAGGGTAAAATTACAAAATATAAGCTCTATAATAATTTTATAGTGGCTTTATTAATAGTATGTGCATTTTTTATAGGACATATTTATCCATTTGAAAGCCAAATAGGTAGTTTTTTAATAGGGATATTATTAGCTATTATTAGTATAGCAATAATTAATATTACAGAAGGATACATAAAAAAACAAACACCTTATAGCAAAGGTCTTGATTTAGAAACACAGCTAGCTCAAAAATTAAAAAAATTAGATATTAATTACGAACAAAATATTAATACTAAATATGGAGATTTAGATTTTTTAGTAACTAAAAATAATAAATATTTTGGCATAGAAGTAAAAAATTGGGCTGGATTAGTAACCTTTAAAAATAATTTACTCAAAGTTTCTAATTATGACCATACAAAAGTATTAAATGATTTATTAATGCATTGTAGCTTAGTTAAAGATATAAAATTTGGGGAAGAGTCTAGTAAGTTTATTAAACCAATTCTTATTTTTGGTCATAAATCTGTAATTAATATTCCACAGAATAAGATTAAATTTAAAAATGTAGAAATTAAAATTATAAAAATTGAAGATTTTAAAAAATTCATATAAATTAAAATAAATATATGAGCGAAAAAGAAAACAGTAAAAAAACTAAGATGACCATTATCAAGGTCATGAGTTTTCTACTTATTATAACTTTTATTGCAGTAGTTTCTTTTTATAAAGGAGGGGGAGTTGATGAGCCTATTGAGAGAGATATTCTCTATATGGATTTGCCAGATAATAAATTTTTTATTATGAATAATGATTTATCATGTGAAATAATTTATTCTAGCAATGAGAATAGTGTAGGCACAGTAATAGGACTTCTTGACCTTAATACTAAAAATCCGCAAATGCTTGGCTCGCTAGGAGGCAAGGCACCGATAAGTAAATTATTTGAAGATGAGAATATAATTGTAGTTGGGATGATAGCTTATTCAAGTGGTGCTAGTGACATTTTTCATGTTGATAAAAATAATGGTCATTTTGCACGCAGCGAGGGTGGTATGGCATTTGGTACATATGCATATGGCTCAACTGGTATTTGTAAATAATAGAGTTAAAAAACAACCTCATAAAGTGGTTGTTTTTTAATATATTATATACTACGCGTCTCGTGCGTAATAACTTATCTCGATTTGGCTCGGAGACAGGGGATCGAACCCCGATTGCCTGGACCAAAACCAGGTGTCCTACCATTAGACGATCTCCGAAGGTTTAATAAAAGCAGTAATATACTACTATTTTTTGGACAATTTGTCAATATTATAGATAAGAGAAAAGGACCCGTGTGCATATGCAGTGACGGGTCCTTCTGGGCTTTGAGACCTACTCTAGGTCGGGCTAGATTGACAACGAACATGATGTCGTCGCCAAGCAAGCAGCGGACCGAAGAGCAGGGCGGCCAGTAGGAGGAGTGGCATATGCTCGATGATAGCAAATGCCGGTGACAATCCTAGGCCTATTCCTAAGAAACGGGAAAAACGATCATTCTTCAGCACCAAGTTACCGACGACGGAACCAATGATGCAAAAGAGAATGATTAACAGGTAATCCTGCATAGCATTCACCCCCTTAAAGGGTTTAAGGTTAGAATCTCTGAAGGCGAGTGGCTAGTCGAAAATCATGCCGTCAGCACCGGCGCTAGCCAGGCCGCCAACAACACCTGATACGATGGGGCCACCAGCAGCACACGCTGCTCCTGCACCACCATCGACGACTACGGCCACCACGAAACGGAGCACACCGCGCCAGCTTTTGGTCATCGGTATGTAGGGGTTCTGGTAAGTCGGAATGTCCTTTTCACGGTAGACATCCCAAAACTCGGCCGAGGACAGGCTCATGTCCAACAGGTTGCTCAGCATGCTGCCTTCGGTAGGGGCACCGTACAGGTTGCAGTGTTGCCGGTAGACCTTCTTGGCGTCGAAAACTTTGGCTTCCCAAGAGAAACGATCCCACCAGATCAGTTCTTCGGGAGTCAAGATGCTCTCAATCAACTGAACAGGGTCCATCTGAGCCATTTCGCGACCCCGCTGGAGTTCCGTTTCGACATCGGCTTCCGACATCGGCTTCAGGCCGTGACGAATCAGAATCTCGTTGGCCGTCGTAGTGGCGCTCGAGACCTGGCTTGACTTCTCGCGCTTGGCGAAGTCATTCTCGGCGTAGAGCAGTTCGAGGAACTCGGTGTGGATTTCGCCGGCCGTAATGGTCGGCTGGTTGTTGTTGTCCGATTGGACATCGGTGATCTTGTCGGTGTCACTGCAAGCACCCAGGGCCAGAAGCGCCAGGATACTCAGGGTCAGAAATGCGTACTTCTTCATGATTTTTCCTCCTGTGAGGTGGAGTTACTTACTCACACCATGTGAGTAAGGTCGGGGATGGGGATTCGTCGATAACTGGGAACGTGACTATTCGACAAATCCCCGGTTGGTCACTCCTTAGAGTGACGCAGGAGTTAGTGCTCAACTAGGTTACTTGCGTAACCACCACCACAAATCGATCAGGGACAAGCCCGTTACGATATAAACAAAGTCCATGGTGTAACCTCCTCTTATAAGCTTGAGATATATGTTCCCAGCTATAGAAGTTATATTAGTTAATCTATAGGTAAGGAGGGTGGGGGCCTGCCAATCGCTGGGGGGATTAGCATTTTGACAGGCTCCCGGTTGGCCACTCCTTAGAGTGACACAGGGGTTAACACTTCATAGAGGTTACTTGCGCAACCACCAGAACAGATCAATCAGATTCAGGGTCTGGAAGCCGATGACACACAGCGTGCACACCACGACGGCTCCCTTACCCTTCATCATCCTCGAAGTCAGAGCGTTGAACATAATTATCACCTCCTCTCCGTTCGTCTAGGGAATTCCCCCCAGCTTTGCAGAGAAGCTGTGCTAAATCAGCCAACCGGACTTGTCGAGAGCTCCTGAACATATTCCACAAGATTATTGACGTTGAGTGGTTTCGGCATGCAGAAGGCGCCGTACTCACTCATCAGTCGTTGCAGGCGAGTGTTGTTCTTATAGCGATGTGACATCGCTAGGACCGTCAGGTGCTGCATACCAGCACCCTGGAGGATGCTCATGAAACGTTCGCTGTCGACTTCCAAGCACTCGATGATAATTACATCGGGGACCGGTTTCCACTCGAGCATTTTGCGAATCACCTTGGTAGTGTTCAGCTCAGCGTGATGTCCGCCAGATTCGTTGGTCTCGATGTTGGTCAGGACTTCGTGCCCTTCAGATTCCAGACCAAAGGCCATAGTCAGAGCCATGGTCGGATCGTTGTCAAAAATGAAAACTCGGGCCATTGCAGGCACCTCCTGTTGGGGGAAACACAAAAACGCCTCAGAGAAGGCGTCTTAACTAAATATAACAAGCATCTAAATGCCGGTTACGCTACTAGCTCCAAACCACCCTTGACCTCGGTTTATTTATTCCTAAGAATAATTTACCGGGTGCAAGCGTCCAAATATAGGCGGTTTTTCATTGCCTCACTGATGTTTTTCCTATTATGTTGTATAAAGAACTTAAAATACAAAAAAATACCCATCCAGGCATTTTAAGTAAATCAAGCTCATTTGTTGAGATTCATTACACAATGCCGGTTACGCTACTAGCTCCAAACTGTCCAAGCGTCCAAATACAGACAGTTCTTCAAAGCTTCATTGAATGAAATTTTAATGTTTCAAGTCATACTAGCATGTATATTTATTTTTGTCAATAGTAAGTCTGAGAACAAATAAAAGATCCCGATTTCCGGTCGGGATCCGAGAGGGTGAAGCAGCGTTGGTGGCTGCTACTCTAGTTCCAAGGTGTCCTCGGGTTCGAGGTTGGGATTGATAGGTTGGAGCCTATCGAGGTTGTGGTTGAACAACAACCTAGCTTCGAAGTGGTAGCCTTCAATGTAGAAGTTGTTGGCCAACACCTGCATATCATGCGTATCCCACCTCTGCCGTTCAAGGATATAGTTCCACATCCTATCTCTCCGTTCCTCGGGGCATTCGGAGAAGTAGGCCGTATCGGTGTACAGGTAGTGGTACCTGAACATGGTTCCGATATAGTCCTTTGGCAGTAGGACCAATCTGGCGATTTCCTGCTCTTGATCACCACGCTGGTAGGGGGTCATGCTGTTCCAGTTGCTTTCCAGCTGCTGGACGGCGTTGTTCAGTTCGGGCCTGAGCGATTCGTCATCAGCCAGGACGACGCCCGTGAAAATCAGCATGATAATCAGGGAGAGCACGATTTTCATCGTATTCATATTGTTTGCTCCATTTGACAGGGTATATCTTCATCGGCGAATTCCAATTGAAGATATATTATTATATCATATTTTAGTTATTTTGTCAATATAAAAAGGACCTATTTAAAGGTCCTTAATTTATATAAATGAAAACTATTTATTGATGGTCATAATCATGTTCATCTTCATGATTTTCTTCGTGCTCATGATCGTCGATATGTTCGTGAATAGCTTGATTATTAGGTTCGTGAATAGCTTCGTGTGTATGTCCAAAGCTAATAAATTGATTAATAGAATATATTAATATTAAACCTATAACAAACCATAAAACCTGCACCTTATAATGATTATTTTTTGAATTATGAAGATGGGGCATAATATCGCTCATGGCAATATATAAAAAACTACCAGCTGCAATAGAAGTCAGTATTAGTTGTGTATCACCACTTTGGGCAAAGAAATAAGTAATTATTCCTCCTAAGACAGCCATTAGAGCAGAAATCAAATTCCATAGCAATGCCTTGGTTTTAGAATAACCTGCGTATAGAAGCAAACTAAAATCACCAATTTCTTGAGGAATTTCGTGTAGAGCTATAGCAATGGTTGCCAAGACGCCCAATTGAACATCAAGCATAAAAGCTGCTGCAATGGCCATACCATCAATTAAATTGTGTAGACCATCGCCGATTAAAATATTTATACCCATAGGGTGAGTACATTTTTCATTGTGTTGGTGTTTATTATTGCCATGATCTTGATGATGATGACAATTATGCCAATGTAAATATTTTTCAGTAAAGAAGAAAAATACAATTGAACCAAGCATCCAAAAAGCCAAAGATTGAAAATCAAAGTTTTCATGATGAGATTCTTCTACTATTTCAGGTAACATATGGAAAAATACATTTCCTAATAGCACAGCCGCAGCTAAAGATACAGTTGCTTCCATTATTTTTTGAGAGTATCTTTTTTTGAAGAATAAACTAAGGCCGATAAGTGACAATAGGCTGACTGCTACTGTGGCCACGATGATGTAGATTAATAACATATTTTTATTTACATTTATTACATAATCCAGTTAGTTGGATTTGATGTTTTATTAATTTAAAATTTTTGGGTAAGTCGATATTTAACTTACAAGGTATGCAAAATATTTTTTCACAAGATTGACAAAACATATGGTGATGATGAGCAGAGGAGAGGTGATATACTTTTTCTTGACGAGCATGATTAATAGTATCTTCATTAATTAGTCCAGCTAATGAAAAACGTTCTAATATTCTATATATAGAAACAAGGTTTATTTTTTTATTAAGTCCATTCCAAATTTCTTTCGCAGATAGGGGGTTGTGGTTATTTTTTAAGGCCTTAAAAACAGACATATTGGCAGATGTAATTTTTAAACCAGCTTTTTTTATTAGATCTTTTTCACTCATGTAAATATTTTAGCAGCTTATTTTTATAAAAGCAAATGACTTGCTTTTGTCTTATTATTATGATATATATTATATTGAAGAAAAAGCTTAATTATGGTATATTTTAGCTATGAAAATATCGCAAGAAATCATTCTACTTTATAAAAAATTAGAACAGATTTACAGGCAAAGAGAACTTGCAGCTCAAGAAGAAAGTTTGGTAGAAGTTGAAGAAATAACTAGTCATTTTTCAGCTTTATACGAAAAACTTCGTAACACTGTTGATTTCAAAGAAGTTCATTTACTTCGTCGTTTTGCTATTGAAAGAAATATTAAACGACGTTTTATTATGGAGCTTCTTAAGCCACAAATTGCCACTGGCTTAATAGAAGATTTAGTGCGTTCTCGTTATCTTCCAAATAAAACCATTCCTGAATATAAAATAGCCGAAGTAGAAAAGATTATAAAAAAATACAATGATTTATTTTCTTTAATGAATGATTTGTATCACGGCGACGAGATCAGAGAATATTTTGATTGGTTAATCGCTCTTGAGGCTTGTGAAATTGATATATTACTTAATCCTGAAGATATTGGCGATGCGGTCATTGAGGCCATGTATGAGATTAGCAAACCCAGGGTTAAGTTAAAGGGTGATGATGATCTTAGTATTAGGGAAAAGAATCTTCAACTCTATATTGCTATTCATAAATCTATAGTAAAGTCAGACGATACTATTATATCTTTTCATCTTTTGAATTTATTTTATGATAAATGGCTTAACGCTGATAGAGACACTATTAAAATAATGGCTACTCACCTGCCAGAGATCTATAAAAATATTCATCACCATCTTAGACACCCATACCAACGTAGAATTTTAAAGTCTATTAAAGAGCCAGTAGTTACTTTTAAGATTTTACATGAGTTGATTCTAAGTCATGGTAGTGGTATTCAAGAGCTTTTGGCTAATCCAGATATGCTGGAGGCAGAAGCCAAGCTACTCATTAATAAAAAATATAAAAGCATTAAAAATAGAATATCTCGTGCTTCAATTAGAGCAATAGTTTATATTTTTATTACAAAATCTTTAATAGCTTTACTTGTTGAATTTCCATACGAAATGTATGTTTTAGATGGAGTGCACTATACTAATTTAGGTATTAATGTTTTATTTCCAGTATTTTTAATGTTTTTAGTGACACTTACTATTAGACCATTGAGTAAAAAAAATACAGACTTAATTTTGGAGAATTTACACAATGTAGTTTACAACAAGCCTGAGCAATCTATTTTGTGTCAGCTCAAAACTAAATATAATAAAAATCTTTCTTATCAAGTTTTTTATTATTTTATGTACACAGTTTTATATATTGTAGTTTTTGGAGCTATTATATATTTCCTTAGACGTTTAGAATTTAACCTACTCAGTGGCGCAATATTCTTATTCTTCTTAACAGCGGTTAGTTTTTTTGCTATTCGTATTAGGGCTACTGCCAAAGAACTCCGAATAGAAAAGAAAAAAGAGGGCGTTTTATCATTCTTTATAAACTTTTTTGCATTACCAGTTGTTTCAGCTGGACGTTGGATGTCTGCTAGATTTAAGAGTATAAATCTTTTTGCTTTTATTATGGATTACATCATTGAAGCGCCATTTAAATTGTTTGTAGCTGCTTTTGAAGATTGGCTTGGATTTATGAGAGAGAAAAAAGAAGAAGTTTTTCATGACAACGAATAAAGATTTATATATCATCGCTCATAATATTCGTAGCCTATATAACATAGGCACGATGTTTCGAACTGCCGATGCTCTAGGAGTAGATCGGCTGTTTTTGACTGGCTACTCTGGTACTCCACCAAGAAAAGAAATATCTAAAGTAGCTTTGGGAGCCGAAGAGGCTGTGTCCTGGCAGCATTATAAAAGTCTTTCTTATTTGATTAAAAAATTAAAAAAAGAAGGTGTCAAAATTGTAGCTTTGGAAACTGGCGATAGCTCTATTGATTATTTGGATTTTAAGCCAAAATTTCCTATGGCACTCTTATTAGGAAATGAAGTACACGGTGTGTCTGAGACTATGCTTAAACAAGTCGACACAACTATTTCTTTACCCATGAACGGCATTAAAGAATCACTCAATGTTGGGGTGGCCATGGCAGTGGCTGGATACCATATTATAAAATTTAGAGACATTAGCTAATTGTCTCTATTTTTGTTATAATATAATCAAATAATTAAAAATAATAATTATGTCTTTGCATAAAGTTGTAGAATTAATTTTTACTTTAGTTATGCTTCTTTTTACAGCAGTAGTTGTACTAGGAATTTTAGTAGCTATTACTCTTGTCCAGCAATTAGCTTCCTTCGATGTTGGATTTAAAGGTCAAATGATTTTTGTAACGGGTATGTTTACGGTTTTTATTTACATTATGAAAATGATAATTGACAGAATTAAGGAATACAATCGTTATATTTAAAGAAATGTTAAAAAATAAAATTACCACTATAGGCGGTGCAACCCGTGACATTATGTTTTATACGGATGACATGGTGATTATTGATAATAAAGCAGACTTGCTTCGTCAAAAATTAATTGGTTTTGAATATGGAGCTAAGCTTTATAGTAAAGATGTACATTTTGTTTTTGGTGGCGGTGGTATGAATGCCGCGGTATCTTTAGCCTCTTTAGGAATAAAAACTCAAGCTATTTTGTCTCTGGGAGATGATTTGGTAGCCAAAGAAATGATAGATTATTTAAAATCTAGAAAAGTATCTACTAAATTATTACAAATACAAAAGAATTTGAAAACGGGGACTTCATCTATTATAAATGTTGGCAAGTTTAAAGAACATGTAATATTTGCTTATCGAGGTGCTAATAATAAAATTGAACTTAGTCAGTCAGTCATCAAAAAAATAAATACACCCTGGGTATATCTTACTTCTTTGTCGGGTAATTTTAAACCTGGCTTAAATCGTCTTTTTGATCATTGTGAGAAAAAGGGTTGTCAGATTGCTTGGAATCCAGGCACCAACCAATTGAAATTAGGCCTTAAAGGATTAGCTAAGTATATGAAACGCACAGCTGTATTTGATGTTAATCGTGATGAAGCTTTAGAATTAGTAATGAGCGTTAAAGGAAAAGATACTAAAGATAATATTAGAAATATTCTTAAATTTTTACATCAATATGGTCAAAGATTGACTGTTATTACTGACGGACCTAAGGGTGCTTATATGTATGATGGTAAAAAAATGTATTTCAAAGCAGCTTTAAAACGTAAAGGCATTAATACAACTGGTGCTGGAGATTCATTTGGTTCCGGATTAACAGCTGGTTTGATTAAATATAATTGGGACTTAGAAAAATCTTTAAAATTAGGGGTTTTGAATAGTAATTCAGTAATTATGAAAATAGGCGCTCAAGAAGGATTGCTTACAGCTAAAGATTTGAAAAAGTATAATTTATAGTATGAAAAAAGTAAAAGCAGAAATTTCAGCTAGACATTTACATCTTTCTAGAGCTCATCTGGATAAGCTTTTTGGTAAAGGTTATGAGCTTAAAGCTATTAAAAAATTATCTCAACCAGGTGAATTTGCAGCTAAGGGAAAAGTAGAAATTAAAGGGCCAGAGGGAAAGTTAATGATTCGTATAGTAGGGCCAGTTAGAAAACAAACTCAAATTGAATTATCTTTGACTGACGCTAGAAATATAGGTGTTAAGCCTGAATTTCGTGTGTCAGGAGATCTTAAGGCTAGTCCAGGCGGTGTAACCATCAAAGGGCCAAAAGGTAGCGTTAGACTCAAAGAAGGGGTAATTATAGCTAAGAGACATCTGCATATATCCAAAGAAGATGCTAAAAAATGGAAACTTAAAGCTGGTCAAAAGGTGAGGGCTATAGTCAGAGGTCCGCGGGCTATGGAGATTAGAGAAATAACCGTTAGAATTGGTAACTATAGTACAGTTATTCATTTAGATACTGACGAGGCAAATGCAGCAGGTTTACTTAGCTGTAGTGTAGTAGATTTAGATATATGAAAAAACATTTATTAGTTTTAAATGGAGGAAGTAGTAGTTTAAAATTTACTGTTTTTGAAGTTACTAAAAAAATTGGTAAACAAGTTTTAGATGGATCAATTTCTTTACATGGAGATAAAAGTGTTTTAAAATATAAAAAGAAAACCATAAATTATCAGACTGGTTATAATCTCAAAGATTGGTGGGATTATTTATATGAAATTTTAGATGTTTATGATATTCGTTATGTAGGTTTTAGAATCGTTCATGGCGGAGAAGAATTTACTGATACAGTTAAGGTTAATAATAGTTTTTTAAAAAAAATTGTTAAATACAATAAGTTAGCTCCACTTCATAACCCTGTTACTTTGGAGTTAATGAAATTAGTTAGGCAAACTTGGCCACGAGTAAAAATGTCAGTTTCTTTTGATACTTCTTGGCACAGTGGATTAAAACCAGAAGTCTATCAATATTCTCTGCCAAATTTTTTATATAATAAGCATAAAATCAGAAAATATGGCTTTCATGGTTTGAATCACGAAATGGTTACTAAGTTAGCAGCTAAAAAATTAGATAAAAAAATAAACAAATTCAAAGCTGTTACTTGTCACCTTGGTTCCGGATCTAGTCTGGCTTGGTATATGGATGGTAAGGTAATAGATACTACTATGGGATTTTCTCCTAATGAAGGCTTAACTATGTCTACTAGGAGTGGAGATGTACCAACGGCTATAGTATTTTATTTAGCCTCTGAGCTAAAGATGAAAAACAAAGATATTGAAGATTTATTAAATAAAAAGTCTGGCCTACTAGGATTGACCAATATGAGGGATTTGAGAGACATTTTATCAGCTGCTGGTTATAAGGTTAGTGGTTTCAAAGCTAGTCATAAATATAGTCCATTAGACAGAAAGAGAGCTAAGTTAGCCATATCAATCTTTGTTTATAATGTTGCGCGTTTTTTAGCTTCTTATATTGGTATGAGTAAAAAATTAGATGCCATAGTTTTCACAGGGGGTATTGGTCAAAATAGCGCTATTATACGTAAAATGATACTTAAAAAAATACAAAAACCAAAAAATTGTAAAGTGTTAGTTATTGAAGAAGCTGAGATGATTAATATTGCAAATAAAACAATCAAATGTCTGAGCAAATAAAAAAAATAGTCCAAGTGGAGGATCCAATTATGGATAATCTACTAGAGACTGACAATAAATTAAATGAACTCAATCAAGAGGTTGTGGCTATTGTTGATGAATATCAAGAAGTTCATAAACCAGAGTTTTCATTTTTTAATTTTAATAATCCATTTTTCTTGTTAACATTAGTTGGTTTATTTATGTTAACTTTTGCTTTGTGGTTTTTGCAACAGGAATTAAAATATTTAAAACCTGGGAAAGCTAAGAAAAAAAAGTCCGCCAAACATTCTAAGCCGGAAATAAAAACACTTCCTAAGCTAGAAGAAAAAGTAGTTCAAAAAAGTAGTTCAAAAAATATTCGTAAGATTAAGGTTCTTAAGATAAAGTAGGGTTATTTGTCAAAACATATCAATTACTGATACAATATTATCACGTTAACTTACGTGATTTTATTTTTATGTCATATATTTGGAAATTACCTCAAAAGCCTAGTCAAGAATTTATAGATGAATTTCCAGAATTACATCCTATTGTAGTTCAATTATTATATAACCGTGATCTCAAAACTCAAAAAGAAATTGATGAGTTTTTAAGTCCGGATTATAGTAAGGATGTTCATGATCCACATCTTTTTAAAGATATGGAAAAAGTTTGTCAGAGAATATATAAAGCTATAAAAAATAAAGAGCTTATAACTGTCTATGGTGATTATGATGCCGATGGAGTTTCTTCAGCTGTTATACTTCGCAGTGTGCTTAAAAATTTGAAAGCTAATGTGGAAGTATATTTACCTCATCGTGAAAAGGAAGGCTATGGCTTAAATAAAAAAGCAGTAGAAGAATTAGCTGGTAAAAGTAAAGTAGTTATCACTTGTGATTGTGGAATTAGTAATTACGAAGAAGTAAATATAGCTAATGAAAAAGGTTTAGATGTTATTATTACTGATCATCATACTGTCCCTGAGAAATTACCTAAAGCCCTAGCTATTATTCATCCGCAAGTTAAAGATGAAAAATATCCTTTTAAATTTTTAGCCGGTGGAGGTGTGGCTTTTAAATTGGCTCAGGCATTACTTTCTCATGTTAAGAATGATTTATCTGCCAAAGAAAAAGAGCTTAATGAAAAATGGTTATTAGATATGGTGGCTTTAGCTACTGTAGCGGATATGGTGCCTTTATTAGGAGAAAACAGGACATTAGTTAAATATGGAATGCTGGTTCTTAAAAAAACACAGCGTCTAGGAATGAAAAAGCTGATAGAAATTGCTAATTTAGATGTTAATAAAATTGATACTAGATCAATTGGTTTTTCTTTAGCACCAAGAGTCAATGCTGCTGGTCGTATGGATCATGCTAACCTAGCTTATTTTTTGATGGTTGAAGAAGATGATGCTAAGGCCACAGAACTTGCCACAGAACTTAACCAATCAAATTTAGATAGACAAAAATTAACTGAGAAAATTGTTCGTGAGGCTAAAGCTCAAAAAATAAACGAAGATGATTCCCTACTAACTTTCTATAATCCAGAATGGTCCAGTGGTTTAACTGGTCTAGTGGCTGGAAGATTATCTCGTGAGTATTCAAGGCCAGCTTTTGTGATGACTAAGGTAGAGGATAATATAGTTGGCTCCGGGAGAAGTGTTCCAGAATTTAATATTATTGAAGCTTTACAAGATAATGAGGAATTACTTATTAAATATGGTGGACATCCGCAGGCTTGTGGTTTTTCTATGGATCCAGTTAAACAGGAAGAGTTTATAAAAAAGATGAAAGAGAGAGCAGCTGATAAACTTAAGGATGCACAGTTTAAATCAAGTTTAGAAATAGAATTAGGTATAGATTTTGAAGAAATATCTTGGGATCTAGTTGATTTGCTAGAAAAATTTCGTCCCTATGGACAAAAAAATCCAGAACCCTTATTTATGTCTACGGGTTTATCAGTCACTTCTTTAAGACAAGTTGGTAACGATGGAAAGCATTTGAAGTTAGAAGTTTCTAAAGGTAATAAGAAAAAAGGAGCAATTGCTTTTGGCTTAGGTAAAATGCCATTAGAGTTGGGAGATAAAATAGATATAGTATATAATTTAAGTATCAATCAATGGAATGGCAATCGAGAAATACAATTGATTATTAAAGATATTAAAAATAATGGTTAAGCTTTTTACAGACGGAGGAGCTAGAGGTAATCCAGGCCCAGCCGCTATTGGTGGTGTTTTTTATAAGGGAGAGGATAAAATAGCAGACTTTTCTAAATATATTGGTGAAACTACTAACAATCAAGCTGAGTATCAAGCCCTAGAACATGGATTAAAATTAGCTATAAAAAATAATATTAAAGAATTAGAGTGTTATCTGGATAGTGAATTAGTTGTTAAACAACTTAAGCAAGAATATAAAGTAAAAAATAAGGAATTAGCTAAAGTATTCGTTAAAACTTGGAATTTGAGTCTCAAATTTAAAAAAATTAGCTTTGCTCATGTACGGCGAGAGAATAACAAAGAAGCGGATGCTTTGGTCAATAAAGCACTTGATGAACAGACTTGACAAAAGTCTGTTTTTTTATTATATTTTGGTCTGTTCTTGATTCGATATTGATTCGGATCGTCTATTGGAGGGATTAATTTCCCGCAACTTATTAGGAGAGATTATGAAAGAGCCGAAGTGGGATGATTTGCTTATTGGGGACGACTGTCCTTATGAGGATTGTGATGGGCAAGTTGAGACTCACAATCCGGGGGGATTATTTAATCCTTGGTATAAGCTCTGCAGTTTGCAACCCGAAGATCATCGGACTGCTATCAGTTTACGCGAGTTCGATCGTCTAAACAAAGAGTATTACACTCAGTGTATTGAGGAACGCGAGAGGGTTCGTAAGCAAACCGAGTCAGCTGCTAGTTAGTATCAGGCATATACCGTTGTAGTCATTTATGATTGCAACGGTTTTCTTTTATTCACAGGTTGATTTTTAGCTTAGAAAATGGTATTTTATATGTAATGTCACAGCCATATAAGTGGCCTATTTATGGTCATAAAAACCAATTAAAGTTTTTACAAGAGACTATTAGTCAAGATAAGCTGGCCAATACATATTTGTTTTATGGTCCAGCTGGTTTGGGTAAAAAAACAGTCACAGATTACTTTGTCAGAAGTATTTTTTGTTTATCTGACAAAAGTAAGCCTTGCGATAAGTGTGATTATTGTCAGATGATAAATCGAGGTACTTTTTTAGATCTTTATAAAGTAGGTGATAGAGAAGCTTTGAGCGTAGATAATATTCGTGAATTTTTACATAAAATTTCCATGTCTAATCTTAGTGGGCATAGAAAGATCGCTATTATTTATGGTACGGAGACTATTAATTTGTTCAGTGCTAATGCCTTACTTAAAACTTTAGAAGAGCCGCCAGCTAATACTACTATTATTATGATAGCTGATTCCATTGCTAATTTACCTAGTACTGTTATATCTAGAGCTCAGTTAGTAAAATTTAAATCTTTAGTTAAAGAAGATATGAAAGCTTGGTTAGAAAATTATAAGTTTTCTAATGAAGAAAAAGAAACAATTATTAATTTATCTTTTGGTAGACCAGGCGTAGCCTTGAGATTAATGGCAGATGATTTAGAACAATTTAAGAAAAGCTCAAGTTTTATACTAAAAATGATGGCAGGCGGAACTTTTTATTATATGCAAGCTATAGATAAATGGTTTGAAATTTTGAAAAAAGAATATCCAGGTTACAAATTATATGAATTAGGTAATCTAACTAGAGAATATTTAGATCTTTTTGAAGTTTTTTTAAGAGATATTTTATGGGTTAAGCTAGATCGACCAATAGTAAACGAAATTTATAATAAAGAAATAAACGCTTTGTCTCAAAAATTTAATCAACAAAGTTTAATAAATAATCTTCTGTTAATAAATAAAGCTAAACAAAAATTAAATTATAATATATCACCACAATTAATGTGGGAAAATTTATTTTTAAGTATCGAATAAAAATATGAAAAAACAAAAATTAGCTGCCTTGGTCCTCATATTACCACTGTTTTTATCAGGGTGTATTAGTGTTTCAAATAAATCTAAAGCGCCAGAAAATTTAACGGGCGGATTTTTTAGGAGTAATGATTTAGGAGCTACTTGGAGTAAAATGAATACTATTTTCACAGTAGGAACTAAAAAGGCTACTTTTGATGCCGCTAGCGTTACGGTTATGACTTTTGATCCTTTAGATGATAGTGCTATTTATTTAGGAACACAGCATGATGGAATATTCTATAGTTATGATTATGGCGAAGGCTGGACCAGAACTTTAGATGGTAAGGGTACTATAAATGATATAGTAGTGGATCAAGAAAGGAATTGTACTATTTTTGTGGCTGTTCATAATGCTATTTATAAAACTACTGATTGTTCTCGTACCTGGGAAAAAGTATATTTTGAACCAGCTAAGGATAAATATATTAAATCTTTAGCGGTTAGTTATAATAATAATAGTGTAATCTACGCTGGAACTTCTGGAGGATCTTTTTTACGTAGTAAGGATTATGGAAAGTCTTGGGATGTTATAAAGCGTTTTAGTAATAATATAAGAAAAATTTTTGTAGGAGAAAATGAAGAAAGTCAAATAGTCTATGCTGTTACTCAAAGTAAGGGAATATTTAAAAGCTTAGACAATGGTGATACTTGGGAAAATCTTTTAGATTTAAGAGTTGATAGAGCTGAAGTGGATGAGGATATTAAATTTGAAGAATTTTTAGCTGATAAAGAAGAGGCTAAACTTAAGAAGACTTGCAAAGGTCTAAGTAAAGCAGAAAAAAAAGAGTATACTGAAGGTGTTGACGATGAAGATCGTAAAGCTCAATTGTTAGAAGATGCCCAAGAAGAAAAAAATAGGGTTACCTGTCAGTATTTAACAAAGCAAGAAAAAATTGATTATGAAAAAACAGACAAATATGTAGCTTTAAAAAAGATAAAAAGTGCAAAATCTGTGATCACAGCTACTTTAGATAGAAGTGTTGAGGATGCAGTTATTTATGCTAATAATGGAGCTATTTATAGAGTAATGGTAGATAAATATGGTCCAATTTGGAAGCAGATCAAATTACTTACACCACCAAATAAAGGAGAGGCTATATTTGCAGTATTGGTAAATCCGAAAAATACTGATGAATTATTTTACGCCACTTCAAAAGCTCTTTATCATTCTATAGACAATGGTGGAAGCTGGGCTATTGATGACTTACCGACTAATCATAGCGCTCGTTCATTGTCATTTTCACTCGATAATAGATTTTTATATTTAGGAGCTTATCAAATTAAGAAAAAATAATTTTAAAATAATGAATAATTTAATTGAAAAACACAAGGAAGAATTTGAAAAAACTATTAGTTTTTTTCAAGAGGATATTACTTCATTAAGAACGGGCCGAGTTTCGCCTAGTTTAGTGGAAAATATTTCTGTAGAAAGTTATGGAGTTAATACAGAACTTTTACAGTTAGCGGCTATCACTAGCCCAGAGCCTCAAAGTATCGTGATTAAACCTTGGGATAAAAGTATATTAGCTGATATAGAAAGAGCTCTTAACCAAGCAGATTTAAATGTTAATCCAGTGGTGGATGGAGATTTAGTTAGATTAAATTTCCCTCCTTTGACTGAAGAATCTCGTAAAGAATTAGTAAAAATACTTCATAAAAAAGCTGAAGATTCACGTATTACCTTAAGAAATAATAGAGAAAGAGTAAAAGAAGAAATAATTTCTTTAGAGAAAAGTAAACAAATTTCTGAAGATGATAGGTTTGGAGCTTTAAAAGAATTAGATGAATTAGTTAAAGAGTATAATGAAAAGATTAAACAAATCGGCGACGAAAAAGAAAAAGAAATAATGACAATTTAATTTTATGGAAGCAGTTATAATATTTATAATAATTTTAGGTGTTTTAATATTAGTTCATGAACTTGGGCATTTTGTTAGCGCTATAAAGTTAGGAGTAGACGTAGAAGAATTTGCAATTGGTTTTCCGCCAAAGATTGTTTCGTGGGTAAGAAAAGGTGTAAAATATTCTATCAATTGGATACCAATGGGCGGTTTTGTAAAAATTACCGGTGAACAAGGCGAGGGTCAGGATGATCCTAGGAGTTTTGTAAATCAACCAGCTTGGAAAAAATTAATCATTATTTCAGCTGGTGTATTTATGAATTTTGTTTTAGCTTTTGTGTTGCTTTCTATAGTATTTATGGCTGGTTTTCCACAAGAGTTAACCGAAGATACTATTGGCAAAGAAATTAAAGATAAGAATGTAGTTATTCTGCAAATAGCTAAAGATAGTCCAGCTGATAAAGCTGGTCTAGATGTTGGTGATAAAATATTAGAAGTTAATGGACAGGCTTTTGATAATTATGAAGATGTTTATACTCAATTAGAATTTCTAAGAGGCGAAGATATAGCATTAGCTGTACGTAAAGGAGATAATCAAGAAGAAACGTATAATTTAAAACACGAAATTCTAGAAGAGGGCGGAGAGTTAATGATAGGAGTTGGTATCACTGAGACTGGTATTATAGAGTATGGTTTTTTTGGCAGTATAGTTCAGGGATTCAAAGTGACTATTGCTATGATAGTCGGCATTGTGGCCGCTTTGTATAATTTAGTTAAGGATCTTATCACGGAAGGTAATTTAGCTTCAGGATTTGGTGGGCCAGTAGCAGTAGCAGTGGTGACTGGGCAAATTGTAAAACTTGGTTTTATTAACATTGTATATTTTGCTGCTATACTATCTATCAATTTAGGAGTTATTAATTTCTTCCCATTCCCAGCTCTTGATGGTGGTCGAGCTTTATTTATATTACTTGAAGCTATTACTCGTAAAAAATTAAATGAAAAAGCAGAAGCTTGGATACATAATAGTGGTTTTATTATATTAGTGGCGATATTAGTGGCAGTTACTTTGAGAGATTTTAAAATCTATGGTGCTGGTATTTGGAATGCAGTCACATCTTGGTTTATGTAAATTTATGAAATTTTTGATTAATAACAATAAATATAATATTTTGGCCTTAGCTAGGCGGATTGGTTATCATCCACATAGAAACGGCAAAAGTTTTTCTAGACGTCTAGAGGGTGGTGAATTTCCGCGTTTCCATATTTATAATAAAGAAACAAAAGATGGAATTGAATTTTCATTACATCTTGATCAAAAGGGAGCTTGTCACAAAGGACAGACAGCTCATAGCGGAGATTATGATGGAGGTATTTTGGAAGTTGAGAAAGAACGCATTATCAATTTATTAAAAGATTAAATATGATACAATCAAAATTATTTGGAAAAACCAGACGAGAAGTCAGTAAAGATGAAAAATCTATTAACGCTGAATTACTTATTCGTGGCGGGTTTATAGAAAAACATATGGCTGGTGTATATAACTACTTACCACTTGGTCTTAAAGTTTTTCGTAAAGTTGAAAATATAATTAGAGAAGAGATGGATGCGGTAGATGGTCAAGAAATGTTAATGACAGCTTTGCAACCAAAAGAGCTTTGGGATAAAACTGGTCGTTGGTCTGAGATGGAAGATATTATGTATCAATTTGAAGATGGTCATGGTAGCGAAGTAGGTTTAGCTACTACCCATGAAGAAGTAGTGACTGAACTAGCCAAACAACAAATCAAATCTTATAAAGATTTACCAATATATATTTATCAAATTCAAGACAAGTTTAGAAATGAAAAACGAGCAAAGTCTGGCTTACTTCGTGGTCGTGAATTTTCTATGAAAGATCTTTATAGTTTCCACGCAGATGAAAAAGATTTAGATGAATATTATTTTAGAGTGCATGATGCTTATTTGACTATTTTTAAAAGATTAGGGTTAGAGGCTTTTTCAGTTGAAGCTTCTGGTGGATCTATGAGTAAACAGTTTTCTCATGAATTCATGGTTAAGACAGAGGCTGGAGAAGATATTACTGTTTTATGTACTGAATGTGGTTGGGCTCAAAATAAAGAAATTACCAAAATTAAAGCTGGTGATAAATGTCCAAAATGTGGAGTTAAGACAGAAGAAGCTAAAACTGTTGAAGCTGGTAATATTTTTAGACTTGGCACTAAATATTCAGAGTCCTTAGGGCTAAAATATACTACTGAAGATGGCCAGATGAAAAATGTGCTTATGGGCTCATATGGCATTGGTCTAGGGCGTGTTATGGGTACTGTAGTAGAGGCTAGTCATGACAAAGACGGTATTATATGGACTAAAGCTACTACACCATACCATGTTCATTTGCTAAATCTGTCAAAAAATGATAAGACAAATGAACGAGCTAATAAGGTCTATGAAAAATTACGTGAAAATGGCCTAGAAGTATTATTTGATGATAGAGATATATCATTCGGTAAGAAATTCAAAGACGCTGATTTATTAGGTAATTGTCTGCAATTAATTATTTCTGATAAACAATCAGAATTAGAGCTTATTTATAGAAAAGACCATAGTAAAGAATTGTTAGATTTAGATAGTGTTATTAAAAAAATTAATAAATTTTACAAATAATGTTTAAAGGACTTTTTAAAAACTTTTCCAAAGATATTGGCATTGACCTAGGTACAGCCAATATTTTGGTTTATGTTAAAGATCAAGGCATTGTAGTCAATGAACCCTCTATAGTAGCTATCAATAATCGTACAGAAAAAATTATAGCTGTTGGTGATGATGCTAAGATTATGCTTGGTAAAACTCCACAACATATTACAGTCACTAGGCCATTAGTAGATGGAATTATTTCTGATTTTGAAGTATCTGAAAAAATGATTAAGCATTTTATTGAAAAAGTTCATAAAGAATCATTTACTTTTATGCCTCGGCCAAGAGTGGTAATTGGTATTCCTTTAGATGTAACAGAAGTAGAAAGAAAGGCAGTAGAAGACTCTGTGATGGGAGCTGGTGCTTCAGAGGTTTTACTTATAGAAGAGCCAATGGCAGCTGCTATTGGAGCTGGTTTACCAATTCAAGAGGCTTCAGGTTCTATGATAGTGGATATTGGTGGTGGTACCACAGAAATAGCTGTTATTTCTCTAGGAGGCGTAGTTTCTTGGAAATCACTTAAATTGGCTGGTGATAAATTTAATGAGGCTATTATTCAATATGCTCGTGATAAATTTAATTTACTTTTAGGTGAACGTACTGCTGAAAAAATAAAAATCCAAATAGGATCAATTATGGCTAGTGATAAGCCTGTAAAGACTACTATGCGTGGTCGCGATCTTTTAACTGGTTTACCAAAAGAAGTACAAGTAACAGAAGCTAATATTCGTGAAGCTATTATCAAGCCAATTAAATTAATTGTAGAAAACATAAAAGCAACTATTGAAAATACACCACCAGAATTAGTCTCAGACCTTTATGAAAGAGGTATGGTGCTAACAGGTGGTGGAGCCTTGTTAAAAGGTTTGGATATTCTGATATCTCAAGAAACAAAGATGCCAGTTCATATTACTGATGAACCTCTTACAGCTGTAGTTAGAGGTACTGGTAAAGTTTTGGATGATTTAGATAATCTAAGAGAAATACTTTTACCTTCTACTAAAGATATGGGATGGGGATAGTTAAATAGCCTATGCTAAGACAAAATTTAAAATTTTTTTTAATTTTTATCACAATAATTGCTCTGTTTATATTATTTAAAAACGGGCAAATTTTTGATTTAGGAATAATTTTTAGAAAAAGTTTTAGTCCAGAAAAATTTAATACAACTTTATTAAGTTTTCCTGATAATCTTGAAGAAGAGTATAAGAATCTTTTAGTAGAAAATAATCAACTTAAAGAACTTAAACAAGAAAATAATGAACTACGTGAATTATTAGAATTAAAAAATAAAAAGGAATATAATTTAGCTGTAGTTAATATATTAAGTAGAGATCCACTGAACCGTAATATATTAATTATAGATGCGGGTAGAGATAGAGGCATAGAAAATGGACAAGCCGTAGTAGTTAGCAATGGCATTGTAGTTGGTAAAATTATAGATGCAGGAATAGACTCCTCAAAGCTTAGACTTTTAACGGATCATTTTTCTAAGTTAGCTGTCAAAATAGGTGATGATAGAAATGTTTCGGGCATACTTAGTGGTTCTTTAGGTTTAGTAATGGAGCTTAGTTTTATACCTCAAGAACAAGAAATAAAAAAAGGAGATATAGTAGTTACTGCAGATATTGATCCTAAGATACCTTCTGGTTTGGTAGTTGGTCAGATAGAGAATGTAGAATTTGAACAGGAAGAGCTTTTTAAGGAAGCATCTGTGCTACCTTTGATAAATTATGAGGTTTTGTTTACTTTAGCAGTTATTACTCAATCATGAGGTATCTCTATTTTATATTAATATTTTTGATAAGTAGTTTCTTATACTTATTTCTAAACTTCTATGATAATGGTTGGCAATTTTTGCAGCCATTTTTAGTCGCACTTTTATTAATTTATTTTAATTCTGAAAAGGAGTGGGTATATTACACTTTTGCATTATTGGCTGGATTTTTTATAGATTCTTTCACAGGAATTTTTGGTTTGCATGCCGTTATATTTGTTATTATTGTTTTTGTATTAAAAAGTTTGCAAGTTACTATTCTAAGTTCTAAAAATATTTTGTCTATCATATTGCTTACTTTATTTTCTTTTGTAGTATTTTGGTTGTTATTTTGGGCAAGTGATTTAATTTTTAATTGGGATTTATATATTATTGATAATAATTTGATAAAACCTATATTAAAAATGACAGGCATTAATATATTTTTAGTAATATTTTTACATTTAATTTATTATAATTTTTGGGTGAAGCGTCATGATCAAAAACAATCCTTTTAAAATTCAAGAAGGACAAATACGCGACTCAAAAGTAGGTGGCTTTATAAAGCAAAAAAAGAGTGGTGATTATTTGGATTTTGGCTTAGTTGATAAAACTCAACAATTAGGTAGATTTTTCGAAGATAAAAAAATACGTTGGTTATTTCTTATTTTTTTTATTTGTTTATTTATTCTATTTGGACGAGCTTTTTATTTACAGGCCATCAAAGGAGAATATTTTAGAAATATAGCTGAGGGTAATCGTATTAAATCTGACGTTATTAAAGCTAATCGTGGTTTGATGTATGATCGTTTTGGTGATTTATTAGTGAAAAATATTTCTTATTTTTTTCTTTATTTAGATAAAGATATTTTTCCTGAAGATGAATTAGCTAAGCAGGATTTATTTAATAAATTATCTAATATTTTAGATATCTCAAAAGATGAATTAGAAAATAATATTTATAATGAAGAAAATAAATCAACTAAAATATTGATGTACGAAAATTTACCTTATGATTTAGCTATGAGGTTAATTATATTATCAGAATCGCAACCTAGTATTGATGTAGCTTATGAACCTCGTCGTGAATATTTTAATTATTTGGGACTTAGTCATGCCATGGGTTATTTAGGGGCAGTGACAGAAGATGACATAGCCAATAGAAGATATAATTATTATGATAGAATTGGTAAAACAGGTTTAGAATTAATGTATGAAAACTCTATCAAGGGGCAAGATGGTATAAGGCAAATTGAAGTAGACGCTTTATTTAGAGAAAAAAATATTTTATCAATGATCGAACCAATAGATGGTTCAGACTTAGTTTTAACTGTAGATGCTAAAGCTCAAGCCAAGTTATTTGAGATAATGCAAAAAAACGCTGAACTTTATGATAATCCTAAGATGGCAGCAGTAATACTTGATCCTAAGGATGGTGGAGTCTTGGCTATGGTATCTCTACCTAGTTATGATAATAATATTTTCACTACTTTGTTAAATGATGAAGAATATGGCGAAATAGTAGCTAATGAAAATTTACCATTATTAAATAGAACTATATCTGGTACCTATCCAATGGGTTCTATATTTAAAGCAGTGGTATCGGCAGCTGCCTTAGAAGAAAAGCTTATTAATTCTAGTTTTACAGTTAATAGTACAGGCGGTGTTCAGATAGGTAGTAGTTTTTTTCCAGATTGGCGTAGCGGAGGGCATGGATTAACTAATATATATTGGGCTATTGCTGACTCAGTTAATACATTTTTTTATTCTATTGGTGGTGGAAATAATGAATGGCTTAGTTTAGGATTGGGGTCTGATAAGATTATTGAATATTCTAGAAAATTTGGTCTAGGTAAATTAACAGGCATTGATTTGAATTCAGAAGTTGATGGATTTTTACCTTCTAAAGAATGGAAAGAAGCTACTTTTGATGAAAGATGGTATCTTGGTGATACTTATAATCTTTCCATCGGACAGGGATATTTATTAAGTACACCATTGCAAGCTGCTACAATGATGTCTTATTTTGCTAATGATGGCCATGTTTATGAACCACATTTTATAAAAGAAAGTAAAGTAGGGGATAATACAACTGTTTTTAAACCTAAGACACTTTTGACTAATATTATAGCATCTGATAATTTAAATACTATAAAGAGAGGTTTACGTATGACGATCACCGATGGTACAGCTCAGAGCCTCCAGTCAGTAACAGTTGATGTAGCTGGTAAAACGGGCACGGCCCAGTTTAATAGAAATAAAACTCCGCATTCTTGGATGGCTGCTTTTGCTCCTTATGAAGATGCTAAGATAGTAACTACCGTATTAGTAGAAGAGGGTGGTGATAGAGGTTTGGCAGTTACTATTACTAGAGAATTTATGGAGTGGTATTTTTCTCAATAATTTGATAATATTTAGTATACTAATTAGAAATAAAAATAATTTATTATGGACAATAAAGTTTTAACTGAAGAAGGTCTTAATAAACTCAAGGAAGAGTTAGAGATTTTAAAGACTAAAAAACGCCCTGAGGTATCTGAAAGAATTAAATCAGCTAAAGAATTGGGTGATTTATCAGAAAATGCTGAATATCAAGAAGCTAAAGAAGAACAGTCTTTTGTAGAGGGTCGTATTTTAGAATTAGAACATCTAGTAAAAACTTCTCTTGTAGCTGAAAAAATGAAAGATGATGGTAAGGTTCAAGTTGGCCGTCAGGTAAAGATTGATAAAGAAGGCCAGATATTAGACTTTACTATCGTAGGTAGTACTGAAGCTGATCCAGTGCAGGGTAAAATATCGCTAGAATCACCATTTGGTGAAGCGTTAATGGGTAAGACAATTGGTGATGAAGTAGAGGTAGACTTGCCAAGTGGTAAAACAAAATGTAAGATTTTAGAGATTCAATAATTATTCATGTTTATAAAAAAAATTGGTATAGATTTAGGTACTGCTTATACTTTGGTATATATTCCAAAGCGAGGTATTGTAATAAATGAGCCATCAGTAGTGGCTATTTCAGTTTTGGACAAAAAAGTTTTAGCTGTAGGAGATGAAGCTAAGGAAATGATTGGACGTACCCCAGATTCTATTATTGCTTCTCGACCACTTAAAGATGGTGTAATTGCAGATTATCGTACTACGGAAAGCATGCTCAAATATTTTATAAATAAAGCGGTAGGAGGAATGAAGATATTTCGTCCAGAAGTTATGATTGCCGTGCCGGCTGGTATTACATCTACTGAAAGAAGGGCTGTAATTGATGCTACGCTAAATGCTGGTGCCAAGGCAGCTTATATCATTAAAGAGCCTATAGCAGCCGCCATAGGAGCTGATATTCCTATTGGTAGTGCTTCTGGGCATATGATTGTTGATATGGGAGGTGGTACTAGTGAAATAGCAGTTATTTCTTTAGGAGGCGTAGTAGCTAATACTTCAGTTAGAATTGGTGGTAATAAATATGATGGAGCTATTGCTGAACATATTAAGAAAAAATATAATTTAGCTATTGGAGAAAGAACTGCTGAAGAAGTAAAAATAAAGATTGGTAGTGCTCAATTTTTACCAAAAGAGGAAAAGCTAATTTTGGATATTAAGGGTCGTGATATGGTGTCTGGTTTGCCGCGTACTATTACAGTAAATTCTGATGATGTAACTGAAGCCTTGCAAAATGAATTACAGAGTTTAATTGCAGCTGTAAAATCTGTGCTTTATCAAACGCCACCGGAGCTATCTGCTGATATTATGGATAAAGGTATGGTTTTATCAGGCGGAACTTCATTGTTGCGTAATATGGATAAATTATTGTCTCAAGCTACTGGTGTACCAGCTTATGTGGCTGATGAGTCACTTCTTTGTGTGGCTCGTGGTACTGGTATTGCTTTAGAGAATCTAGAATCATATAAACGAAGTATATTATCTGCTAAATAATTTAATAGTAATGAAAACATTAGGACTAGAAGCTACTAGAGCTAATAAAAAATACAAGACCGGTACCGAATGGTATGCTTGGCATTTACTCCAAGAATTTAAAAAAATAGATAAAGAAAATAAGTTTGTTATTTATTATAATAAATATATAGCCGGTGATCTCAAAGATGCACCGGATAATTTTTGTTTAAAATCTTTGCCGTGGCCATTTAGAAAATTTTGGACACATTTTAGATTAGCCTGGGAACTTTTTGTTAGACCTGTTGATAAATTTTTTGCTACTAACGCTTTACCACTTTTTGGTAGAGGAGAGATGATTGTGACTATTCATGATCTTGGTTTTTATAGAAATCCAGAGCTTTATCATCCGCTAGAACGTATTTATCAAAGATTTTCTCATAATCTGGCTATCAAGCGAGCGGATAAGATTATTACTATTTCTGAAGCTACTAGGCAGGATATAATAAAATATTTTCCTAAAGCTAAGCATAAAATAAAAGTTATTCATTTAGGCTATAAAGAAGATACTTTTTTACCTATAGACAATGAATTAAAACAATCATTTATTGATAAGCATGATTATCCAGATAAATATTTACTTTATATTGGTAGATTAGAAACAAAAAAGAATGTATTAAATCTTATTAAAGCATATAAAAAAACCAGCCGTAAATGGCCATTAGTTTTAGGTGGTCGTCCAGGTAATTATGGTTACGATGAAATTGAAAAAATGTGTCAGGCTGAAAATGTAAAAGAGGATATATTGCTTTTGGGCTATGTCAGTCAAGCAAATTATCCGACTTTAATGGCTTCGGCATCAGGCTTTGTGTTCCCTTCTAAGTTTGAGGGTTTTGGTTTGCCAGTTTTAGAGGCTATGGCTTCAGGAGTACCAGTTGTTTGTTCAAATATTTCTGCGCTCAAAGAAGTAGCCGAGGAGTCTGCCTTGTATTTTGATCCTGATGATATAGAAGATATAAAAAATAAAATTGAAATTATATTTAATAATCAAGAGCAGAGGAGTGATTTGAGGCAAAAAGGTCTAGAACGAGCCAAACAGTTTTCTTGGTCTAAAGTTGCTCGTCAGACTTTAGATTATATTTTGGAATAAAAAAGCAGCCTATTAAATTAAGCTGTTTTTTTATTTTAAACAAAAAGAAAAGGAGATTTACAAATTATGAATCCGTAGACCTCCTTTAACTGGTCAGTCCTCGCTGTCGTCGCAGTGAGGGCAATACCCGAAAGGACGGGCAGTGTCGCAAATAGGGCAAACCGAGTGTTTGCATGTACATCCGCAGTAGCCCTGATAACCGCCGGCAATTTTGGATAAGCATCCATTGCATCGGCTACATCTACTGGGATTTGTCGCGTTGCATCCATTGCAAACATCTTGATTTGACTCCTTTATTTCGATGGTTTCCGGTTTGGTGTCCATGATTTCACCTCCTTCAGCTGATTGCTTGAATGTTGAGAGGATTTTTGCGGACATTATAATATATCATAAAATATAAAATATGTCAACTACTTTTTAAGGTAATAAAAAAGGCTTAAATAGACCTCATAAGCCGAATTCTGTCTAGGATGATCATCTATCTAGGATTACAATTGCTTGTAATCTCAAGCAGCCTACCCGCCCCGAAGGGCCTATTTGGCCTTACACCGGATAGAAGTTTACCTCTTTCTACATGTCACCATGTTGACGTGTCAGCTAATTATCTGACATTTTCACCCTTATCCCGAAGGAAGGAATATTCTCTGTTGCACTTGTCCTATCCCTAATTTGCATTAGAAACGGTTGGCGTTACCAACTATCTTTTTTGTGGTGTTCGGACTTTCCTCTAATTATAGCTTTACGCTATAATTAGCAATCATCTCGGTCTATTTAAACCTTATGTTTAATATATACAATATTTTACTAGTTTTGTCAAGGATAATAGTTAATAGATATTTACTAAATAAGGGGCAAATGATATTATATCTATACTATGAAAAAAGCTAATTTTATTGTAAATATTGCTTTAGTGCCTATTGATTATGCAATAGTAGTTCTAGCTGCTTTATCGGCTTATTTTTTAAGATTTTCAGAATCAATAGAAGAGATAAGGCCAGTATTTTATGAAATGCCTTTATCAGAGTTTGCTAGCTTAGCTTTTAAGGTGGCTTTTATGTCTATTATAGTTTTTGCTATGAGTGGTTTTTATGCTATGCGAGATAAAAAGTTGGCTAAAGAATTACCAAAAATTTTTACAGGAGTATCTACAGTTGGCATTATAATTATTTTAGCTATTTTTTGGCAGAAGGAATTATTTTCTTCTCGTTTTATTATAATTTTTTCTTGGGGACTTACTATTATTTATCTTTTTATATCTAGAATAATAGTTTTTGCTATTCGAAATTATTTTCTCAAAAAAGGGCACGGGCTATCTAAAGTGATAGTATTAGGCAGCGATATTAGTCGCCAAGCAATTGTAGATACTTATAATAAAAGTCCTCAGATGGGTTATAAAATTATAGCGGAGTTTAATAGTTTGGGGGATTTAGAAAATTCATCAGATATTGTAAGTCAAATAAAAAATAAACAAATTGATAATTTGATTCAGACAGACTCTAGTATAGAAAAAAAAGAAGCTCTTAATTTATTAACTTATTGTCAGGAGAATCATTTGAATCTTCGATATGTGGCCAGTCTTTTTCAAACTCAAAGTTTACATTTTAATATAAATTCCGTAGCTGGTTTACCTGTTATTGAAATTCAAGGTACGCCGCTAGATGGTTGGCGTCATGTTTATAAAAGAACATTTGATTTAATAGTAGCTATTTTATTGTTAATAATTTTATCACCAGTGTTTATAATTATAGCCATAGCTATTAAATTGGATTCTCAAGGACCAATTTTTGTGAAATTGTCTAGAGTCGGTAATAAAGGAAAAATTTTTAAAATGTATAAATTTCGTTCTATGGTTAAAGATGCTGATAAAATGAAATCAGAAGTGATGCAATATAACGAAAGAGTTGATGGTCCGCTTTTTAAAATGAAAGATGATCCCAGAGTTACAAAAGTTGGTAAATTTTTAAGGCGAGCCAGTCTAGATGAATTACCACAACTTATTAATGTTTTAGGGGCTAGTATGAGCTTAGTGGGTCCACGACCACACGAACCAGCTGAAGTTGATAAATATCAAAAAGGTTATAAGAAATTATTATTTATCAAACCAGGTATTACTGGCATGGCTCAAGTTTCTGGACGAGCTAATTTAGATTTTAGTGAAGAAGCTAAGTTAGATATTTTTTATATAGAAAATTGGTCTGTACTACTTGATTTGATAATCTTATTAAAAACTCCAATGGCAGTTATTAAAGGTGATCAAGGATAATATGAAAAAAATTGCCCTGGCTCATGATCATTTGTTTCAAATAGGTGGAGCTGAAAAAGTTCTAGTAGCTTTAGCTACTTTAAATCCTCAAGCGCCTATTTTTACTTTAATAAATGATCCTAAAATAACTAAAAAAATACTCAATCAGAAAAATATAGTCACTTCTAATTTACAGAAAATTCCAGGTATTAATAAACTTTTTAAATATTTTTTAGTGTTAATGCCTAGGGTTTGGGAGAAAACAGATTTAAGTAGTTATGATTTAATTATTTCTTCATCTTCGGCTTTTGTTAAAGGCGTAAAAACAGGGCATAATAATAAGCATATTTGTTATTGTCATGCACCGACTAGATATTTGTGGGATGATAAAGAAGAATATATAGGTAATTTACCAGAAGGAAAATTATTAAAGAATTTTTTACCTAAAGTTTTAAATAAATTACAAAATTGGGATTTTTCTAAAGCTCAAGAAGTAGATCATTTTATAGCTAATTCACATTTTATAGCTAATAAAATAAAAAAACATTATAAAAAAAATTCAGTAGTTATCCATCCACCAGTTCGAGTAGCCGATTTTCATATCTCGGAGGAAGTAGAAGATTATTATCTTATAGTTTCTCGTCTTAGACCATATAAAAAAGTAGATTTGGCAATTCAGGCTTTTAATAATTTGAAATTACCACTTAAAATAATTGGAGGAGGTTCTGAACTTAGAAAATTAAAAAAGATGGCTCATTCCAACATTGAATTTTTAGGTGAGGTATCAGATAAAGAAAGGAATTATCATTTAGCGCGTTGTAAGGCATTTATTTATCCGCAATTAGAAGATTTTGGTATATCTGCTTTAGAAGCAATGTCTTCTGGTAGGCCAGTAATAGCTTATGCTAAGGGCGGTGCATTAGAGACAGTGATTGATAATCAGACTGGTTTGTTTTTTGAAGAACAGACTTGGGAATCCTTAGCTCACAAGATATTAAGATTTGATCATGCTAAATTTGATTCTAAAATTATTAGAGAGCATGCCAAAAAATTTGATGAAAAAAGATTTAAGGAAAAGATACTTAACTTGATTGAAGCTTTATGAATATAGGTATAGACATCAGAGCTTTAGGAAATAAAAAGTTAACAGGTATTGGCAAATATATTTATTATGCTATTACTCATCTTTTAGAATTGGATAAAGAAAATAATTATTATTTATTCAGTTCGGGCTTGAAGAAGGACCCTTATATGCAATTAGATTTTAATCAATCAAATGTTAAACATTTTCATATTCCAATTGCTAATAAAGTTTTGAATTTAAATTTATTATTGGGAATTAATTCTAATATTTGTGAAAATTTTTTTAAAGACATAGATCTTTTTTGGATGCCTAATATTAATTTTTGTAATTTATCAAAAAAATATCCAATGATTTTGACAGTTCATGATTTATCTTTTTTACATAGTAGAGAATTTTATTCTTTAAGAAGAAGATATTGGCATAAAATGGTAAATGTAGAAAAATTGGTTAGACAGGCTGATAAAATTATAGCTGTTTCTGGCAATACTAAAAGAGATTTAATGCGTTTTTTTCCTTTAACTGAAGATAAAATTACTATAATTAATCCTGGTATTAATTCTATTCCAATGAATGAGGATAGAGCTAGAGATATACTAAAAGATTTTAATCTTCCAGATAAGTTTTTTATTTATTTAGGCACACTTGAGCCTCGTAAAAATATAGAGAGTATCATCAAAGCTTTTGATAGATATCATTTAGAATCTCCAGATGTGCATTTGGTAGTAGTTGGTAAGAAGGGTTGGGTTTATAGAAAATTGTTACAAAAAATTAAAAAAAGACCTTTTATTCATTATTTAAATTATGTAGAATCTCCAGCTAAAGATGCTTTGTATTATATGAGTCAGGGTTTAATTTGGCCCTCTTTATATGAAGGCTTTGGTTTTCCACCAATGGAAGCAATTTCTTATAAAACACCAGTAATAGTAAGTTATAAAACAGCCCTTCCGGAAATGAACAAACAACAGGCTTTATACGTTGATCCTTATAACATTAGTGATATATATAAAGCTTTGAAGTTTTTAACTGAGGATGAAAAATTAATTAAACAGTTTAAAAAATCGGCTAGTAGTTTTAAGGTTCCTAAGTGGGAAAACCAAGCTCAACAAATGTTAGATTTATTTAATAGCTATAAAAAATGAGAATTGTAATTGATTTTAGAATTTTTGGTACAAAACCCGGTGGACTTGGTCGTTATAATCAAGAGTTTTTAAGTGAACTTAAAAAATTAGATAAATCAAATCATTATATTTTACTTTTTAAAGAAACTCCTGAAATTAATTTGCCGGATAATTTTGAAATTAAAATTTGTGACTGTCATTGGTATGGAATAAAAGAGCAAATTGTATTACCTTGGGTTTTATATAAATTAAAGCCAGATCTAGTCCATTTTCCACATTTTAACGTGCCAATTTTTTATAGTGGTAATTTTGTAGTAACCATCCATGATTTAATAATGACTAAATTTCCAAGTCGTAAAGCTAGTACTTTAAATACCTTTTGGTTTAAGATAAAGTATTGGTTTTATAAACAAGTGATTAGAAATGCTGTTAAAAATTCTAAAAAAATAATAGCAGTTTCTAAATTTACAGCTAAAGATATCAAAGAATATTTCCAATTAGAAGATAGAGAGGCTAAAAAAATTGAGGTGATTTATGAAGGAGTTAGTACATATTTTAGTAGCCAAAAAGAGCCCTTTAATTTACCACAAAACTATTTTCTTTATATTGGCAATGCTTATCCTCATAAAAATTTAGAATTTTTGATAGAAGTTTTTAAAGAATTTTGGCAGAAACATTCAGAATATTATTTAATATTAGTAGGACAAAAAAATTATTTTTATGAAAAATTAGCTAAAGACATTGATTGTCCTAATGTTATTTTTACTGGTTACGTAGCAGATGATAAGTTAGATAGTTATTATAAAAATGCTAGAGCTTATATTTTTCCATCTTTATATGAAGGCTTTGGCTTACCACCATTAGAAGCTATGAGTTATGGCTTGCCAGTTTTATCTAGTGATTCTAGCTCTTTACCAGAAGTATTAGGACACAGCGCATTATATTTTAATCCTAAGGACAGAGAAGATCTTAAAAAGAAAATGTTTGAGATTATAAATGATAATGACTTGCGTAATAATTTAATCAGAACAGGCTATAAACAAATAGATAAATATTCATGGCGTAAGATGTCAGAAGAGATTTTGGAGATCTATAAAAAATTAGATAATGTTTGAATTGATTAGAAAAAACAAACTTTACTTTTTAGCTTTGCTATTAATATTAGCAATAGCTTTTTTTATTCGTTTGCAAAATATAAAGTCATATAATACTTATTGGGCTGATGATGGTGGAGGACACATTACTTATACCGAAACGATTCTTTATGAAAATCGCTTAGCTACTTTAGATGAGACATATTTAGCTTGGCACGAACCTCTTTATTATTATATTTTGACTGGCTGGATTAAGTTTGGGCAGCTTTTAGGTATAGAAGGGCTTAATTGGTGGGAAACATTTAATGTTTTAATATATTTTGGTTTTCTAGGTTTAATTTGGCAGTTTTCATATTACTATAGTAAAAAAAATAAATGGCTGGCTCTGCTTAATACTTTCATATTTTCTATATTATTTGTTGGTGTTAAATTATCAGCTTATATAAATAATGAATTACTTTTACATACTTTAATAATTTTATTATTACTTTTATTTTATAAATTTAAATTAGCAACTAAGGGTAAAGAATTAAAAGTTGTTTATTGGGCATTGATTTTAGCTTTAGCATCTTTAGTAAAAATAAGCGCCTTAATAATTTTACTAGCTGTTATTGTGTTTTATTTATTAAAATATATTTTTAGCCAGCAAAAGTATTTTTTGAAATATATTTTTATTATCTTTTTTGTAGTATTTTTTGTAAATATTCCTTGGATTGCTTACAAACAACAAAATTATAATACTTATTTTTCCATAAACATCTATGACGACAAACCTAAACAAAGTATTATCAAAAGTGATGGTTGGAAGTATATATTTAATATAAATACTCATATTTTTACAGACTATCCATATTGGTTTTCCAAGCCGGATTCATATTTTTCTATATTACTCAGCGATAGTTTTGGTGATTATTATAATTTATTTAACTATCCGGGTATAGAAAATAATCCAGAAGATCAGAAAATATTGGTAGGCAATGGTCGTTATACTACAGCTAAACTTTGGCAAGCAATGCTTAACACTAATCGTCTAGCTTTGGGTATTTTCTTTATTTGGTTTGTAGGTTGGTTAGCTTTTTTATGGAAGGCCATTAAAAAACGAAAGATAGAGGATAATGATCTGTTGTTGTTAGTTGTATTAGTTGGTGGCTGGTCAGCATCTTTATATCATAATTTACGTTTACCTTATTTAGAAGCCGGAGTTTTAAAGGCGCACTTTATATATTTTACTTATCCAATTTTAAATTTCTTTGCCTATAGAGAGTGGTGGAATATATTCAAAAATAAGATTTGGTGGATTATTTTAGCTTTTGGACCATGGATTTTATATTTATTAATTGCCAAAAATATTTTACTTACTAATATTTACTAAGAGTGTCAGATAAACAAAAAAACATTTTGAGTATAACAATAGTAGCTATTCTGGGTTTTGTAGCCTTTCTTTTAATTTACGGTGAGATTTTAGATCCTAGATATGATGCTTGGTTGCTTACTGCGGGACCAGATCCAGTCCAGCAATATCTTGGTTGGATAATGTATAGTGTTGCTGATTGGTCATGGCCAATTGGCCTAGCCTCAAATTACGCTTATCCATTTGGAATAGCTGTTAGTTTTACAGATTCTATTCCAATATTGGCTATATTTTTTAAATCAATCCGTTTCATATTGCCACAAACATTTCAATATTTTGGTTTATGGATAGCTATTTGTTTTGTATTACAAGGCGTTTTCGGATACTTATTATCTTCTTTATTTTTTAAAAAACGTTTAGCAGCTATACTAGCGTCTTTATTTTTTATACTTAGTCCTATAATGCTTTTTCGTCTGGGCGGTCATTTTGCATTAGGCGGTCATTTTTTAATACTAGCTGCCTTGTGGACTATCTTAGCTCAACATAATAAAATAAGTTATCTAAAATGGTCTTTAATTTTAGTTGTATCTTTATTAGTACATCCATACTTACTTTTTATTAATTTATTTTTATTGTTAGTAGATTTATTAAATTTATATTTTGTTAGAAAAAAAATAGGTTTAAAAGATACATTATATTTTTTAGTTTTTGAAGAAGGTTTAATTTTTTTATTAGCTTATATTTTAGGTTTGTTTTTGACAGGTAATGCTAAAGCACCCGGCTATGGAGATTTTTCTATGAATCTCAATGCAATATTCAATCCTATGGGCTGGTCAAATATTTTGCCAGATTTAGGTATTATTCGTTATCAAGCAGAAGGCTTTAATTATTTGGGCTTTGGTACTTTACTTTTATTATTTGCATCAGCTGTTAAATTTTTTGTAAAAACTAATTTAAAACAATTTATTTATAAACAATGGCCATTAATTTTAATTTCTTTAATATTAATTTTAATTTCTATTAGTCATGTTGTAGCTTTTAATTTTTATATATTATTTTCTTTACCTTTGGGTAAATTTTTAAGTGAAGATGTATTGGGATTATTTAGATCTTCTGGTAGATTTTTTTGGCCAGTGTTTTATATTTTAGTTTTATCATCTTTTTATATTCTAAAAACTTTAAAATATAAATTAGCTTTATTGATTTTGATAATTACTTTAAGTATTCAATTTTATGATCTAAGTGGTATTTTAAAACAAAGAGGACAAACTTTTGAGGGGCAAGTATTTAGAGAAACAATTTTAACAACTGAATTTAAAGAAGCTAGCCAAAATTATCAACATTTAGCCTTTTATCCAGTTATTCCACATAAAAATTATATGATTTTTGCTATGTTTGCAGCGCAAAATGATATTAGTGTTAACAATGGACATTTTGCTAGACCTATAGTTGGGCAGGACGAGTATTTGGCTAATCAGATGGAAAAAATACAGGCCGGGCATTTGGATGAAGACACTATTTATGTATTCTCTAGAGATGCAGATATGTTTGTAGAGAACTTAAAAATGGAAGATCATCTGTATATTCCCATAGATAATACTTTTGTTTTGTTTCCCTACTATATTAAATAAAAATGTCTTTGTTTTTTGCAAAAATTCTGGTATAATATATCTTGATAACAGCTATGGCTAAGGAAAAAATACAAAATAAAAAATCAGATATTTTAGAAATAAAAAAAGATCTAGTAGATGACTTAGATCAATTTTTATTTGATAATGATATAGACTCAGAAAATGTAAAAGAAGAAAAGCAAAAAGCTTTAAATGAGCTTGATAAATTAATCAAACAAGATTTATCTTATTCTCAAATTTTGACTAGTATTAAAAAAGTTGCAGATCCTGAACGTAGTAGAAGGGAAGTAAAACCAGAGGCACAGAAAAAAGTAAAAGAACGTTCAATTATAGAAATAGAAGAAGCAGAGGATTTAACAGCAACTTCAGATCATGTAATAGATTTGAGAAAAACAAAAGTTGAAATTCCGAAAAAACCGAAATTTAATTTTGTAAAATATAAAGACTCTTTTACTAAAGTATATAGTAAATTAGAACAACCAAGTACTAAGAAAAAAACCACTAAAAATATTTCTTGGCAATTACCAAAGATAAAAATATCTAATTTTAATGTAGCCTTAAACAAATCTTTACTTTTTGCAGTTATTGTAGCTGTTATATTATTACCTATTAGAGGCATGGTAATGTTTGGACAAATAAAGCATGATAAAGGGAAGATATTAGATTTTAGTCAAGAAGGTTTAATAAGTCTTCAATCAGGAGTCATATCAGCTTCAGAAAATTCTTATCAAGATGCTCAAGGTAATTTTGAAAATGCTTTAGACAATTTTTCTCAAGCACAGGACGTTCTAAATGAATATCAAAAATGGACGCTAAACGTTGCTAGTTTGATGCCAGTAGTTGGTAAGCCCATTTCTCTTAGTAGAAATATGCTGAGTGTAGCTACAAATATCTCTGAGGCAGCCACAGTTTTGAATCAGACTCTGCAGACCAATGGTAATCCAACAGAATACATAGTATTACTTAATGATCAAATAACTAAAACTTTACCTTATCTAGAAGCAGCTAATACAAATTTAGATGGTATTTCGACAAATCTTTTACCAGCTAATTTTAGACCATACTTTGATGGACTAAAAACATATTTGCCTTCTACTATCGCTAATTTAGAAGAATTAAATGATATCTTTTCATTAAGTTCAGATTTATTAGGACATGATAGTGAAAAAAGATATGTAGTGCTTTTTCAAAATAATAATGAAATAAGACCCACTGGAGGTTTTATTGGCAGTTTTGCTTTATTTGATGTTTATCAAGGTAAGATTGTTAATCTAGAGATTCCTACAGGAGGTTTATATGATTTAGAGGCTGGGCAGGGTCCTAGACTCAAGGCACCTCAAGCTTTATCATTGATAAATTCAGGATTTAATATTTGGGATGCAAATTGGTGGTATGATTTTCCTACTTCTGCCAAAAAAATAATGTGGTTTTATCAGCAGGCCGGAGCTAGTTCTCTAGACGGTGTTATTGCTATTAATGCTAATGTTTTAGAAGATTTATTGGCTGTTTTAGGGCCAGTTACTTTAGAGGATTATGATATTGTTATAAATCAAGAAAATATTTTTGATGTTTTACAAGAAGAAGTAGAGCTTAATTATGATGAAGAGTCCAATGAGCCTAAAGCAGTTATAGCTGACCTAGTGCCAATTGTTTTAGAAAAATTATTATCCAACAATGATAAACACAAAGAAATTGTAGAAGTTTTTGCGAAAACTTTAGCCAATAAAGACATTCAAATATATAGTGAAAATAAACTAACTCAAGAATCTTTAGTTGATTTTGGTTGGTCAGGTAAAAGTTTAAATTATAATAAAGATTATTTAGCTGTTATTAATACTAATATTGCTGGCGGCAAAACCGATAATAATATTTATCAAACAATTGATCATCAAGCTCAAATTTCAACTAATGGAGAGATAATAAATACTGTTAAAATAACTAGATCAAATAAATCAGAGGAAGATGCTTTATTTAGTGGTCTTTATGGAGGTAATACTAGTTATCTTAGAATTTACGCACCTTTAGATAGTGAATTTATTGAGGCAGTTGGTTTTGATAAAATTCCAGACAATTTTTTTGCTGGTAATGAAAATGCACAGATAGATGAAGATTTAGCACAGGAAGAAATCAAAATGATTGATGCAAATTCTTCTACTCAGATATATACATCTTTGAATAAAACTGTTTTTGCTAATTGGATGACTTTAGCCCCTGGAGAAACAAAAACAGTACTTATAAAATATAAATTACCTTTTAAATTAAATTTAGGAGATCCTTTAGTAAATAATTGGTGGGAAAAGATTTTTAAGAAAAATGTTAGCTTAGATAATTATAGTTTAGTAGTTCAGTCTCAATCTGGTTTAAAAAATAATTTATTAAATTCATCAGTTATTTTACCTGATAATATGAAATTAATTTTTAATAACGCTAGTGATCAGAAGAGTATAAATGTTACTGATAATTTATTAACCTATACTAAAGAATTAAATCGTGATCAATACTTTGGTTTTATTTTAACAAATAAATAATTTTGGATGTGGCAAAAACTTTGGCATAAAATTAATAATAGTGTCACAGGAGGTGCGTTGATAATCGCCTTTTTTTCTTTTTTGGCTAAATTATTTGCTTTATTACGCGAAAGATTAATTGCTCATAATTTTGGAGCTGGTGAAATGTCTGATATATATTATTCAGCTTTTCGTTTACCGGATTTAATATTTAATACACTTGTTTTAGGGGCTTTAACCTCTGCTTTTATTCCAGTTTTTCAAAGGGTTTGGTTTAAAGATAGAGATGAAGGTTTGAAATTGTCTAATTCAGTTTTAAATTTCTTTCTAATTTTTATTACAGCTTTGGTTATTGTAGCTTTTATTTTTACACCTCAGATAATGCCGTTGATTACGCCAGGGTTTTTACCATGGCAGATGGAAAGTGTAATTAGTCTTTCCAGAGTAATGTTGATTTCAGTATTGTTTTTCGTAGTTTCTAATTTAATCGGGGGCATACTCAATTCTTTTAAAAGATTTTTTTCTTTTTCATTAGCAGCTAGTTTTTATAATATCGGTATTATTATCGGTATTTTATTTTTTTATCCAAAGTATGACCTGGTTGGTTTAGCTTATGGAGTTTTATTAGGAGCTATTATGCATTTACTAGTTCAATTACCAGAAGTACATAAAAATGGTTGGCATTATAAATTTGTTTTAAGTTTTGATAAAAATTTAAAGAAGATTTTGAAATTAATGCTACCTCGTACAATTGGTTTAGCAGCTAGTCAAATAAATTTAGTTATTATCACAATGATTGCTTCTACGTTAACAGCTGGTAGTATAGCTATTTTTAATTTAGCTAATAATTTACAAAGTTTGCCGATATCTTTATTTGCCGTTTCTTTAGCAGTAGCAGTTTTTCCAACTTTTACTCAAGCAGTCAATGAAAAGAATACAAAATTATTTGCTGATAATTTTTCTCGGTCTTTGAGAAGAATTTTATTTATGTTAATACCAATCTCAGTATTAATTGTAGTACTTAGAGCACAGATAGTACGTGTAATACTTGGCAGTGGCGCTTTTGATTGGGACAATACTCGTCAAACTGCACAAACTTTAGGTATTTTTGCTATTTCTATTTTTGCTCAAGGACTTATTCCACTTTTGGCTCGTTCTTTTTATGCTTATGAGGATACTAAGACGCCAATGTCTATTAGTATTTTTAGTATTATAGTTAATATATTTTTATCTTGGCAATTAGCACAGATTTTAGGAGTATTTGGGCTAGCTTTAGCATTTTCTATATCTAGTATTTTGAACATGATTCTACTTTTCATATTTTTACATTTCAGAGTCAAAGATATAGATGATAGTCAAATTTTAAGTTCAATTTTAAAAATTTCAGTTAATTCAATCTTAGCGGGTGCAGTAGCCTATGCAGCTTTACAGTTTTTAGACAATTTAGTAGATATGCATACTTTTATTGGTATATTTATACAAGGTTTTGGAGCAGGTTTGGCAGGCTTGCTAAGCTACTTAGTTTTAGGTATAGTGTTTAGACTTGATGAGCTTGATATTGTCAAGAAAATGTTAAAAAAATTTATATTATTATTTAGAAATGGAAGATATTAGAAATTTTTGCATAATTGCTCATATAGATCATGGTAAATCCACTCTAGCAGACAGAATGCTAGAGATTACTGGTACCGTAGAAAAACGTAAGATGAAAGCTCAGCTTCTAGATCAAATGGAGCTAGAAAGAGAAAGGGGTATTACTATCAAACTTCAGCCTGCCAGAATGGATTGGGCTGGTAAGATCTTAAATTTGATTGATACACCTGGTCATGTTGATTTTTCTTATGAAGTATCTCGTTCTCTAGCGGCCGTGGAAGGCGCTATTCTTTTGGTAGATGCTACTCAAGGTATTGAAGCTCAAACTCTGGCTAATCTTTATTTAGCCTTAGATCAAGATTTAGATATTATTCCAGTAATAAATAAAATTGATTTACCAGCCGCTGATGTAGAAAAAGTTTCTAAAGAAATTATCAATTTACTAGGCTGTCAGCAGGAAGAAATATTAATGGTTTCTGCTAAAACTGGCCAGGGAGTAGAGGAAGTGTTAAATGTTATAGCTGATAGGATAAAAGCCCCAATTAAGAAATCTGATGATTTACAGGCTCTTGTATTTGATTCTACCTATGACGAGTTTAAGGGAGTGGTAATTTATACTAGAATTTTTAGTGGAGAAATAAAAAAAGGAGATAAGATAAAATTTGTAGCTACGGATGAGCCAACAGAAGTTTTAGATATTGGTTATTTCAAACCTCATTGGGTTAGTTCAGGGCATTTAAAAGATGGTGAAATTGGTTACCTTATCACCGGAGTTAAAGATTTAGAAAAGGCTCAAGTGGGTGATACAATTATTTCTGTAAAAAAACAAACGCCAGCTTTACCAGGTTATAAGGAAATTAAGCCAATGGTCTACGCTGGAATATTTCCTCAAGAAGGTAGTGAATATCAAAAATTAAGAGAGGCCATTTTAAAACTAAAATTAAGTGATGCTAGTTTGGTATTTGAGCCGGCTAGTTCTCCAGCTCTCGGCTTTGGTTTCCGTTGTGGATTTTTAGGGCTACTTCATTTAGAAATTTTTCAAGAAAGATTGAGTAGAGAATTTAATTTAGAATTAATTGTAACCACTCCTACGGTAGCCTATAATATTTATTTTAATAAAGGAGACATGGAGGTCTTGACTACACCTTCTGAAATGCCAGAGGTGACTAAAATTGAACGTACAGAAGAACCTTATATGCATATTGAAGTGCTCACACCCAAAGAATATATGGGGCCCTTGATGGAATATATAATATCTCAAAGAGGCATAGCAAAAGATAATGAGTATATTGATGATAATCGCATGATACTTCGTTTTGATATTCCATTGGCTTCTATTCTAGTAGATTTTTATGATAATTTAAAAAGCATATCTTCTGGATATGCCTCACTAAATTATGATTTTGCTGATTATAGAAAGTGTGAAATTGTAAAGATGGATATACTGGTAGCCGAAGATATTGTAGAAGCTTTAACTAGTATAGTCTATAAAGACGAAGTGCATAAAGTTGGCAAACGTATTATAAATAAATTGAAAGAAGTTTTACCACGTCAACAATTTGTAATTAAACTTCAAGCAGCTGTGGGAGGTAAGGTTATGGCTGGAGAAAAACTTTCAGCTTTAAGAAAGGATGTAACTGCTAAATTATATGGCGGTGATGTAACTCGCAAGAGAAAGTTATTAGAGAAACAAAAAAAGGGTAAAAAGCGTATGGCTCAGTCAGGTAGAGTAGAAATACCACAAGAAGCTTACTTGGCAGTATTAAAAAGAGATTCTTAATAGCCGTAGCTAGAACCCAGTGTCCATAATACCATAGAAAATATTATAAATATGGACATAATGATTAAAAATATTTTTTGAGTTTTTTTATTCATAACATGGATAATTTTAGCAAATTTTTAACCAATCGGGAAGGCTTAAGGATGATTTGTAAGACAAAAACAAGTCATATTAAGGTGTATTTTATCATACTCCTTTTTTTATTGGCCTTTTTTATACTTTTTCCAATGTTAAAAATAGGTTATCAAGGTTTTTTCTTGTGGTTATTTTTGATAATAATGCTTATTTTTTGGTTAGCCAAAGAAATGTCAGAGCAAAATATGGTTTATTTATTATCTAATAAAAGATTAATACATCTTAAACAACAATCTAAAAAAGATTATAAATTATTAGGTTTTATAAAATTGATAGATATAGAGACTGTTTATAAACAAGGTAAGAAGATTTGTATTGTTTCAGAAGATAAAAAATATTATTTATCTTCATTAGATAAAGCTAATGAGTTATATAAAAAATTAAAATCTTACATAAAAAGCTAGAATCTGGTATAATATAGCTATGAGTCCAGAAAAAAATATTGAACAACAAAATATTAATGTAGAACAAGTAGCTTCCGTTGAAAAACCAATAGATGCTTCTTTTGATGCAAGTAAAGAACAGAAAATTGAAACACAGGCATCAGAGAAGCCAGACAATGATCAAATAGCTGTTGTAGCAGCATTGCCAGACAATGATCAAACTCAAAGTACGCCTGCTCAGCCAATTACTAGCGAGGTAATATATAGTCAAGTAGATAATATATTGTCTCATGATATGGATGAGGTTTTTTTATCTTTAGACGCTGGCACCCAACGAGCTTTTAAAATAAAAGGCGAAGAAACAGCAATAAAAATAACGGAGTTATTAATGAAGGCTAAAGTAAAGGCCAAAGAAATAACAATGTTAATTCTTGAGTGGCTTCGTATTATACCGCAAGTAAACAAACATTATCTAGAACAAGAAGCAAAAATAAAAACAGATAGTATATTAGACATAAATCAGGAAAAATAAAAAATGACTGAGTATTTAATTATAGGAGGATTTGCGTTAGTTGGGATTATTATTTTAATAGTTCTACTTACTTTTTTGCTCAATCACACCAGAGGTAGATCTGATAAAAACCTTGAACTCGAGGTTTTACTTTTAAAAATACCAAAATATACTAAGCAAGAAAAAGAGGAAACTAGTAGTGAGTATGTTCAGGCTAAACTTGGACAAGTAGAAAATTTATTTGCCTCTTTAAGTGGTCTTAAGGCTCAAAGAAAAACCTTTGGCAGGCGTAAAGATATATTTTCTTTAGAGATTGTATCTTCAGGTGGGGAAATTAATTTTTATGTAGCCGTACCAGAAGTCTATAAGGATTTTTTAGTGCAACAATTACAGGCCGTTTATCCAAAAATATATTTTGAACAAGTAAGTGATTATAATATTTTTCAAGCTCAAGCAAATATAAAAGCGGGAATTTTAAATTTTACTGCTGATTATAGTTTGCCAATTAAGACATATAGATATTTTGACAGTGATCCTTTAGAATCTATTACAAATTCTCTTAGCAAATTACAAGCTAATGAAGGAGCAGCAGTTCAATATGTTTTTCGTTCAGCGGGTAAAGCTTGGCACGCTAGGGGTAAAAAAATAGCCATGGAAATGCATCGTGGCCTTAGTTATACAGATGCAATTAAAAAAATTGGCGGTAGTGGTGCTGGAGGAAAATTCGGCAAGGTTTTTAAATTTATTTTAAGTTTTATACAAACTCGTGATCCAGAAAAACCAGATGAAGATTTTGAACAAGCTCCAATGATGTCAGCTATGGAACAAGAGAGAGCTAAGGTAATGGAAGAAAAAACATCAAAGTCCGGCTTTGATGTAAATATTAGAGCAGTGGTTTCTACTATGACAGAAGAAAGGTCAAGTTTAGTTTTAAATGATCTTTTAAATGCTTACACTCAATATAATATTTATGAGTTTGGTAATAGTTTTAAAGCTCATGTTCCCAAAAAAAATGATTTGTATGTTGAGCATTTTATTTATCGTCATTTCCTTCCTCAAAAATCAATGTTATTAAATTCTGAAGAAATGACTAGTGTTATTCATTTACCTTTGGCCACTAGCGAAACTCCAAATATTGCTTGGTTATCAGCGGTTAAGGCTGCTGCGCCAACGAATATGCCTCAAGAGGGTATTATCCTGGGTAAGAATAGGCATAGAGGTAAAGAAACATTAGTCCGTATTAAAGATGAGGATCGTCGTAGACATATGTATGAGCTTGGGCAAACTGGTACCGGTAAGTCAGTATTTTTGGAAAGTTTAGCTATTCAAGATATTGCTAATGGCAAAGGTATCTGTCTATTAGACCCTCATGGAGATTTAGCGGAGACTATTTTATCTCATGTACCAAAAGAGAGGGCAGAAGATGTAATATATTTTGACCCTTCTGATACCGAAAGACCGCTGGGTATTAACATGTTAGAATTTGAGACTGACGAACAAAAGACATTTGTGATTAATGAAATGATAGCTATTTTTGATAAGTTATATGATCTTAAAGCTACTGGCGGTCCAATGTTTGAGCAATACATGAGAAATACAATGTTACTTCTAATGGATGATAAAGATAATCCAACTACTCTTCTCGAAATTCCAAAAGTATTAGCTGATGAACAATACAGAAAGGCTAAATTAGCTAAAGTAAAAAATTATTTAGTAAAAGATTTTTGGGAAAAAGAAGCTCAAAAAGCTGGTGGTGATGCCGCTTTGGCAAATATGGTTCCTTATATTACTAGTAAACTTACTCCTTTTGTATCTAACGATACTATTCGTCCTATTATTTCTCAAACTAAGAGCGCTTTTAATTTTAGAAAGGCTATGGATGAAAATAAAATAATAATAATTAATTTATCTAAAGGTAAGATTGGAGAAATGAATAGTAGTTTATTGGGTATGATAATGATTGGTAAAATATTATTTGCTGCTCTTAGTAGAGTAGATACACCAGAAGAAGAAAGAGATGATTTTTATTTATATATTGACGAGTTCCAAAATTATATAACGGATAGTATTTCGATAATATTATCAGAAGCTAGAAAATATAAACTTAACTTAGTTTTGGCACATCAATTTTTAGCTCAGTTAGTTAAAGATGGAGATACCAGCGTTAAAGATGCAATTTTTGGTAATGTTGGTACATTGATATCATATAGAATTGGTGTTGATGATGCAGAAGTTATAGCTAAACAAATGGCACCAGTAGTAACGGAATATGATTTGGTAAATATGCCAAAATTTACCTGTTATATAAAATTATTAATAGATAATCAAAATCCGCCGGCCTTTAATTTTAATCCCATATTACCAGAAAAAGGTAACTATGAATTAGCTAAGGCTATTAAAGAATTATCACGCCTTAAATATGGTCGTGATAAAACAGTTATAGAAAATGAAATTAAAGCTAATATGGCTCGTCCATAAATAAAAATTTATATTGCCAAGAGCCAAATTTTGTGATAAATTATTAGGTGAAATAGAGCCAAAAAAGCTCGTAAACAAAAACAAAAATGTCTAAAACCAAAAAAATAAAAGATTTAGAAGCTTTAGTATATAATTTAGAATTAGAATTGACTAAAACTAAACAAGTTTTAGGTGAAATAACTGGAAAATCTTCTTCCCAAGCAGTAGACTATAGTCTACGAGCTGCTCAGGTTGGTAAAGAAATTGATGGCGATGAAGGTTTGATAGTTGAAGGAGTGTTTAATGGTCAGATAATGATAGGGCCAGATGGTAAGCAATATAGTGTGCCAGCTAATTATGCTTCTAAGTCAAAACTTGTAGAAGGAGATATATTAAAATTAACTATAAGTCAGGACGGTTCATTTATTTTTAAACAAATATCGCCAGTAGAAAGAACAAGGTTAGTTGGCCATCTTATTAAAGATAAGGCCACTAATGAATTTGTGATTTTAGCTGGAGACAAAATATATAAAGTGCTCTTAGCTTCTGTTACATATTTTAAAGGAGAGGAGGGTGATGAGGCGGTTATATTAGTCTCCAAGGATTCTGATAGCGCTTGGGCAGCTGTAGAGAATATAATTAAAACTAATAATAAAGTGGCTTCTACTGACGAACTCGATCTCAATCTTTAGATTATGTCAGAAGTCATTTATAGAAAATATAGACCAAAAGTTTTCAAAGAAATAGTCGGTCAAAAGCCGATTAAGATTACTTTAGAAAATGAAATAGCTAGTGGGAATTTAGCCCACGCTTATTTATTTGTTGGACCTCGCGGTACGGGCAAAACTAGTTTGGCCCGTCTTTTTGCTCGTTCATTAAATTGTACTAATCGTAAAGATAAAGAGTCTGAGCCATGTAACAATTGTGAAAATTGCAATCTTATATTAGCCGGACGATCTATGGATATCATAGAGATTGATGCTGCTTCTCATACTGGTGTAGACAATGTACGTGATAATATCATTGCTAATTCACAGATTCCACCATTTAATAGTAATGGCTATAAGGTTTTTATTGTAGATGAGGTTCATATGCTTTCTAAATCTGCTTTTAATGCTTTACTCAAAACATTGGAAGAGCCGCCTAAGAGAGTTATTTTTATACTAGCTACTACAGAAATTCATAAAGTTCCAGAAACTATTATTTCTCGTTGCCAAAGATTTGATTTAAAGAAAATTCCTATTAAAGATATCGTGAAAAGAATGACTGAAATTGCTGAATGGGAAAAAGTACAAATTTCAGAGAAAATTTTATCAGAGATAGCTCGTCGTAGTGAGGGATGTCTTAGAGATGCCGAATCATTATTAGGTCAAGTTATTTCTATAAGTGGGGGTAAGGTTACAGATGAATTAGCTTCTTTGGTCTTACCAAATAGTAATTGGCAAGCTATTGATGAATTAACAGGGGCGCTTCGATTAAAAAATCTTTCAACAGCCTTGAATCAAATAAATAAACTAGTAGATGAGGGAGCTGATTTAAATATTTTCATTTCAGATTTTGTAGATTATATTAGACAGATAATGCTTTATAAGATTATTGGCCCAAGTTTTGTTATTGATTTTGATGATAACTTAACTGATTCTATAAAAAAACATGCTCAAGATTTTGCTTTAGAAGATATATCAAAATTATTAAATATTGTTTTAGATAAGCTGTCTATTAAAGAAACAATGATAGATCAATTGCCACTGGAATTAGCGTGTGTAGAATTTTTATTAGCCCAAGAAGAAACTAAAGATTTTTCAAGTGATGTAGTCGAGGAAAAGTCAAAAAAAAAAATTAATTTAAATACCGAAGATATTAAAAATCTTCAAACTAATTGGCATAAAGTAGTAGCTAATGCTAAACCGTTGAATCATTCTTTGTCTGCTATGTTACAAACTAGCCATCCTTTAAGCATAGAACAAAATTTACTTATTATTGGTTTAGAATATGATTTTCATAGAGAGCAATTGGATAAGCCCGAAGTAAAAGAAAATTTAATAGCCACTTTTAATGAAATATTAGATAGAAAGATAAGTATAAGTTTTGAAATTGACCCTAACTATAAACAAAATCATCAAAATTTTAAAGGTAAAAGTGAAAATGGAATAGAAGAGGTGTTGGATACTTTTGGTGGAGAAATGCTTTAATTATTATTCGGGGATCGTCTAATGGTAGGACAACGGGTTCTGGTCCCGTCAATCGGGGTTCGACTCCCTGTCCCCGAGCCAAACGAACAAAGTGAGTGCAGGCTGGGATCTAAATAAATCTGAGCTGCAAGCGAAATAACTAAAGATGCTGGGCAATAGCCCAACGCCCCGAGCCACAGCTTTATAGATTTAGTTATTGTTTTAATCTAGATTTATTCTCAGCAAATTTTACAAACAAACAATTTAATGCTATAATAATTTTGTAATTAATTAAATAGTAATTCATAATAAAATGAAGAAAATATTAACATTTGCTTTGGTATTAGCTCCTAGTTTAGCAGCTAATGTAGCTAACGCTCAGCCTGCTGACGTTAATGCTTGGGGGTATGACGATTTTTCTACATCTAATATTGCCTTAGGGTCAAAACCTTTAAGAGAAACCATTGGAGGGGTAATTAACATTATCTTAGGTTTTCTAGGAATATTAACTACTTTAATTATCTTATTTGGTGGTTTCAAATGGATGACTTCTTATGGAAGTTCTGAAAAAGTAGATGAAGCCAAAAAGTTAATTGGCGCAGGCGTTGTAGGTTTAGTTATTATTTTAACTGCCTATGCTGTATCTAGATTTGTACTTAGTGAACTTTTCGCACAAACAGTTGATTAATAAATTTAATAAAAAAACGCCCCGTCAGGGGCGTTTTTTTATTTTGTCTATGGTGTTATAATAATAATATGAAAATTCCAAAACATATAGGTATTATATTAGATGGTAATCGTCGTTGGGCTCGAGCAAAAGGTTTGCCTACTTTTGAAGGTCATCGGCAAGGTTTTGAAAATTTAAAAACTATTGCTCAGTACGCCTTTGATAAAGGTATTAAAATTTTAACTGTCTATGCTTTTTCTACAGAAAATTGGAACAGAGATAAAAAAGAAGTAGTTTATCTGATGGATCTATTTAGATTATTGATAAATAAAGAAATAAATATTTTAGCCAAGCAAGGAGTTAAAGTGAATTTTTTTGGTAGACGAGAAGATTTTGCTGATGATATACAAAAATCTATGACTACAGCCTTAGAAAAAACTAAAGATGGTAAAAAAGGAATATTAAATATTTGTTTAAGCTATGGAGGTAGAGATGAATTAGTTAGGGCTTATAAAAAAATTAGTCAAGCTGGAATTACAGCGGATCAAATTACAGAAGACATAATTAGTCAAAATATTGATTCAGCTGGCATGCTTGATCCTGATATGATAATACGTACTTCTGGCGAACAACGCTTATCTGGGTTTTTAACTTGGCAATCAGTCTATAGTGAATTTTATTTTCCTGAAACAGACTGGCCAGATTTTAGTCAAGCAGATTTAGACCTAGCTATAGAAGAGTTTGATAAAAGACATAGACGTTTTGGCGCTAACTAGTTTTGTGTTATAATATAAAAATAAATATAATAATTGCGTTTAGCAGTGTAAATAAAATAAATATATGTTTAAAAACAAACTCTCTGAAAGAAGAGCAAAATCAAGGAAAAAAAATAAAAAATCTATATTTAATAAATTTGGTTTTACCCCAGTTTATTTAGTGGCTTTAATTTTATTATCCGCAGTAGCTTTAGTGACTATGGTTTCCAAAATAGATACTAGTCCTAACAATAATCAGCATTTAAATTTTAACCCTTTAACAAATAGATTAGCCAAAGATACTAATTTTAAAAAGTTTAAGTCTGCGGATGAATTTAAAGCTTATTTAAAAGAAGTAAATGATTCAGTAAATTACGGTATTAATTCTGTACGTTCTTTTGCAGAACCAGCAATGATGATGGAGGATAGTGTTGGGATGGCTAAAGATATGGGTATAAACGAAGCTGTTGTTTGGGGAGACGGAGGCGGCAGTCCAGATAGAGTTTCAGATACAAATGTGCAAGTTATGGGTATTGATGAGCCAGATATTGTCAAAACCAACGGTAAGGAAATTTTCTTTTCTGATATAAGTGGTTATTGGGCAACTGCTGGATCTCCAGTGCTTATAGAAGATTTTGATTTAGATGGAAATTTTGAAAAAGTACAATTTGAAAATAAAACTAAAACTAATATTATAAATGCTTGGCCAGTAAGTGATTTAGAGCTCAGCTCTAAAATTGATTTAACTGGTGATTTACTTTTAGCAAATGATACTTTAGTTGTATTTTCAGGGCAAGATATAGTAGCTTATGATGTGTCAGATCCTAAAGACCCAAATAAAAAGTGGGATGTAAAATTAGATGATAATACTTGGTTAACAACTTCTAGATTATATAATGATAAGATTTACTTACTCACTCAGACTAGAATAAATACTTATAATCCTTGTCCAATTAGTCCGTTTATTAGAGAGGGTGAGGCAATGTTAGTGCCTTGTGGTGATATATATTATCCAGTTAATCCAGGGCAAATAAGCTCTACTTTTACAGCTTTAAGTTTGGATGTTGAATCTGGAGAGTTTGACGATAGTATTTCTTTTGTAGGTGATCAGGGAAGCTCAAATGTTTATATGTCAAAAGAGGCTCTTTATGTAGCTTATAATCAAAATTTAGATATGTTTGATTTTATGTTTGATTTTATGACTACTAAAATGGACGGCTTGGTATCTGCAGAAGTACAAAAGAAATTAAAAAAATTAAGTACTTATGATATTAGTAATAGTTCTAAATTGAATGAACTGCAAACTGTATTAAATGATTGGATGCAATCTTTAGATAAAGATGAGACCTTGAAATTAGAAAATGAGATGCAGAACAGAATGGTTGATTATTATGAAGATAATAAAAGATATTTAAATACTACTGGAATTGTAAAAATTGATATTGATAATTTAAAAATTGATGCTACCGGTACAGTACCTGGGTATCTATTAAATCAGTTTTCAATGGATGAATATGATAATCATCTTAGGGTGGCTACTACCATTGGTGAACGTTGGGGTTTTGGAAGAGGTGGTCGTGATACTCAAGTTAATGATGTTTATGTCTTAGATAAAAATTTAAAGATTAAAGGTTCTATTTTAGACTTAGGTTTAAGTGAGCGCATTTACGCTGCTAGATTTATTGGTGAAGTAGGTTATTTAGTAACTTTCAGACAAACTGACCCATTTTATACTTTAGATTTATCTAATCCAAAAGATCCAAAAATGGTTGGTCAATTAAAGATTCCTGGTTATTCATCATATTTACATCCATTATCAGAAGATAATATATTAGGTATAGGCATGGAAAATAGACAAGTAAAAATTTCTAATTTTGATGTGTCAGATCCAAGTAACCCAAGAGAAATTGCTAAATATTCTTTAGAAGAGTATGGTAGTGAAGCCTTACATAATCATCATGCCTTTTTACAAGATCCAAAACATGAAGTATTTTTCTTACCATCTTATAAAGGCGGTTATGTATTTTCATATGCTAATGATAGCCTAGAGTTAGTTAGAGCGCTTAATGTACCAGATGTAAAACGCGCTTTATATTTGGATGACTATATGTATGTTATAGCTAATGATTACGTGGCAGTTTTAAATGAAAATGATTGGGAAAAGGTAAACGATTTAGATTTATAAAACAATTTTAATGAGTCAAAACTTATACACTGAAAAATCTAAGGTCCAGAAAGAATATTATAATGAGACTGCAGCCAAATATGATCATTGGCACATAGATCCTCCTAGCGCAAAAATTGTAGATGCTTGGAATTTTGATAATTTAAAATTATTTTTAGGAGCAAAAAAAATTAAAAAAAGTTTAGAATTGGGCTGCGGCACTGGTCGTTTGGCCAATTCTTTATTTCAAATATCCGAAGAAGTCTACGGGGTAGATTTATCTGAAGAGGTATTAAAAATTGCTAAAGAAAAATATCCAAAGTTAAAATTAGAATGTTCAGAGGTAGTAAATTTACCTTATCCGGATAATTATTTTGATATGGTAATTATAAATGGATCTCTGCATCATTTTTTTGCAGTAGATGATACTTTTAAAGAAGCTAATAGAGTACTTAAGACAGGCGGCACTTTTGTTTTGCTTGGTGAACCAAATAGTGAATTTTTAAAGCCTTATAATCCATTTTTCTATACTTGGGCTATAAATAGAGTATTTAGTAAAATATTTAGCCATATAGGTCTAAATAAGGCTTCTAAAGAAGTTATTGAGCCTGATGCTGAAAGTTATAAGCCTTGGATTTTGAAAAAGCAGTTGAAAAAAGCAGATTTTGATGTTAAAATTTTTTATACTTATGATTATTTTGTAAGATCTAATAATAAATTTTTATTAAAATTTTATAAAATATATTTAAAACTAGAAAATAAAATACTAGCTAAGATATTTCCTTATTTAGGTTTAGCTATACAAGCTTTTAGTATTAAAAAATAAATATATGAGAATTGCTGTACTAACGGGCGGGACTAGTTCTGAAAGAGAAGTCGCTCTAGCCTCCAGTGAAAATGTAATTCAAGCACTTAAGAAAAATTATGAAGTGACAGTATTTGATTTTCCAAAAGATTTAGATAAATTTTTAGCAGAGTATAAAAAATATCAAGCAGCTGTTCCAGTTTTTCATGGTCCTGGCGGAGAAGATGGAGTAGTACAAGGTTTTTTGAAAACCTTAGGCGTTCCTTTTATATTTTCTGACGTAGAAGCTCATGCAGTAGGTATGGATAAATATTTAAGTAAATATTTAGCGGAGAAGATAGGTCTTTTATTAGCTGGGGATCAAATTTTAAATAAACTTACTAAAATAGAATTTAAAAAAGCAGTAGTCATCAAGCCTTTAGCTGGTGGTAGTTCAATTGGAATATCAATTGCTCATAATCAAGCAGATTTAGATAAATCATTAGAAAAGGCTTTTAAATATAGTGATAAAGTTTTAGTAGAGGATTATATAGAAGGAAAAGAGTTGACGGTTCCTATTATAGATAAAGATGGAGAAGCTTTTGCTTTGCCAGTTATAGAGATACGTTCTAAAAATTCTTTTTTTGATTATGAAAGTAAGTATGATAATAAATTAGTTGAAGAATTATGCCCAGCGCTAATAGATAATAAATTAGCTGAAGAACTCCAAGCTCAAGCACTTAAAATGCACTTAGCTTTGGGAGCTAGACATATTAGTCGTAGTGATTTTATTGTAGATGAGGATAAGATATATTTCTTAGAAATCAATACAATTCCTGGTATGACTAATAATTCATTACTGCCAAAGGCTATACAAGTGGGAGGGGAGGATTTTGCTAATTTATTAGATATTTGGATAAAATCTGTTATAAGTGGATAGAGCTTGTCAAAATCATTAAATATGCTAAAATACTGACATTGTCGATTACAAAAATATATGAATAAATACAGTAAAATTTCAAACAAAGGGCAGGTAACTGCTACTAAGGTAAGAACCACATTTGCCTTTATTGTTTTACTAACTATTTTTGCTGCTATGGTCGTTTGGCCTAGCGCTCCAGGATGGTTTGGTAAATTTAAGGTACATTTAGGTTTAGATCTTCAAGGAGGTACTCATTTAGTCTATCAGGCTGATGTTTCAGCTATGGAAGGCGATGAGAAGAGGGATGGTGTAGAAGCACTTCGTGATGTGATTGAACGTCGTGTAAATGCCTACGGTGTCTCTGAACCAGTAGTACAGACTAACTTTAGTGGAGATAATTATCGTATAATTGTAGAATTAGCTGGCGTTAAAGATGCTAATGAGGCTATAGCTATTATTGATAAAACTCCGCATCTTGAATTTAAACTTCAAGGTGAGCCTGTTATTGAAGAAGTTGTTGAGGGAGAAGAGGAAATAGATGAAATTAAAGTTCAAGCTCAAGAGATATTAGCGAGAGCTTTAGCTGGAGAAGATTTTAGTACTTTAGCTACCGAATATAGTGAAGATCCTGGTTCTGCTATGAATGGCGGAGATCTGGGCTTTGTAGTTAGAGACGTTTTTGTACCAGAATTTGATGAAGCTATTTTTGATCAACTTCAATCTGATGAAATAGCGTCAGAACTTATAGAATCTCAATTTGGTTATCATATTATAAAAAAAATAGATCAAAGATTAAATGATCAAGGAGAAGTAGAAGTACATTCTGCTCATATTTTATTTCAAAAGGCTAACGCTGATTTAGCTAATATAGTATGGGAAGAATCTGGGTTAAGTGGTCGTGATGTGGCTAAGGCACAGCTTAGTTTTCAACAAAATACTCAAGCTCCAATAGTGTTGTTATCATTTAATGACAAAGGAAAAGATTTATTTGGCCAAATTACTACAGAGAATGTTGGCAAACCAATTGCAATATTTTTGGATGGAGAATTAATTTCTAGCCCTGTAGTAAATGAGCCTATTAAAGATGGACAAGCTCAAATTTCCGGAAGTTTTACTATCCCAGAAGCTAAGGAGCTAGTTAAAAATTTAAATTTAGGAGCTTTACCAGTACCAATAGAACTTATTGGTCAAACTACCATTGGAGCTAGCTTAGGTGAAGAATCAGTTAATAAAAGTTTATTAGCTGGTTTGATAGGTTTAGCTGCTGCAGCTTTATTTATGCTAGTTTTTTATAGATTACCTGGTCTATTATCAGTGATTGCTTTAGCTATCTATACTGTATTAGCTCTAGCTATTTTCGAAATTATTCCAATTACTATGACTTTAGCTGGTGTAGCTGGGTTTATACTTTCTATTGGTATGGCTGTAGATGCTAATATATTAATATTTGAACGTACTAAAGAAGAATTACGCAAGGGCAAAAGCTTAAATACAGCTATAGAAAATGGTTTTATCCGAGCTTGGGCATCTATTAGAGACTCAAATATATCATCAATTATTACTTGTATTATATTAGCTTGGTTTGGTACTTCTATTATTAAAGGTTTTGCTATTACATTAGCTATTGGTATTTTAGTATCTATGTTCTCAGCTATTACTTTAACTAGAACATTCTTAAGAATGATAGTTAATAAACATTTAGAAAATAAATTGTGTTTATTTGGTGTAAATAAGAAAAAACAATAACTATATGTACGATATTATTGGAAAAAGAAAAATTTGGTTTGGGTTTTCTGGCCTATTAGTTACAATATCTATAATTTTCTTGGCTCTGTGGGGTTTAAAACTCGGAATTGATTTTACAGGCGGTAGTATTTTAGAAGTCTCATACTCTAAAGCTAGACCAAGTATGGAACAAGTGTCAAAGTCTTTAGTAGATTTAGATATTAATAGCTTAAAGTTACAACCAAGTGGCGAACATGACTATATTATTCGTTTTGAAGAGATAGATGAAAGTACTCATCAAGAAATTAATAGCGGATTAGCTGCTATAGAGATTGAAGGAGTAGAGGATAATCAATTCTCAGAATTGCGTTTTGAAGCAGTTGGTCCAATTATTGGCAATGAATTAAAAGCAAAGGCAGTTCAGTCTATTTTAGTAGTTTTGGTCTTTATTGTTTTATATATTGCTTATGCCTTTCGTAAAGTATCGAAACCGGTAGCTTCTTGGAAATTTGGCATAGCTGCTATCATAGCTTTAACACATGACATTTTGGTTATTGCAGGTATATTTGCTGCCTTAGGTTATTTCCTAAATATTGAAGTAGATAGTTTATTTGTGACAGCCTTACTTACAATCCTTGGTTTTTCTGTTCATGATACTATTGTTACTTTCGATAGAACTAGAGAAAATCTTTTTAAAAATAATAATAAGAGTTTTAGTGAAATAGTTAATATTAGTGTTAACCAAACTATTGTCAGATCTATCAATACCTCAGTTACTACGTTATTAGTACTGTTAGCTATATACTTTTTCGGTGGAGAAAGTATCAAAAACTTTGTTTTAGCCTTAGTTTTAGGTGTTATTATTGGTACTTATTCTTCTATATTCTTAGCTTCACCACTTTTGACTATTTGGCGCAAGAGAAAATCTTAAAAATTACAATTTTGGCTAAAATTAGCTAATAACTCAAGACCGCTGGTATATTCATGCTAGGGGTCTTGACTAATTTTAGAAAATATGTTACTTTATAATGGAATTTTATTATTACAAATAAAATCAGATAAATTGTAAAGAAAGTATATGTCTGGAATTTTAGATCAAGTAATTACATCAAAGCATCTGTCAAAGCTGTCTGATTTTGATCCCCATCAAACTTTAGAAAATATTTTGACTGCTTTATCAGAACGTGAGCAAGAAATTATAAAAATGCGTCACGGCTTATCTGGTTCAGAGAAAAAGACTCTTGAGGATATTGGTAAACAATATAGCGTTACTCGTGAGAGAATTAGACAAATTGAAAACACTTCTCTGAAAAAGATAAATAAAAGCTTCAATCAAACTATCCTTAAAGAGATTGAAGATATTGCCAACTCAACTTTAGCTGAGCATGGTGGTTTGATGTCTGAAGAAAATTTAATAGATGAATTGTTAGCAATTCCTGGTAGTTCAGAAGAAAATAAATCTGCTATCAAATTTATATTAAATCAGCTCTTAAGTCATAGATTTAGTTTTGCTAAGGAAACAAAGCACAGTAATGGTTTTTGGAAGACTCCAGAAGCCAATGTAGATTTGTTTAATGACACTATTGATAATATACGTTCTCTAATAGATGGTCATGGTGATACTTTAAATTTAGATGAGCTTATTGAGAAAATTCAAGAAACTGAATTTTATGATAATAATAATGATTTAACAGATAGAGTAGTTATAAACTTTATTAATGTTACTAAAAAATTGAAATCAAATCCTTATGAAGAATGGGGATTAGTAGAATGGGCAAGCATTACTCCACGTAGAATGAATGATAAAATTTATCTAGTCTTACAGAAAAAAGGTAAGCCTATGCATTTTACAAATATTGCCGATATTATTAATCAAATGGCTTTTGATCATCGTAAAGCCTATCCAGCGACCATTCATAATGAATTAATTTTAGATAAAAAGTATGTATTAGTTGGCCGTGGTATTTATGCCTTAAAAGAATGGGGATATAAGCCAGGTGTAGTTGCAGATGTAATTGCTGATATTTTAAATGACAGTGACAAACCTTTAACTAAGAAAGAAATCACTGAAGCAGTTTTTGAAAAACGCATGATTAAAGAAACTACTATTACATTAGCCTTAATGAATAAAGATAAATTTGTCCGCGATGAAAAAGGACGCTATTCATTAAAAACTGACAAGACTGAATAAAAACATCTTAATATAAAATTTAAAAAAACACCTTCCTTTGTAAATATCTATTGTTTGATAGATAAGGAAGGTGTTTTGTTTTAATTAAGACTTTAAAAAAAGTTCAAAAAAGGGTATAATATAAATACAAATATGGAATTAACTTTAGATTTTTCAGCATTGTACGCAGCTATGGACCAAGGCTTTGGTGCAGTAGCTTGGTTATTCTTCAAAAATGGAGGCTGGCTTATTTATTTCATTGTAATTTCTCGAGGTATATTTGAAATTTGGCATCTTAGACAAAGTTTAAAATGGTTTGGAACTCAAAAATTTGTCATTTTAGCTATTGATGTGCCAAAAGATACTGAACAGACTCCAAAGGCTGTAGAGCAACTTTTTTCTACAGTATCAGGTGCTCATAGCCCCTTAAATCTCTTGGAAATATATAGAGATGGAAATTTTCAACTTAGTTTTACCTTTGAAATAGTTAGTATTGATGGTTATGTACAATTTTTGATAAGAACTCCTAGTCAATATCGTGATTTGATAGAAAGTTCTATTTATTCTCAGTATCCAGATGCAGAGATTACTGAAGTAGAAGACTATGTAGGTGATACGCCCGATGATTATCCAAATGACACTCATAACATTTGGGGTGCAGAGGTAATTTTGGCCGAGAATGAAGCCTATCCTATCAGAACTTATACAGAGTTTGAAGATGCTGTGTCTGGTGAATTCAAAGATCCTTTAGCTTCAATGCTAGAAACAATGAGTAAAATCCAAATTGGTGAACAGGTTTGGTTTCAAATTTTGGTTAAACCAACGGGTTTTGGTTGGCCAAAACGTAGTATGAAAGAAGCTTATAAAATAGCTGGAAAAAAGTTTACTGAAAAGAAAGGTTTTTTTAATAGGGTATTTGATCCTATTACGAGCTTATTTTTCTTGTCTACTGGAGAGCCTATGATCTGGCCGCAAGATTTGACTGCCTCACCAGCTAGTAAGACTAAGGATGATATGCCATCTTTAATGCTTCACCTTACTCCAGGTGAAAAAGGAGCTGTAGAAGCTATAGAAAAAAAGGCTAGTAAAACTGGTTTTGAATGTAAAATTCGTTTGATATATATTTCTCCAAAAGAATTGTATGCTCCAGCCAGAGTAATATCTTCTGTTTTTGGTTCTATCAAACAATTTAATACCCTGGATCTTAATTCTTTTATGCCAGATAAAAAAACTAAGACCAAAATTAATTATTTCTTTATAAAAACTCGTACAGCTTGGCGTAGAAAGAGATTGATGGCTGGCTATAAAAATCGTAGTGGTACCAGAGGACATAATTATTTTATTTTAAATACAGAAGAGTTAGCTACTATTTGGCATTTTCCAAGTAAGTTTGTTAAAGCTCCATTATTACAACGTACTGAAACTAAGAAATCTGAACCACCTTCATCATTACCAGTTAATAAATTAGAAGAAGTTGGTAAAAGTGAAGTTAGTGAAGAATTAACTAGACAATTAGTTACACCTAATTTTAATGTTGATTTATCAGATAAACATTTTGAAGAAAAATTTGCTAAAAAAGACACAGCAACTATCGAAGCTCCTAGGCATAAGGGTCAAGCACCACCTAATTTACCAACTGCTTAAAATATGAATGATAAAATAACAATTTTTGCTGAAACAAATTATAGAAATTCCAATGTAAAATTTGGAATTAAAACTGATGACAGACGTCGCCATATGTATTTTATTGGCAAAACTGGCATGGGTAAATCTACTGTTTTGGAAAATATGATTATCCAAGATATTCAAGATGGAAAAGGTGTTTGTGTAGTAGATCCTCATGGTGATTTAGTAGAAAAAGTCATTAATTTTGTACCACGCGAACGTATTAATGACGTTATATATTTCAATCCAGCTGACTTGGATTTTCCAATTGGTTTTAATGTTTTAGAACAAGTAGATGCTAGTCAAAGGCATTTGGTAGTATCGGGATTAATCGGTGTATTTCAAAAGATTTGGGCTGATTCCTGGGGGCCAAGATTAGAATATGTACTGCATCACGCCATTTCAGCTTTATTAGAATATCCTGGCTCAACTCTCTTAGGTATTATGAGAATGTTGACTGATAAAGCTTTTAGGAAAAAAGTTGTAGAAAAAATATCTGATCCTGTTGTTAAAGCTTTTTGGGTAGATGAATATAGTAAGTATCCTGATAGATTTCAAGCAGAGGCCATAGCACCTATTCAAAATAAGGTTGGCCGTTTCTTGTCATCAGCCTTGATTAGAAATATTTTAGGCCAAGTTAGATCATCTTTCAATATGAGAGAGATTATGGATGGTCAGAAAATTTTGCTGTTAAATCTTTCTAAAGGTAGAGTTGGTGAAGATAATTCAGCCTTGCTAGGAGCTATGATGATTACTAAAATCCAATTAGCTGCTATGAGTAGAGTAGATACTATAGAAGAAGAAAGAAAAGATTTTTACTTATATGTAGATGAATTTCAAAATTTTGCTACTGAGTCATTTGCTAATATATTATCTGAAGCTAGAAAATATAAACTAAATCTTATTATTGCCCATCAATATATTGAACAAGTTCCTGAAGAAATGACAGCTGCTGTGTTTGGTAATGTTGGTACTATAGTCAATTTTAGAGTTGGTGCAGCTGACGCTGAGTTTTTAGAAAAAGAATTTTTTCCAACTTTTACTCAAGAAGATTTAGTTAATCTTTCTAAATTTGAAATTTATATTAAATTAATGATTGATGGTGTTACTTCAGAGGGTTTTTCTGCTAAAACATTGCCACCAGTGGCCATGACCGAAGAGGCTGCAGGTGTCAAAGATAAAATAATTAATATTACTCGTGAGAGATATGCCAAACCAAGAGAAGTAATAGAAGATAGAATTATTCGCTGGGCTGAGGGCAGAGGAGACGAAGATGTGAATGTACCAGCCACTGGCACAGTTGCTAAAACTGCCGATAGAGTTGTTTCTAAAACAACAGAAACTACTAACAGAGAAAAAAAGCCAAGAAAACGCAAACCAAAAGACACAGGTTTTACCAAAAATGTAGTTTGTGACTTATGTGGTAAACACACCACAATAAATTTTGACCCAGATCCTAAAAAGCCTATCTATTGTCGAGAATGTTTAGATCTTTCTAGGGCTGGTAAAGTTCCACCTCCTTCTAGTATTAAAATAATTTCTGACAATGGCAAAGAGGAAGAATTTACTTCTTTAGCAGACGCTTTAAAAGGTAGAAAGCCTTCTGTAAAAAGAGAAGAATCTAAAATTAAGCCAGTAGAGACTAAGAAAGAAGTTAAGAAACAAATTAAAGAACCAAGCAAAGAAATTAGAAAAACAGAAGATAGGGTAGCTAAGGATTTAGATCCTGGTGAAGTTATCAAATTTTAAAATTTATGCCATATTATCTAAAAATAAAAAAATTAGACATTAAAACTGGTCAATCTAATATAGTATTACTGAATAGAGAAGAAGCTAGGCGCTATGGAATTAAAGCGGGTGATAAAGTAAAAATTACTTGGCCAGATCATTCTGTAATTGCAGAAGCAAACACCAGTCAAAAAAGGGTTAAGCTCGGACAGATAGGTTTTTATAAAGATATTTGGGAAAAGATGAAAATTTCTCCAAATACTATTGCGGAAATAGAATTTATTGAACGAGCCAAATCTATTAAAGCTATTAAAAAAAGATTATTGGGTAAAAAATTAAACTACGAGGATTTTTATCAAATATTCTCTGACATTGCCAAGGGAATCCTAACGCGTACTGAAACCACTTATTTTGTAGCTTCTAGTTTTATACGTGATTATGATGATCAAGAATTGTATTTTATGACCAAAGCTATGGCTGAGACCGGAGAAATGCTTAAATTTCCTCATAAGATGGTCGTAGATAAGCATTCCGTGGGCGGTTTAGCTGGAAATAGGACTACTATGATAGTGATACCCATTATTGCTGCTTTGGGCTTAGTAATACCTAAAAACTCTTCTAGAGCTATCACATCTCCAGCTGGCACATCAGATACTATGGAAGTTTTAGCGCCAGTTTCTTTTAGTGCTAAAGAGATTAAAAAAATAGTTAAAAAAGTAGGTGGATGTTTAGTTTGGGGTGGTGGCCTTAATTTGGCTCCAGCGGATGATAAAATTCTGAAAGTATCCTATCCATTATCTATGGAACCTTACGACAAGATGTTGGTTTCTATTATGGCTAAAAAAGTTGCCTCTGGAGTAACTCATTTAGTAATAGACATGCCAGTAGGTGAAACTACTAAAATTCCAAACATGAAGATAGCTAAAGAATTGGAAAGAAAGTTTAAATACATTGCCAGAAAATTTAATATAAAAATAAAAGTAATAATGATTCAGACTGAAGACCCAATTGGCATGGGTGTTGGTCCGGCTTTAGAGGCTCGTGATGTTTTGAGAGTATTGCAACAAAAAGATAATTATCCAGCTGATTTAGCTAATAAAGCAATACATTTAGCTGGAGAGCTTCTAGAATTAGCTGGTAAGGCTAAAAAAGGCCAAGGAGCTGCTATAGCTTGGAAGACTTTAGAGTCAGGGGCTGCTTGGAAAAAAATGCAAGAAATTCTTAAAGCTCAAGGTGGTAAATATGATATTGATCCAAATGATATAGTCTTAGCGGCTCATAAGAAGTATTATAATGCTCCTAAGTCAGGTAGGATCATTTTTACTGATAATAAGGGTATTAATACCATAGCTCGTATTTTAGGTGCGCCAGCTGATCAATTAGCAGGTATTTATCTTAATAAAGAGTTTGATGATCATGTTAAAAAAGGTGAAAGATTATTCACTCTTTATGCTCGCACTAAAGAAAGAATTAAATTAGCTGACAAAGGTTTAGAAAAAATAAATATATTTAAGATAGGGAAATAAATAAAGCTAAAAGGCCGCCCCCGAAGGATTGGCCTTTTTAGGTATTACCGTTTAGGCGACACCTTAAATACCTTGTTTATAGCAAAATTTGCCATAGAGAATCTGCAGACGCTCCTTAGATTCAGTAATGTCCGCGTCCGCTGGTATCCGAATAATCAATCCTCCTTGAGTATCTTGGGACTTCATATGGAAGTCATGTTCAAAGAGGAATTCGCGCAGAGCGGTAGCTATACGGCAATTGGGCATTAGGATCACAGCTGTTTCGTCGTTGGGAAAATCCAGGGTAGGTGCTTTCATCTTTACCTCCGTTAGAGAAATCGGGGTTAATGGAGACAGGAGAGTATTTTGCTATCAGGTCGAAATGTACGTGAAAAAATATAATAGAATATATTAAAGATTATGTCAAGATTAAATAATTGAAATTCAAGTAGTTACATGCTATATTTTTAAGGTAATATATAAACATATGAATAAATTTGAAGGAGCTAAATTAATAGGAGATACGCCTAAAAAAAGATCAAAAAGTGCTAGACTAGCAGGTAAACCTAGGCCGGTAGAAGATATAAAAGATAAGGCTAAGTTGCCAGCGGCTGAAGTAATGTCGCTAGCTGAATTTGCAGCTGTTGAGCAAGTGGCTAAATTAAAACCAGTTAATTCTGATGAAAGCCGGAAATTAAGAGATGAAATGCTAGATGGTGTATTAGAGTCTTTGGCCAATCAGGATGATGTAGATATGGATAAAATTATTGGTATTATAGATCATAGTGATCTCAATGAAGAGAGGAAAGATCAATTACTAGTTCTTATGGCTGAAGCAGGAGATGCCGGAACTGTAGATGACGTAGACATGACTCAAGTTAGTGCAATTATTGAAGATAGTAATTTAGAAAGACTTGATCAAGTAAAATTAATAACCGAATTAAAAGATTCTATGGATTTAATTATAACAAGTCGTGAATAAAGCGCAGTTTAAATAAAATGACAAAGAAAACCAAAATTTTAGTAGGGCTTTCTGGCGGTGTAGATAGCGCTGTGGCTTTGTATTTACTACAACAACAAGGCTATGAAGTAGAGGTTGCCTTTATGAAAAACTTTTCCGAAAAAGTGAATGTTAAAGGCACTTGTCCTTGGAAAGAAGACCGTTTAATGGCTTATAGAGTAGCTGCACATCTTAAAGTGCCTATTCAGACTTTTGATTTTGAAGCAGAATATCATGACAAGGTAGTAAATTATATATTTGATAATTATAAGGCAGGTCTGACTCCAAATCCTGATGTCTTATGTAATAATGAAATCAAATTTAAGTTGTTTTTAGAAAAAGCTATCAAACTTGGTTTTGATAAAATAGCTACTGGGCATTATGCTCAAGTCAAAGAAGATAAGGATGGATTTCATTTACTAAGAGGTAAAGATCTAAATAAAGACCAATCATATTTTCTAGCCGGTTTAAATCAAACCCAGCTTTCCAAAGCAGTCTTTCCAATTGGCGATATCGAGAAACCTGAAGTTCGTAAAATTGCTAAGCAAGCCAAACTACCAAATGCTGACCGTAAAGATAGTCAGGGAATTTGTTTTATTGGTAAAGTAGATCTTAAAATATTTTTACAACAAAAAATAAAACCTAAGACAGGGGAGATAGTCGATACTAAAGGTAATGTCTTGGGTGAGCATCAAGGTGTTTGGTATTATACGATTGGACAAAGGAAAGGTTTGGATATTGGTGGTTCTGGTCCATGGTATGTAGTATCTAAAGATATTAAAAATAACAAACTTATAGTCGGTCATGTAGATGATGAGGCTCTGTACAACAAAAGTGTTCAAATGACTGATTTACATTGGCTTGGTAAGGAGCATAAATTACCTCTTAAAGCTAAGGCTCAAATCCGCTATCGACAGCCTGGTCAAGACATCGTTTTGTCATCTCGAGCGAAGTCGAGAGATCTAATAGCTGAGTTTAAAAAATCTCAAGCTGGCGTAGCTTCGGGACAGATATTGGCTGTTTATAAAAAAGATGAGTTGATTGCCAGTGGGAATATAGTTTAGTTCGAATCCTACTACCTTTTTTTTGTTATACTAAGGACGTTATTTAAATAAATATCAAAATTATGAAAATTATTTTATCCATTTTAATTTCAGCTATTATATTTGGAGGAGTATTTGTTTGGAAAGAATATAATAGTAGTAAAGAAGAAGTTGTACGAGAAGAAGTTAAAAAAAATAAGCTAACTGGCGATATAGAGATAGATTGTAAAATTAGTGGAGGTGAATGGCAAACAATTACTTCCTGCGCGCCGCCGCCAAGCTGTGAAAGACAGCTTGAAAATGAGGGGATGCAAGGGCATATTGATTATACGTGTAGTCTAGAAGAATCATATAGAGAGCAGTGTACTTGTGGTGAAAAGTTTTGTTGGGATGGTAAAAGCTGTGTAGATTATAATAATTGGAAATCAGACAGACAAAAATAATACAATTATTAAGCATTTTCATCAAAAAAAGTTCCAATCATGTCCCAACACCCCTGTCAACAGAAAGTCATCTTTTGAGATGATTTTTTGTTTGTAAATTTTAGATAAAAAGAAACGAGCGCCCGAATTTTCGAACGCTCTTCAATCATCATGCCAGCAATGCCAGCAGTACCCACTTATGTTTGTTCCACAACATACCGTCGTACTGCATGTGTTACAGGTTTTTTTAATTTTACCGCATGATGAACAACGATTAGCCGCCTCCTCAGCTTCTTTTCGTCGCTTAAATTCATCGGCTGCAGCCTGTCTGATGCGAGCTTCTTCAGCTGCCTCTTCAGCTTCTACAACTTCGCGACCTCTTTTGATTATATCCCAATTTCGGAGACCTCTTTTTTCTCTAGCAGTTCTTTTTTCAGCTGCCTCTTCAGCTTCTCTAGCCCTCTTTAATTCTAAATCAAGAATTAATGTGGCAACTTCTCTGATGTCTTTAGGATCCATAGGGATTAGTTGTCCGCGCGATTGTAAAAATGCGATTGCTTCAGCATCATTTTTCCAGTACATAATGACACCCTCTTTCCGAGGTTTGTGACAAGAACTATACTAACAACTACATATAACTATTTTATACTAATATTGTCAATCCTAGGGGCTTTTTTGTTTCCCTAAAATAAGCTATGATACAGTCATGATATTCAAAAATATAAGTTTAGGTTTTTTAGTAAAAGCAGTAGCTAGCTTTGATGATACATTAACTAGAATTCCAGTCATTGCATCACTTACCAAAACAAGGCTCGGTAAAGTAGCTTTTTCAATTGGTACATTATTATCACTTACCGCAGCTATAATTTTGGCTATTTTATTTTCAGAAGCTATTAAAAGTGTTCCGGGTGTACGTTATATTATCGCTGGTATTATTATTACCTTAGCTATTGGTATTTATTTTGGTCTTTTTATGCCAGAGCGTAAAAAACAAACAGCCAAAGAAGTGGCCAAAATAAAAAAGATAAGTAATGCTCGTTTTCTGGAATTAATAGGTCTAGGCTTTGTTATATCTTTTTTAACTATACTGGATGATATTATTGTGATTGTGCCTATTTTTTTAGAGCGTAATTTCTACGAAAAAACTTTAGTTATCATAGGCATATATGTAGCTACACTCATACAAGTATCAATTGCAATTTATTTTGCAGAAAGAGTAGATAAGTTAAGATTTAAAAAAGAACTTGCCGCTGCAAGTTTAATTATTATTGCTATCTTAATAGCATTTAAAATTATTTAGTTAAAAAAGTTCTAATATTATTCTATAGCCCTACTTCAGGGCTTTTTTGTTTTTCTAAAATAAGCTATAGTAAAATTATAATCTTTAATATAAATATATGAAGAAAATAATACCAATTATTGTAATAATTATAGTTATAATAGCTATATTCTTACTAAAAGGTCAGGATAAGGAGCCTGATATAGCTGTTTTGGGCTCAGATTTAAGCCTTATTAGCTATAATAATGGCAATGCTGCCCTAGGAATCAACTTTTTAGCAAGTGAAGATAGTAGAAGTAAATTAAGTTTAGCCATAGATTCAGATAACAACGGAATATTTGAAGCTACTGAATGGCTAGTTAAAGATATGATGGTCTTAGCTAAAGCTAATAAAAGAAATAAAGTATATTTTAAAGCGCCAGATAATTTTGTTGAAGAACAAAATATTTTAGTCCAACTTGATGATGAAAGTGTTAGTAAAAATGTAAGTATAAAAATATCTGATTTAAGTGAGTTAATGGATTTGGACACCATTACCAATCCAGAAGAAGCTATGAAAGGCCTAGGAGTTAATTTGGTCTATGCTGATGACGGATTAATTGAAATAACTCAAGAGAATGTACCTGATATAGATCAAAAAAAAGGTGAGTGCGCTCCTACCGCAGCAGCCAATGGTTTAATCTCGCTCATAAATCAACATGGAGATGCTGAAGACAAATCTATAAAACCAGAAGAATTGATAGAGGAGCTGAAAGAAGATATGAAATGGAATATGGCTAATGGTGTTCAGTCTGATGATTTTGTAACTGGTAAAAATCTTTGGGCAGCTAGACATGGCTTGCCAATTAGAACTACAAAAGTAGGTGATACACACGGCATTGAAACTATAGATCCTATTAGAGAGGCTTTAGAAAAAGGTGCTTCTGTTGAATTACGTATAAAGTTTGCTAATGCAGATGGTAAATCTACTGGTGGACATATGGTAACTGTTACTGGGATTCATCAGGGTGATGGTCAAACTTATTTAGATATCAATGATCCTTACACAGATGCTGAAGAAGGGTCAGAGACCGTAGAGGTGCGTAGTAATCGAATAACAAATTATGGTCCTTACGAAGGTATTACAGCATTAAGTTGGGGTTTTGTTCAAATTTGGGAAACTCCTTTAAGTAGTGGTACAGCTCTTGATCCAATGACCGAAACGGAAACTAGTGGATTAGTTGGAGAATTTGATGGACAAGAACTTAGTATAGTAATGCAAACTTCTTTTGAACATGTTAAGCCAGGAGAATACAGTGAAATTTACGCTGCTATAGCCACTGTCCCAGGTACTGAAATGACTTTGTCCTTAGCTGGTCCAGGAGTAGTCGCAGCAAAACGACAAATAATAGTAGCCGATGATAATGGTCAAGCTTACTTTGTCTGGAAAATTAATACTTATGGCACTTATACTGTTAGTGGAGATCCTGATTTAAATAGTGTAATAGTAGTGAATTAAAATGGACACCTTGTGTATAACTTAGACTTTACATATTTTATAGATATGTTATTATTAGGACTCAAAGATTGAGAGTAGAAAGAAATCGTAGGGAAGATAAGTATAGTGATTGTGGATGTGCTTTCTGAAGCTTAAAAGTTAGGCAGTAGAAAGTGCATCCCCAACACTGCACACTTATCACACAACAACAAACCCCATCAACACTTTTTCTTTCACACCAACCCCTCTCAATCTTTTTTCTTTTGCCCAAATTTTTGGGCTTTTTTGTTTTTCTAAAATAAGCTACAATAAAGCTATGAAGTTTAATAGAGAAAAATTATCTGCAGAACAAGAACCGTCAGAATTGTATCAGGCAGAAGTCATTGTTGTTCCTGGGCATAGTATTGAACGTGTAGATGTCAAAGGAGAAGAAAAATGGAAGCCTACGCGTCTTATTCAAGAAGTTGATGATAAAGGCTGGCGAACAGCAGAAAGGAACTTAGACTTAGATAAAGACGGTGAAAATGCCATTGTTGGTGGAGGTAATGCCGTAACATTGGCTGCAGCGCAATATTATGAAGATCTAGTAAAAAAGGGGGTTCCTCCAAAGCTAGTTATTTTTGCCGCAGGACGTGCTGCTGCTCTTGATAAACATGCAGCCGATAATCCTTCTTTAAGTGAAGCTGGACCTATGATGGAAGTATTTGAAAGAGAAACTAATGCTTCTGAAAATTTAGGTAATGAAAATATAAAAATACTTGATAAGACTAAAACTACTCAGGATGATGTTGAAAATTCAATAGAGCTTGCTCATGCCGAGGGATTAACTAAAGTAGCTTTCCTCTTACTTGATTTACGTCTTGATAGAGCTGAAGCTTTTTGGGAAGCAATGAAGGAAAAGAAGCCAGAGCTAGTCTCAATGGAAGTTAAGTTTTTAGCAGCAGAAGATTTTTTACGTGAACGTTATAAAGATCAGCCAGAAATGATTGAGAAAATTTTATCTGAATTCACTGCCTCTGAAGCCTACCATAAAACAAATCAGGCAGAGATAGGCGGAGCTGAAGCTGTACGTAGTGGAAAATATAAAGGCAAAGGACAATATTAATAAATTATAAATTAATAAAAAAACCATGAAAAAAATATTACTAAGTTTATTCGTTCTTACTTTTTTAATGGGCGCAGCTTGTAGCTCAAAAGTTGTTGATGAATTTGAGAAAGCAGAAGATACAATAACAGAAGCTGAAGAAGTAAAAGACCTTATTAAAGATCATAATCTAGCTATTACAGATGATGAAGAGGAATATGTCTTATATGAAAACAAGGCTATGGGTTACACAGTTATGAGACCAGATGGTTGGTATTGGCAACATTTTATGAAATCTGATATAGAAACTGCTGGTAGCAATGAATTAATCGATGATTATTTAATTATAGACAAGGATGGGCTTATGGGCTTAATGTCTGAATATTTAGGACAGATTGTAATAGAAAAGTCTAGAATTAGCTTAGAAGATTTAGCTAAAGACAAAGATGATTATATTACTAAAGAAATTACTGTTGCTGGACAAGCAGCCACACGCTTTGAAATACAAACTGACGATAAAAAAATGATTGAATATCATTTAGTAAAGGGCGATGTCACATATAGATTATTGTATGTTTCTAATGATAATGAGGCTAGTGAAGCTATCTTTGAAAAAGTAGTTAAGAGTTTTTCTTTTGTTGAATAGAATATGAAAAAGCTTTTATTAGTTATTATGGGCTTAATATTATTCACTACTATTGGGTCTACAGAGGCTGCTCCAGCTGAAACTAGGCTTAGAGGTCGTATTTTGCTTCAAGTAGAGGAAAATGGCGAGGCTTGGTATGTTCAACCATCTGATGGTCGTCGAATGTATATGGCTGATGGTAATGCTGCTTATGGAATGATGAGAGACTTAGGTCTAGGAATTACTAATACTAACTTAACTAAGATTCCAATTGGTTTTGAAGATCGTTTTGAATGTTTAGATTCAGATAGCGATGGTCTTTGTAATAAATTAGAAGATGGACTAGGAACCGATGCTTATAATTATGATACTGATGGTGATGGTTTAAGTGATGGTCAAGAAGTAAGAAATAATCAAAATCCTTTAGGAGAAGAAAAACCTATATATGATAATAATTTAGCCAGTGATTTAAGTGGTAAAATTCTCCTGCAGGTAGAGGCTCATGGAGAAGCTTGGTATATAAATCCAGTTGATAATAAAAGATATTATATGCCAGATGGACCAGCTGCCTATCAGATTATGAGGTATTTGAGCTTAGGTATCACAAATGCCAATCTAGATAAAATTTCAATAATACAAGATTCTGAAATACTGGATGAATATTCATCTTATAAAAGATACACTATAGATACCAGCAGAGGTTCTTTTGATATTAGTTTAGTTACTTTAACTAAAGATAAATATTTGATGATAACTGATACTGCCATTAGTGCAGACTGCGATGGAGATTGCGCTACTAAATCATTAGCTTCCTATGTTCAAGACAACTCAGCTGAAATTGGTATAAATGGAACATACTTTTGTCCGCCAGATTATGCTGAATGCGCAAGCACTAAAAATTCTTTTTTATCTCCAGTTTTAAATAGTAATTTAAATATAGTTATAAATAGAGATATTGGTTTTTATCACAACGGCTCATGGATGGCCGCTGGAGCCAACGGTGAATATTTTCATTTTCATAGACCAAACAAAGGTTTATCTAATATAGGAGCTTGGCTAACTTATAGGAACACAACTCAAATAGCAGGAATTTCAAATCGTCCTTCCCTAATAGAAAATGGTGTAGTAGTTGTAAATTCTGAGCCTCATTATAGTAGTTATAATTCAAAAGCAACTAGAGGTGGCATTGGTTATGATGATCAGAATATTTATTTAGTTATTGCTAGGTCAGCTAATATGATAGACTTTGCTGAGATTTTTAAAACTTTAGGAGCTACCGAAGCACTAAATTTAGATGGCGGTGGTAGTTCGGCTTTATATTATGATAATTCTTATATGATTGGACCAGGCAGATCTTTACCTAATGCTATTGTATTTCGTAAAAAATTAGAAAATATAGCTGAAGAAGTTGATGATGATTCAAACCAAGAGGATAATTCAGATGAAAATAAACCTGTAGATTTAGTTTATGTTCTTTCGCATATGTGTGAAACAGTTGATGATTGCGTGCCTGATAGAATTTGTCATCCTACAGATTACATTAATAAAAAATATGCTCCTGATCCAATTGACGCACCTTGTACGGCTAGTTGTGAAGGTCCAATTGACTGTGGAGCTGGATATCCACTTTGTGAGAAGAATCAATGTATTATTGGCAAATAAGCCCCGCAGCCTTGATTTTATTCCAATAACAAGCTAGTATACCTCTGTAATTAATAATAAATGACACTTATATGGCAAAAAGAAGACATGCTGTTGGTAGAGTACAAAAATCTAGCTCTAAAAAAACAGCTAAAAGACTAGAAGCAAAACGAGTGATGCTTGAAGAAAAAGCTAAGAAAAAAACCAAATAAGAAAACCGCCAGATAGGCGGTTTTTATTCTTCAATAAGTTATAATAAAAATATGGCAAATTGGGATAAAATCTACAAAGCTTTTAATAAAAAAGATGAAAGTTGGCAAGATATGAATGATGGAGTGGTACCTTGTTGTTTTATAGAAGGTATCAGTCCTTTATTTGTTGAATTTGTATCTAAAACAAATTTTAAAGATAGTTATGTTTTTGATATTGGTTGTGGTAAAGGACAGTATCTAAATTATTTAGCTTCCTTGGGTTTTAAAGTGGATGGGATTGATTTTAGTGAAACCTCAGTAGCTATGACCAAAGAGGTTTTAGGGCTTAAAGTAGGGAATATAAAACAGGCTGATATGTTTAATATGAAAATAATCCCTAATAAATACGACCTTATAATATCTATTCGAACAATTAATCATGGTTTTAAAAAAGATTTACAAAAATTAGTAAACGAAATTTATACTGCTCTTATGGATGGAGGTAAAACTTTTATAACTATTCCGGACAAGAAATGTTTAAAGACTTGGCGAACTTTCAAAGAACATAAGATGTTAGATAAAAATACAGCCATTCCTTTAATTGGTCCCGAAAAAGATATACCTCATAGTTTTTATGACAAAGTAGAATTAGAAAAAATGTTTGCTAAATTTAGTAAATTAGAAATGAAAAAAGATGAAAGTGGCCAATGGATAGTAATAAGTACTAAGTAAAAAGAAAACCGCCCATTCGACTACGCTCAGGGCGGTTTTTAGTTTATTTTTATTATTTTATAATTTACTATTTGCTCATCAAGTTTAAGTTCTATAGTATCTCCTACAGATTTATTTAAAAGTAATTTACCAAGCGGAGACTGATGAGATATTGTCCCTTGAGTAGGATTGGTTTCTGAAGAACCAAGGATACGATATTTTATTATTTTTTTATTACATTCTAGACTTACTTGATGACCAATTTGTATAGCATGAGTATTTTGATCAGTTTTTATAATTTTTGCTTCAGCAATTTGCTTAGCTATTTTATCCATCTTATAATTTGTACTGCGTAATCTACCTTTAGCTATTTGGTAAGCTGCATTTTCAGAAAAATCACCCATCAAAGCTAATCTCTTAACCTCTTTAGCTAATTCAGGTTGAATATCTTCTTTTAATCTAGCTAATTTATTACTAAGTTCATCAAATTTAGCCTGAGTAATATATGGATCAGACTTAATATGAGTAAATTTACCACCTTTTCTAATAGGTACTCTCATAATTAAATACTTTTTTTACGACGACGTCTAAAAGCTTGGGAACGACGAGTTCTGTTACTATTTTTTTGACGTGGAGGTCGTCCACCACCTTGATTAGCAAAATTTCTTTTAGGAGCTTCTTTAGGCACTATAATGCGTGCTTTCATCGCAGGTAATGGTTTAATTGGCAATTTTATACGCACTAATCTTTCGATAGCTATAATATCTCTTTTTTGATCAGGGGCTACAAATGAAACAGCCTTACCTTTTTTACCAGCTCTACCAGTACGCCCAATACGATGTACATAATCATCAGCCTGGTCAGGTAAATCATAATTAATAACCAATTCTATATCTTTTACATCAATACCACGAGAAGCTATATCTGTAGCTACTAAAACTCTAGTAAATCCAGATTTAAAATCTTTTAAAGCTTTAGTTCGCTGAGTTAGAGATCTATTAGAATGAATCTCAGCGGCTTTATGTCCTAAAGAATTTATTACTCTAGTAATTTTTTTAGCACCATGTTTGGTACGACTAAAAACAAGTACACGTTCTTTGTATTCAGACAATAATTGATCTAACAAAGAAAGTTTTTTATCTCTAGGGACGATAAATACTTCTTGAGTTATATCTTTGGCAGTAGTACCAGCTGGAGCTACCTCTACACGCAGAGGTGAACGCATGTAGTTTCTGGCTAAATTGGTAATCTTAGGGGGCATAGTAGCTGAAAAAAGCATAGTTTGACGCTTGCCAGCCGGGATAGTGCTTAATATTCTTTTGATATCTGGTTCAAATCCCATATCTAGCATTCGATCAGCTTCGTCTAGTACAAAAACTTTAACATTATTAAGAATAGATCTTTTTCTTTGTAGATGATCTATCAGTCTACCAGGAGTAGCTATAATAACATGTGGTCTAGCATTCAAAGCTCTAGTTTGAGGTGGAAGAGGAGTGCCGCCAATTAAAATAGCAGTGCGCAAACCAAAGGCACTGCCTAGATTCTTAAGAGACTGGTCTACTTGAGCGGCTAATTCACGAGTAGGTAATAATACCAAACCAGTACCTTTATTAGCATAGAGGCTTTGAATCATAGGAATACCAAAAGCAATGGTTTTCCCAGTACCAGTTTGAGCAATACCCATTAAATCTTGGCCCGTAATAGCTATTGGTATAGCCTGAGCTTGGATAGGGGTAGGGGTATTAAAGTTCAATTTTTGCAATTGCTTTAATATGGTCGGAGAAATGCCTAAGTCAGCAAAACCCGATGGTTTTTTTCTTGTATTTGTCATATATAAAAATTATGACCCGATATTCCATCTGGTCATATTTATATAAAACAAGAGGTTCCGAGTCTCGCTCCTTAAAGTGGAGCATAATAATAGAGTATTCTACACTAAAAAAGACTATTTGTCAAGTATAAGTCCTTAAACACTAAGCTTTTGCTCTAGTTCACTTATTTTAAGCCTAAACACATTGAAGTTTGTGTTTTTATTTTAGCTTTTGTTTTTAAAATAGATTATAATAAAAATATTATTATTAATATAAAGCTATGAAAAAAATATTAGATTTTTTAGGTCTAATAATTTCATTAGTTATCATAGGGTTGATTGTTATTATTATTTTTAATCCAGCTCAATTAAGAGATAAATTGATAGCCAGCACATTAAATAGCTACTTAATCCTTCAAATAGATGATTATAAAATAGTGCCAGAAGAAGAGCGAGTATCTTTTGAAGAGGCTAATTTTGATCATCCATTAATACCAAATAAACAGGAAGAAGCCCTGCATAATATGGGTGTAGATGTAGTTAGTCTACCTAGTGAGATAACACCTGAGATGTCAGCTTGTTTTATAGAAAAATTAGGTGAAGCCAGAACAAACGAAATTGTAAATGGCGCTACGCCATCTGCTATAGACTTATTAAAAGCTAAAGATTGTCTGTAAGTAAAATAAAAAACACCTTAAAAATTTTAAGGTGTTTTTTATTTATGGTAATTCACCGCCACCCATACATGAGTATGTTGTGCCATATGGATGATTATTGCAATTGTCTATTCTATCAGTAACTTCTAAATTAAATAATATATAAAAATAGTCAGCAGGATTTCCAGTACCAGCGTCTCTAGTAAACCAATAAAAATATTCCTCCCCATCAACATTAGCATTTAGAGGATCATCTGGTAGATTAGCTGCAAATTCTGTTACTAATTCAGGTATCCAATTACCACTACTTAATCTTGATGTGCAAAGCACTACACTGGGTAAATTATGACAATTTGTATTAGGATAGTAGCCCTTTTCACTATTAAAAAGTTCCACAGCTTTAGTTATTTGCATAACTTCAGCTAATCTTTTGGCGTCTCGAGCTTTCGCTTTAGCTGTTCGTAAATTAACTACAGTTGCTGTAGATAAAATACCAATAATGGCAATTACAACTAATAATTCTACTAGCGTGAAACCTAATTTATTTTTTGCAACTTTAGTTAACATAATATAATAATTATAGCATAAATTTTTAGGTTTCATAAGATTTATTTTTTTGTTATACTATAGTCACTTTAATACTAAAAATATGGATAAAAACAATTTTATAATTTCAGAGAATGACACTCCGCAATCTAGAAGTCATAAATTAAAACTATACTATTACGTTATATTAGCTTTTAGCTTAATTACAAACATGTGGCCAATATTTGTAATTTTAATTTTTATGCAAAACAGGATAATCCAATGGATGGGTCAAGCAGTAGATAAAAATTATATTAAACAAGGTAAATATACCGAACCGAAAACGCCAAAACAAGTTAATAATGCTAAACAATCTGGCAGAAATGTAGTTAAAGTAGACTATGGCCGAAGCATATTAGCTATTGTAGGAGCTGTAGTTATAATAATAGCTACTCTAGGATTTCATTACATTCCAAAATTTTATAATCATCCAGATAGTGAAGAGTTTAGAGAAACGGTAGAAAATACTAGGGCAGTTGTTTTTTTAGATTATGAAAATATCAAAGAACATAATATGGAAGATGCAAGCTTAAATTCTTTTCCGGAGCGTGTTTTAAAAGCGTCTAATTTAGAAATTTTAAATATATCTCATAATAATATAAGTGACACTTTGCCAGCTGAAATTAGAAATCTCACTAAATTAAGAATTTTAGATATTAGTAATAATAAAATGACTAATCTACCAGCTGAAATAGGTCAACTTACTAATCTGGAGGAATTAGATTTATCAAATAATTTATTTACTGGCTTACCTCATGAATTAGCTAATTTAAAAACTTTAAAAACTTTAAATATTTCAGGTAACAATTATTCTGTTTATGACCTAGATATCATAGAAGCTGGTCTTAGTAATACAGATATTATAAAGAAATAGGGGATTACAAAATTATAAATAGAAGAAGAGAGGCGCTTAGCACCTCTCTTTCTTTTTGCTCCTCTTACTCCAAAGCAAGTCTTAGATTTCTTCGAAATCACCAGAGGCTTGCCAAACCGGATGCCCATCGTTGTTAGTTTGCCCATCTACCTGGATGTGAGTATATTCTACGACATCAGACCCCCAACCTCCAACAATTTGACGAGGAGGAGTTTTGCGCATATCAGTGATAATATGGGCTTCACCAGTTCCAATATTCCGAACATCTTGACCTTTGCTGAGTGTACAGGGCATTGTGGCCCTCCTTGGCTCTAGAGTGATAGTGACGAAAAACAAAAAAAATCGCTTATTGATAAGCGACGAACTGATATTTAATATAAATTTAAAAACTAAATAACAAATCACCACTTATCAATATAAGTGTTACGCCAAAGAAAATAATATGTTTGGCTGATTTGTTTCATAAACTAAATAATATAATATTTATATATTTTTGTAAAGCTTGTAAAATCAATAAATTAAGTATATTTGTGGATAAATTAGCTAAACTCTTGACAATATTACTTTGTTTAGTCTAAAATTAAATAGTCAAGAAGGGTTCATCAATTTTAAAGCCAGCGTGTCATAATACACTTCTTAGGAGGGAAAAACAAGTCCGAGAATACGGAGATACGACACGATGGTAGTGACCATCAATTTACGATTGCCCTGGATAGGGAGACAAGACCATCAGTGTGCCTGCTAGCGCCTTTGACTAGCATATCACACCTGTTCTACGGAACGCCGGCGTCTCTCTCAGATCTATTCAATCAAAATGCGATGGCCACTGTAAGTGGCTGCTATTGCAAGCAAGCACCTGGTCCTTCAAGGACCGTTTCAAGGAGCGCTGGGATTTGCGACCCCAGCATGTTGTCTGTTGACTCAAACTCCGACCGGGGTATCCTGTCCCAACTGGAGAGAATATACTTCAACCCGTCGACGCTTGCTCGTAGCAGCCTTTCTCGCCGGTCCCTCGTATTTCACGCGGGGGACCGGTACTTTTTTTTGTTTATTTGCTAGATATTGACTATCTTTAGTATATAATATATACTGGCTCGGTTATATGTTCTTGGGTCATCGATGTGTCTTTCTCTCCTCCATGAGGCTGTGGCTGTGGCTGTGTACGCACCCAAGCCAATGGATCTTTTAGATCCAGCAGCTATAGCAGACCTCCACCGATGACCCTATTAATATAGTTGGACCTTGATTTAGGTAATAAATTGCCTAGCGCTGCCACACGATCAGAGCGGAGCGGAACCTAATCAAGGTCCACCACGACACACCCTGTCAGAGGATCACTTCGTGATCAACGAGCTGCTGAACCCCCTTTCAGCTTCTTCGTACTCTGACAGGGTTTTTAACTTACTAAAATAAGTTGACTTTTAAGCTATAATTTACTAAAATATATACAGATTTACTGTAAAAACAGTAAATTTTTTGAATTATAATAATATGACTTCACAAGAATTAAAAAAGAGTTTTTTTGAATATTTTCAGAGCCAAAATCATGCATTGATTAGCTCTGCTTCTTTAATTCCGGAAAATGATCCAACAGTTTTATTCACTACTGCTGGTATGCATCCTTTGGTGCCGTATCTAGTTGGAGAAAAACATCCTGAAGGCAATAGATTAGTCAATGTCCAAAAATGTGTCCGAACTGGAGACATAGACGAAGTGGGCGATGCTACCCACCATACTTTTTTTGAAATGCTTGGCAATTGGTCATTAGGCGATTATTTTAAAGAAGAAACTATTAAATTTTCTTGGGAATTTTTAACTGGGACATTAAAGTTAGACAAAAAAAATCTAGCTGTATCTATTTTTGGTGGTAATGAAGATGTGCCGAATTATGATAGTCAATCAGAAAAGGTTTGGTTAGATCTCGGAGTAGCTCAAGATAGAATAGAAAAGATAAAAGAAAATTGGTGGGGTCCAGCTGGACAAACTGGTCCTTGTGGTCCTGATACAGAGATATTCTATTGGACAGGTCAAGGAGATGCTCCTGAGGTGTTTCATGAAGATGATAATGGTTGGGTAGAAATTTGGAATAATGTCATCATGCAATACAATAAAACCGCTGATGGTAAATACGAAGCATTAAAACAAAAAAATATTGATACTGGTATGGGCTTTGAAAGAACCTTAGCGGTGCTTAATGGCTTTGATGATAATTATTTAACTGAGCTCTGGCAGCCAATTATAAAACAACTAGAAAAACTTTCTGGTAAAAAATATGAAGATGATAAAAAGTCTTTTAGAATCATAGCTGATCATATTAGATCGGCTGTATTTATGATGGGTGATCCACGTGGTATAGCTCCATCCAATAAAGATCAAGGTTATGTTTTGCGTAGATTAATCAGAAGAGCAATAAGATTTGGCAAATCAATAAATATAGAAAACAATTTTTGTGTTGAATTAGCTGAAATAATAATTAACTTATATAAATCAGGTTATTCTGAGTTAGTAGATAATAAAAAATTTATAATTTCTGAATTAACCAAAGAAGAAGAGAAATTTACTAAGACTTTAGCAAAAGGACTAAAAGAATTTACTAAACTAAAAACTGTTGATGGTAAAGCTGCTTTTGTATTGTTTTCTACCTATGGATTTCCACTAGAAATGACTGAAGAATTAGCTCAAGAAAGTAATATTAAAATAAACAAGCAAGAATTCGAAGCTGAATTTAAAAAACACCAAGAACTATCTAGAACTGCTAGCGCTGGAATGTTTAAAGGCGGATTAGCTGATGACGGAGAAATGGCTACCAAATATCACACTGCCACTCATCTGCTACATCAAGCTTTGCGAAATGTATTAGGCGATCACGTCGAACAACGTGGTAGTAATATCAATGAAAAAAGATTAAGGTTTGATTTTGTTCATCCTGAAGCATTAACTCCTGAGCAAAAACAAGCTGTGGAAGATATGGTTAATGAGCAAATTAAAGCTGGTTTGGAAGTAAATTTTAAAGAAATGTCAGTAGATGAAGCTAAAAATCAAGGTGCTATTGGTCTTTTTGATAATAAATATGGTGAAAAGATAAAAATATATGAAGTAGGAAGCTTTTCTAAAGAAATTTGTGGCGGTCCTCATGTAGATAATACTAAACATTTAGGTCATTTTCATATCAAAAAAGAACAGTCTTCATCAGCTGGTATTAGACGCATCAAGGCAATCTTAGAATAATTGTGATATTAAGCTAAATTTGGTATATTTAATATATAAAATAATTAAACAAAAACTATGAAAAAAGCATTAATCTTAAGTAGTCTAATTTTTATGGCTAAAGCTGCTCAAGCTCAAGAAGCTGGCGTTGAAGCAACATCTTTTTACCAAGACAAGACATTTTTAATGTTAGTAGGCGGAGCAGCAGTATTAGTTATTATTCTCATTATTAAAAAAATAATGGATAAAAAATCCGAACAAGCATAAGAAAACTATGAAGATTCAAATTTATAATCAAAATTTTAATCTCACAGAACCTTTTAGACAATATCTACAAGATAGATTTGATAATTTAGATAAATATCAAATAAATGTTCTTGATTTTCAAGTAAAGTTAAAAAGAGATCAGCATCATAACAAAGGAGAGGTTTACACTGTAGAAGCTAAATTAAGCTTAGCAGATAAAAAATCTATTTTTGTCAAAGAAGAGGATAGTGATGCTAGAGCTGCGGTAGATAAAGTTCAAGAAAAATTAGCTCGTTTGTTAGTCAAAAATAAAGATAAAAGATTAGATAAACTCAGAAAAAATATTAAAAATTTTAAATCACTAAAATTTTGGAGAAAGAAAGATTAGAATACGTATATGTTAAAATTTCTAGATAAACTATTTGGCGATGCGAATGAAAAATTCTTGAAAAGCTTACAACCACAAGTTGATGCTATAAACGAAAAAGAAAAGGAATTTCTCAAACTCAACGACGACGAATTAAAAAAAGAAAGTCTAAATCTAAAAAAGCAAATACAAGACGGTACCAAATTGGATGATGTCCTGGTGCCGGCTTTTGCCCTTATAAAAGTTGCTGCTCAACGTACTTTGGGACAACGGCATTATAATGTACAAATTTTAGGAGGCATTGTTTTACATCAAGGTCAGATTGCTGAAATGAAAACAGGGGAGGGTAAAACTCTTACTTCCACTTTAGCAGTTTATCTTAATGCTTTATCAGATAAAGGTGTACACGTTATTACTGTAAATGATTATTTAGCTAAACGTGATGCTGTTTGGATGGCAAAAGTTTATGATTTTTTAGGTATTAGCATTGGTGTAATTGCTCATGACAGTGCTTTTGTTTATGACACAAGTGAAGATGATTCTCTACGTCCAGTAGAAAGAAAGGAGGCTTACCAAGCTGATATTACCTATGGTACTAATAATGAATTTGGTTTTGATTATCTAAGAGACAACATGACCCAAGATAGTGAAAAACAAGTTCAGCGTGGTTTACACTATACTTTGATTGATGAAGTTGATAGTGTTTTAATTGACGAAGCTAGAACTCCATTAATTATATCTGCTCCAGCTGATCAATCTACAGATCGTTATGGACAATTTGCTCAAATGATTCAAACTCTCAAAGAAAATGAAGATTATAATATTGATGAAAAAATGAAAGCTTGCACCTTAACTGAAGAGGGTGTAAGTAAAATGGAAAAATCTTTGGGCGTGGACAATATATATGAAAGTCATGGTATGGAAAGTGTCCATCATATAGAATCAGCTTTAAAAGCTAAAACTTTATTTAGCAAAGATAGAGATTATGTAATTCAAGATAATGAAGTAATTATTATTGATGAATTTACTGGCCGTATGATGCCTGGTCGTCGTTATAGTGAAGGTTTACATCAAGCTATTGAAGCTAAAGAGGGAGTAGAAATTCAAAAGGAAAGTATGACTTTAGCTACAGTAACTTTTCAGAATTACTTCCGGATGTATAAAAAATTAGGAGGTATGACAGGTACAGCAGCTACGGAAGCAGAAGAAATGGCTAAGATTTATAATTTAGATGTGACTGTTATTCCAACTAACAAAGCATTTTCTAGAGACGATCAAGGAGATAAAATCTATAAATCTTATCGTGGCAAATTAAAAGCAATTGTCAGGGAAATTCAAGAACGTCATGATAAGGGTCAACCGGTGTTGGTTGGTACAATTTCTATTGATAAAAATGAAGAACTTGGCAAATTATTAGAAAAAGCTGGTATTCCACATAATTTATTGAATGCTAAATTTCATGAAAAAGAAGCTGAAATTATATCTCAAGCTGGTCGCAAAGGCGCTGTTACAGTAGCTACTAATATGGCTGGCCGTGGTGTAGATATTATTTTAGGTGGTTCACCAATGGATAAAGCTAAATGTGATGAGATTATTGAATTAGGTGGTTTACATGTTCTCGGCACAGAACGTCATGAATCACGTCGTATTGATAATCAGCTCCGTGGTCGAGCTGGGCGTCAAGGTGATATTGGCTCATCTCAATTTTATATTTCTATGGAAGATGATTTGATGCGTATTTTCGGCTCAGATCGTATGAAAAATATGATGGATAAACTAGGTATTGCTGAAGATATGCCTATAGAAAATAAATTAATTTCCAATTCTATAGAATCTGCTCAGAAAAAAGTGGAAGGCCATAACTTTGATATTAGAAAACACTTAGTAGAGTATGATGATGTAATTAACAAACATCGCCAAGTAGTTTATGGTTCTCGCCAACAATTACTTGAAATATTTTCTGACAAAGAACATAAGACTGAAAAAAGTTCTCAAGATATAGTACTAGAATATGTTGATCAAGAAATTGAAAGTGTAGTTTCATTCCATACGCTGGGTGAAAAAAATACTGGTGACTTTGATCCTAAAGAAATTTTAGAAACTCTAAAATCAATTTTTGTTTTAGAATCAGAAGAAGAAATTAAAATTAAAGAACTTTTAACTCAAAACGGCAAAAGTAATTCTCATGACAATAGAGATAAAGTAATTGAGTATATTAATTCCATTGCTAAAAATAAATATTTAGCCTTAACCGAAGATATTAATGCTAATGTTGATTTACAAGATGATACTTGGAAGCCAATGCAAATTATTGAGCGCAGTATTGTTCTAAAAAGTATTGATACTTTATGGGTAGAGCATTTAACTGCTATGGACAAACTTCGAACTGGAATTGGTTTACAAGGTTATGGCCAAAAAGATCCTTTAATTGAATATAAACGCGAGGCTTTTAATTTGTTTAATCAATTACTAGAGGCAATTAGAAAGCAAATAGTTTATTCTATATTTAAAGTCAACTTGAAACGAAATACAGTAGCCTCTGGTCCTAAACCAGGGGAGAGTCAAAAAGTTTTTGAAGAACAAAAACAAGGCTATCAACCTTTCCAAAAACAAGTAGCTAATCGTTCACAAGCTAATCCTGCTGTATCTAATAAACCAATTGATGAGACTGGTAAGCGTATTGGCCGAAACGATCCTTGTTACTGTGGTAGTGGTAAGAAATATAAAAAATGCCATGGTAAATAAAACTTAAAATTAAATTAAAAAATTATGAGTAATCCAAACAGAATAAGAAATATACTCAATAGATTAGTAATAAAAACTAACAATGGGTCTTATACTTGGGAACACCGCTCTCAAGATTACTATAACTTAAGTTTAAACAGTGGTGTTTTGAATCTTAATAAGATTTCCAATGGTCTTTATAGATTATCAATATACAAGAGAAATGGAGCTCTAATCGAACGTGTGCAATCAGATACATTAGACGAGGAAGCAAGAGACTTGTTGGATCAATTATACGATACTGTAGAGACTTTATTTTCAGTAGAAAATTCTACTCTAGATGAACTTTTAGATGAATTAAATGATGGAGATGGCGAAGGTGGTGCAGCAGCATCAAATAGTGAACCAGAACCTGAACCTGAACCAGACGAAGTAGAAGAGGAAGTGGTAGAAGAAGAACCAGAACCTGAACCAGACGAAGTAGAAGAAGAACCAGAACCAGAGGAGGAGGAAATAATAAAGGAAGATAAGGAATTAGAAATAGAAGAACTAGAAGAAGGGGAAGAAGATGTCTAAAAAATACAACAAGTTAATTCGTGATAAAATTCCCGAAATAATTATTACTAATAACGGCCAGCCTGTTACTCATATTGCTAGTGACGACGAATACAAGATTAAATTAAAAGCTAAATTACTAGAAGAAGCTAATGAATTTATAGAATCAGAAGATATTACTGAAATAGCTGATATTTATGAAGTAATTGATGCTATTTGTAAATTATACGGCTTTAATAAAGAAGAAATAGCAAAGATCAAACAAGATAAATTTAATAAAAGAGGTGGTTTTGATAAAAAAATAATATTAGACGAATCATAATATGGATGTAAAACTACAAGTAGGTGTTAAAGCTCTACTAAAAAACAAAGAAGGTAAATATCTAATGTTACGTCGTTCATTGGATAAATATCCAGATATCAAAGGACGTTGGGATATAGTTGGTGGTCGTATTGATCCAGGCTCAGTATTAATAGACAATCTTAAGCGTGAGATTAAAGAAGAGACTAATTTAGAATTAGTCGGTATACCAAAATTAATAGCTGCTCAAGATATTATCCCTAAACCTGAAATACATGTAGTTAGACTGACTTATATCGGTGAAGTAGAGGGTAATATCAGACTAGATGAATCAGAAAACGACCAATATAAATGGTATAGCGCTGAAGAACTAAAACAAATAGATGATTTAGACATTTATTTTAAAGAATTATTAGATAATAATTTGATTAATGCCTAAAAAAACTGTACTAACCCTAGTTTTAATTACTAAAGATAATCAAATATTATTAGGTCTTAAGAAAAGAGGCTTCGGCGTGGGCAAGACAAATGGTTTTGGCGGTAAACTTGAAGTTGGTGAGAGTATAGAAGAGGCCGCTAGGCGTGAAGTATTTGAAGAATGTTCTCTAGAAATAAAATCTTTGGAGCCGGTAGCTATAATAGACTTTTCTTGGCAAGATAAAGATCAAGATTTGGAAATGCATGTTTTTCATTGTGATAATTTTAGTGGCTTAGTAGAGGAGAGTGAAGAAATGAAACCTAAGTGGTTTGATTTAGATAATATTCCCTACAAAAAAATGTGGAACGATGCTCAATATTGGTTTCCTGTATTTCTAGAAAATAAAAAATTCGAAGCTGATTTCCTACTTGGCAAAAAAGACCAAGTAATAAAACATAATATAAAAACAAAGACTCTTTAGTGAGTCTTTTTTGATTACAGTGAAAACCAAGCCCATAGGACTTGGTTATAGAAAAAGAGAGGAACAGAACAACGTACGCAGCCGAGTACGTTTCGTTGGATAAAACGAGCAGTGGCCTGTGCCGATGCTCACTAAATAGCCAACTAAGGAAAGGCCCCACCTAATTTCCTCGTTCTGTTCCTTGAACATGTACTCTTGAATTGCTGTATTATATTCCTAAAATTTTCTTCTGTCAAACAATAAAACCCCTTGAAAAATAATCGCTTTTCTGGTAGATTATAGCTACTTATTTTCAATATGTCACAAGATAAAATAGCTAAAATTAGGGAAAAAATAGACGAAGCAGATAAACTAATTATCAAAAGCCTAGCCATTAGGCTATCCTTAATGGAGGAAGTAGCTAAATGTAAGGATCCTGATAATATTCGTGATTTTAAAAGGGAAATAGAAATAAAAGAAAATATCACTCTTTGGGCTAAAAAAAATAATATTGACCCTGATTTCATAAAAGATCTTTATGTTAAAATTATGGCTGAGAATTTAAAAAAATTAAAAGAAATTTTACAAAAATAAATGTTTTACCAAAAAATTATTAGACCCATTCTATTTCTAACTGATCCAGAAAAAATCCATGATTTTACATTATGGGGCTTATCTTTTTTTAGTAAATCAAAATTATTAAATAAGTTATTAAAATCTAGGTTAAACTATACTTCACCTAGATTACGTCAAAAATTATTTGGCTTATACTTTAAAAATCCAGTTGGCTTAGCAGCTGGTTTAGACAAAAATGGTAAAGCTATCAATACTTGGTCAGCTATGGGATTTGCTTGGGCTCAAATTGGCTCTATTACTCATCAAGCCCAAGAAGGCAACCCAAAGCCTAGGCTTTGGAGACTACCAAAAGATAAAGCTTTAGTTGTTTATTATGGCTTATGCAACCAAGGCGCTAAAAAAATAGCCGAGGTACTTAAAACAAAAACTGCTTTAATATCTGCTAGTATTGCTAAAACTAGTAATGTAGCTATGGAAAAAGCAGCCGATGATTATCAGGCTAGCTTTGAAATATTAGCAGAACATGCTGATATTGTTACTATTAATCTTTCTTGTCCAAATGTAGCTGGTTTTACTGGTTTGCAGTCAAAAAAATTACTAGAACCAATTTTAGACAGAATACAATCTATAAATAAATCTAAAAAGCCAATTTGGTTAAAAATTGGTCAAGATTTGTCCAAAGAAGAGCTAGATGATATTATTTATTTAGCTAAGAAATATAATATTAGTGCTATTATTGCTTCTAATCTAGCTAAGGATAAAGCTAGTTTAAATCTAAAATCAAAGAATCAAGATAAACCAGGTGGTATTTCAGGTCAGCCTACCAGAGATAAATCTAATGAAATAATTGCTTATCTTTATCAACATAGTGAAGGTAAATATAAAATTATAGGAACAGGTGGTATTTTTTCAGGACATGATGCCTACAAAAAAATTAAAGCTGGTGCCAATTTAGTGCAATTAATTACGGGCCTAATTTATAATGGCCCTACTGCTGTAAATATCATAAACAGACAACTAGAAAATATAATTCAACACGATAATTATAAACATATTTCTGAGGCAGTTGGCATAGAAAGTGATCGGTATAGTTTATGAAACAAGAATATAAAGACTATTATAAGTATAGAAATCTAGAAATAATGCCTGGCATGATGGTCTGGCTTACTTTTATTATTACCATATCTCTATCATTTATCTCACCATTATATGGTATATATTTTGTTATAATTTTTGATGTCTATTTTGTTTTGCGTATTACTTATATGCTTATATTTTTATTACTTTCTTGGTTTAAATATAGGCGAGCTACTAAAGTAGACTGGTGGCAATTTCTAAAACATACTCACAATAAACACTGGCGTGAATATCATCATATTGTATTTTTACCCACTGCTGGTGAGCCATTTGAGGTTGTTGATGTTACTTTTAATAATCTGGCTAGGAAAACTAAATACGATCAAAAACAAATGATAATAATTTTAGCTGGAGAGGGTCGTTATGAAGAACAATTTGTTCCTCTGGCTAATAAAATAAAAGAAAAATACCAAGATATTTTTCATAAAATAATCATAACTGTTCATCCTGATAATTTAGAAGGCGAAATTAAAGGCAAGGGCTCTAATCTTTATCATGCTGGATATGAGGTTAAAAAATATATTGATGCCGAAGGTTTTGATTATAAAAAACTTATTGTCTCAGCTTTTGATGTAGATACTATTTCTCATCCAGACTATTTTGCTTACTTGACCCATAAATTTATTTCACATAAAAATCCATACCGAACCTCTTTTCAACCAATGGCTTTTTATCATAATAACATTTGGGAATCTGATCCAATTACTAGAGTAGTAGCTAACTCCACTACTTTTTGGTTATTAACTGATTTGGCTCGTCCAGAAAGATTATTTACTTTTTCTTCCCATTCAATGAGTTGGCAAGCACTAGTAGATATTGGATTTTGGCAAAATAATATAGTAACTGAAGACTCTCGTATATTTTTACAATGCTTGATACATTATGATGGTGACTATGAAGTAGAACCAATGCATATCCCTGTATCAATGAACACTGTTTACGTTGGGAATATCTGGCGTAGTTTGGTAAATCAATATAAACAAATGCGTCGTTGGGCTTACGGAGTAGAACATTTTCCATATATGGTTTGGCAATTTGCTAAAAATAAAAAAATGCCCTTCAATAAAAAATTGGTTTATACTTGGAACCAGACCGAAGGAGTGTATACTTGGGCTACTGCACCAATGTTAATATTTATCATGGGTTATTTGCCTCTATATTTAGCTGAAAAACAAGGCTTAACTAGTGTCTTAACTCAAAACGCGCCTTTGATGCTAGAAAACTTAATGCGTTCTGGAATGGTGGGTATGATTTTAATTGCCTTAATGAGTGTATTTATCTTACCGCCAATACCGCCAAAACAAAGAGGTTCCAGAATTATGAAACCTTTTAAATATTTGCTAATGTTATTACAGTGGATTATATTTCCAATTACTATGATAATATTTGGTTCTATACCAGCTATAGATGCTCAAACTAGATTGATGCTTGGTAAATATTTAGGTTTTTGGGTTACAGAAAAGAAAAAAGTAAAATAAAACATATGAGTGAAAAAGAAAAACTTACGCCAGACAACGAGAATAACCCTGTTGAGCAAGCTCCAGAAAATATGGAGTCAGTAACAGGTGAGATATCAGCAGATGAAATAGCTGCCGATAAAGCTTATGCTCAAAAAGTAGGGGCAGAAGATATTGATGCTCTAGCTGCTCAAAGAGAATCTATGGGATTAGAGCAAGTTACTCAAGATGCTAATGAAACTTCAGTAGAACAAGAAGAAGGTATTGAAAATACAAAAGATTTTGATAAAGCCATTATTTCTGGAGACACGGCTAAAGCCGAAGCATGGTTAGAATCTGTTAAAGACGGAAAATATGAAAATAACGAAAGATGGTTAGACCACAGAAGTGGAGATTTGTTTAGAGCTTATCGTGATACTGGAGATTTTGATGGTGCTCAAAGAATGATAGATATTTTACCCGAAGGAAGATCTAAAGAGGGTAGAGCAAAAAATCTTAAAGATGTTATGGAGTCAACAGAATTAATTGATCCATTAGCAGCTGAAAAACAAGCCATGGGAGAGGCTATAGCAGAGGAAGAAGCTATGCCAGATATACCAGAAACAGAGGCTAGAACACAAGAGATAGAAGATTTATGGGGAGATGTTTTTAAAAAGATGGAAAAAGAGAAAAAAGAAGCTGAATCATTGGATGATTTTGCTTTCATTGAAGCACTTGATAATGATGATTTTGTTACATCCGGAAAATGGCTATTTGCTAATAAAACGAAAATAAATCACAGTGGAGGTCAGGAATTTCTGGATAGAGCAAGTGGAAAATTATTTGAAGAATTATTAAAATCTGGTAATTTAGATCTGGCAGCAAGTATGATATCTATAAATGCTAACGATGAAGTTAGACAAAATATGAGAGCCAAGCTAGCTCAAGCAAGGCAAGCTAAAGAAAATAAATAAACTAAAAAATACTCTAATTAATTAGAGTATTTTTTATTGAAAAATTTTATCTAGATATTTTTGATAACCTCGTATAAAATCTTGAGAGCTCATGGCTTTTTTACCAGCTGGCTGAAGTTCTAAGATTTTTAAACTATCTTCGACTGTGCCAACTATTAAACTGTTTTTATCAAATTTTATTTCTCCTGGTTTTAAAATTTCTGCCACTACTTCTGTTTTTAAAAATTTAATATCCAAATTATCTAGTTTTGTATAAGCTCTAGGCCATTGTCTATAAGCTCTAACTTGATTATGAATTTCCTGAGCAGGTTTTTGCCAATCAATCTGACCATTTTCTTTTTTAATCATCTTACAAAAAGTAGCTTGATTATCATCCTGAGGTAGAGGAGTGGCCTGACTATTTAGATAATCTAAGATGTTTTTATTTAATATATCAGCTCCAATAGTAGATAATCGCTCAGACAAGCAAATATAGTCTTCATTTGAGTCTATTTTTACCTCTATTTGGCTCAAAATAGGCCCATGGTCCATTTTTTTATCTAATTGCATTAATGACACTCCTGTAGAATCAAAACCTTGTAAAAGCGCTGTTTGTATAGGAGATGGCCCACGTAATATAGGCAACATTGATGGGTGAATATTAATAGCTGTTAGTTCAGATAAATCTAATATTTCTTGCGGAATTATTTTGCCATAGGCTACTACTATAAAAGTAGCCGGTAAATATTTTTTAAGAGTTTCTGCAAAATCTTTATTCAGCTCTTGCGGATCCAAGATATCAATATTATTTTTACTGGCATATTCTTTTACTGGACTGGCTAATAATTTTTTACCACGTCCAGCTGGTCTATCTGGCTGAGTAATCACCAAAGATACTAAAGATAATTTATTTAAGGTATCTAAAGAGGGTACAGCAAACTCAGGTGTACCCCAAAATATAATTTGTTTATTTGGCTTGTTCATCAAGTTGTTTTTTTAGGGCATCTAATAACTCTTGCCCCTGATTAATTTTTTCAACTCTATCAATAAATAAAATTCCATTCAAATGATCTACTTCGTGCTGCAATATTACAGAATCAATACCTTTCAATTTTTCTTTGTGCACCTGACCATCTAAATCGTAATATTTTACATGAATTTTCTTTGGCCTAATAACATCACCAAATATTTTTGGTAAAGATAAACAACCTTCATCAGTCTTGGTTTTTTCTTTAGAAAAAAATGTAATCTCTGGATTAACATAAGTCTTGAAATCGCCGTGTCCCAATCCTATTACAATCAGCCTAAGGCTCTTACTTACTTGAGGAGCAGCTAATCCTATGCCATCATCTTCATACATGACCTCGGCCATATCGCTGGCCATCTTTTTTAATTCATCGTTAAAATCACTAATTGGCTTAGCTGTTTTTCTGAGTATTGGATCTGGATATTTAGCTATTTTAAACATATCTATAATATACTATATTTTGATAATTATGGCGATAGATTGTCTTTTTCAAAACAGCTTAATATACTATATATACTATATTTTGTCAACTATATAAAGCAAAATATATTTGTTATAATGACTTTATGCAACAAATAGCCGATATATTCAAAAATAAGAAGAAAGAAGGGAAAAAAGCACCAGCCTATCAATGGCAGGATTTAGCTTTAGGTATTATAGATGAATTAGCAATTCCGCAATCAAAAAGGAATTCTGTTTTCAAAATCTGCAAAGATCATGATAAAAATTTCGTAGAAAAATGTCTAGATGATACCAAAGAACTAGCCCAGGGATCTGGACGATGGCGTTATTTTTTTAAACTTGTAGCTGAATATAAAAAAAGCTCCTCTTAAGGAGCTTTTAAAAATGTTTTATTTTACTTTAAAGTTTTCTACTAAATAACCAATCCCAAATGGTGCTTGATAACTCAATTTCTCAGGCTGATAGTTTAATTCTTTAATAATCCCTAATAATATTAGCAAAGAACGTAGACCACATTCGCCAGCTTCTTTTACTAACTTTCGATCTATATTTACAATATCATCAACTTGATTATTATTAAGTAGTTTTATTATTGTCTGATCAAGCTCTTGAGCTCGAGGTGAATAACCAGCTGGTGAATCTTTATGTAGTTTGTGGGAAAGATCTCCAGAAGCTACAATAGCCACACGTTTGTCAGCTAAATTAATTTGTTTACGAATTAACTCACCAAATTTTATATGATCTCCATAAGGTAAATCTGCATAACCAATGCTAATAATTTTAGTATTAGGCAAGTGTTCCATTAAATAGAGGAGCGGTACACCTGAGCCGTAATCTAATTGTTTATTAGAAGTCAACATAATTGGAAAATAATCTTCGCAAGATTCTTTTATTTGGTAGCCCAAACCAATATCATTATCAAATTCTAGCTTAGTTACCAAATCACCAAAATCTTTAAAATCAGCTCTTAATTTTGGCTGTTGATTGATAGTAAAAAATTCACCCTCTTGACTATTGGCATGAGGAGAAATAAGAATTACCAAATCTGGCTTAGAAGCATATAAATCATGCTCTAAATTTTTATAAGCTTGAATGGTATCTTTTAATTTTTTTAGATTTTCTTTGCCGACCTCAGGAATCAAAATTGGAGAATGAGGAACAAAGCTAGCAAAAGTAATCATATATATTATTCTTGACTGACTATAGTAGATCCAAGTTTATGGAAATTTAATATTTTATTAGAAATTGTATAAATTTGAGTCCAATCATAGCCTAATTTATCAAAAGTAGTGCCGTCAGGAATTAAACGACGCTCACCATTAGAAATCACATAAACCCTAGGATCTAAAGCTTTCTTAAATAAAGTACCATCGGCCAACTTAACTGGCGCACCAGTCTCTAAATCACTTAATGTTTTGGCTGTTACTTCTTTAATTTTCATATCAGGAAAATTGGCATCAATTATCAGCTGATCTATAATCCTACGTTTCTTAGCATCTTTTACCAAATAAACTGTCTCAGTATCCATATCTTGCCATAATTCAGCAAAAGGAGTAGAGGATTCAGTCAAATCATCACCATTTGCATAAGCAGCTAAATCAGAAGAATTAGCTCCTTCTATTTCCATAGGATTAAAACCTAATTGCCTAAAAGCTTCGTCTGAGACTATCAATCTCTTATTCAGACCATCAATTAAATATTTATTACTCTTAGAATCTTCTAGGAGTGAATAATTAGCGTGAGCAATCAACGAACCATCATCATATTTATCAAGCTCATCTTGATCTACAGATAACACTTTATCTGGATCAAATCTTGATATCAAAGAGGTCATACTAGAAAAAGCTCTCTTTTGACCATTGGCTATCAAATAAATAGTTCCTTCTTCACCATCTTTAGCTTTTACCAAAGCTCCATCAGGCAAAAAACCTAGACTGCCAATTGGTATATCATCTCCTTCGTCAATTAAACCACCGAAACCATATTTATTCCAAAGACTAAAAAATAATTTATTACCATGAAGATGCGGAGTATAAATATACATAGCCGCAGTAATCTTATTAGCTGGTGTGACTACAGTACCTCTAGAAGTGCAAGGTAAAAGTGTATTAGGATCATCAGCACAGGCTGGTTTATTAGGCTGCCAATTATAACTGTAAATATTATCTAAGTACCATCTAAACTGTAAAGCAGCACCTCTAACTTGTTTACCGAAACCTTTGTATTTTACATTACAATAATTTCCATCATAACAATAATAGCCCATGGCAAAATTCACACCTCTCTCAGATGGATTAGAATATTCTATTAAACCTTGTTCTTTTTGAAGTAGGACCAAAAGAAATTGTGGGTTTATTTTAGCTTCTTGAGCAGCATTATAGATTATTTCAGAGGCAGACCTGGTTTGAACATATTTCTTCTCAGGATCTGATTTTATCTGAGAAGGAGATGGATTATTTCCACTATACTTAAAATCTTTTAAATATGAATTTTGTGAACGTAAAAAATCTCTAATCTCAGGCATGGTCATAGACTGATAATTTTCCGCGTCTGAATCAGATATTATTTTGTCATAATTTACTTCGGCTCCAAAAGCTAGATTGGGGATAAGTATTGCCAATAAAGTAAAAATCGCTATTTTCTTCCTATAAAAACTGGGCATAAAAATTTAAAGTTATTATTTTATTTTTGGTCTATATATTATAACAAAATTTAGACATTATTGCCATTGATTTTTGAGTATATTTAAGATAAAATCATACTATGGAAACTAAAAGATTATTTATATCTCTACCAATTGATCCAAGTATTGTTAAAGATATATTCAAAAAATTTGAAGCACTCGATTTACCTTGGGAAAAGATAAAAAAAGTTCACCCTGATCAAATTCATCTAACTTTAAAATTTTTAGGTGAAATGCCAATAGATAAAATACCAGATATTATAGATAGCTTGAATAAATTGGATCTTGCTATAAATGATTTGGAACTTGAAATTGACCAAACTGAAATATTTAATGAACGTCAACCAAAAGTTCTAGTTTTAAAAATAAAAGAAAATGAAATTTTACAGAACTTATATGATGAGATAGAACAGGTTTTATTTGAAGATGGTTTAGCACATAAAGAAGTTCGTAAATTTTCTACACACCTTACTTTGGCTAGAGTAAAACAAACAGCTGATTTTAAAGAATTTAAGGAATTTGAAAATTGGTCAGTACAAAAATCATTCTTTGCGTCATACTTTGAACTTATAGAAAGTGAATTGAGTAAAACTGGACCATCATTTACTAGTTTACAAGCCTTTGACTTATGACCGAATATAATCTTCTAGGAGTAAAAGTAAATGTAATTGCCGAGCATCTTTTAAAAAATAAATTGCTTGAATTTTTAAATTCTGACAAAACTCATCAAATAGCTACTATTAATCCTGAATTTGTAGTTAGTAGTCAAAAAAATAAAGAATTTTTAAAAATTATTAATCAATCTAGCATTTCTTTGATTGATGGCACTGGTATCATCAAGGCTCTGCAATACATGGGTCATAAAGTTTCTCTTGATGATCGAATCACAGGTGCACGACTAACAGAAATACTAATTGACAAAGCTATTAACCAAGATCTAAAAATAATGTTTTGTTTATATAGCGAAGGTTGGACAAAGACAGATCAGTTTTTTATGACTATCAAGGCCAAATATCCTAGTCTTGATTTCCAGGTAGCTGATGAAAATACTGCTTTAGCTAAAGCTAAATTATTTGCTCCTGAAATTATGTTAGTTGGCTTCGGAGCACCGAAGCAAGATATATGGATATCAGAAAATATAAAGCAAATTCCTAAGCTTAAAATAGCGGCTGGAGTAGGCGGGACTTTTGACTTCATGTCTGGTAAAATGAAGAGAGCGCCAAAATTTATACAAAGTTTTGGCTTAGAATGGCTATGGCGACTGATTTTACAACCCAATAGGTTATTCCGTATAAATAGAGCTATTATACAATTTCCCTATTTAATTTATAGAAATAAGCGAAAAAAACAATAAAATATATGGAGAAAATAAGAACTAGATTTGCCCCCAGTCCAACTGGATACTTACATATAGGTGGTTTACGTACTGCGCTATTCTCTTATTTGTGGGCTAAAAAAAATAAAGGAGAATTTATCATTAGGATAGAAGATACTGATCGAGAAAGATATATAGCTAATGCTGATCAAGAATTAATAGATACTCTAGCTAAAGTAGGTATAGTGTCTGATGTAGAAGTTAAACATCAATCCGACCGTCTCAGTTTATATCAAAAAGCTAGTGATAAATTAATAAATAATAATCAAGCCTATAAATGTTTTTGTTCTCCCGAAAGATTAGATAAAGTAAGAGAAGAACAGCAGAAAAATAAACAAGTACCAAAATATGATCGTCATTGTCTAAATCTTAGTAAAGAAGAAATTGATAAAAATATACAAGCCGGTCAAAAATTTGTAGTCCGTTTTAAGATTCCTGATGATGAAATTATAGTTGGCCAAGATGCTGTCTATGGAAAAATTTCTATAAAAGGGCAGGATTTAGATGATTTTGTGATATTAAAGTCTAATAAATTTCCAACCTATCATTTAGCAAATGTGGTAGATGATCATGACATGCGTATCAGTCATGTTATTAGAGGAGAGGAATGGATGCCGTCTTTTCCAAAACATATTTTAATTTATAAAGCTTTAAAATATAATTTACCAACTTTTGTACATTTACCCTTACTGCTAAACCCTGATAAATCAAAGCTTTCCAAAAGACAAGGCGATGTAGCTGTGGAAGATTATTTAAAAAAAGGCTACCTAATTGAGTCTTTAATAAACTATGTAGCTCTATTAGGTTGGAATCCTGGTAATGACCAAGAGTTTTTTATGATTAATGAGTTAATAAAAGAGTTTTCTCTAGAGAAAATTAATAAAGCCGGAGCTGTCTTTGATATTACTAAACTTAATTGGTTTAATGCTGAATACATTCGCAAAATTATAGAACAAAATGATAAAAGATTTGAACAATTAATATCTAACACCGAAAAATTTCTTGGTAAAAATGCTCATAAAGCTAAAAAAGTCTTGAGATTATTTGGTAGTCGTATTGATAACTTAGCTGATTTAGGTGAAGATAGTAAATTTTTATTTGATCTTCCAGAATATGACAAAGAAATGTTAATTTTTAAAAAATCAGACTTTGAGAAAACTAAAGAGGGTATAAACTTAGCTTTAGGCATCCTAGGAAAAATACATCATAGCGAATGGGATCAAGATACTATTAATAATTCTATTAAAGATATTATAGCCAAGAGAAATTTAAGTCCAGGAGATATTTTTTGGCCATTAAGAGTGGCTTGTTCTGGATTAGAACGTAGTCCATCACCTGGAGAGCTTTTAGAATTCTTAGGCAAAGAAGAAGCCTTAAGTAGAGTAAAAAAGGCTATAAAAAAATTAAGTTAGTTTTCTTGCCAATATAGTATAAATATGCTATAATATAGTTATATTTAATAAACCATGCTACAAATAAAAATAAAAACTATTAGAGTATTATCCAGTATATTAACTATAGCACTGCTTAGTTTTATTTTTTTGCCAAATAACGGCTTAGCCGTAGAGTATAAATTAGATACCTTAGATACTGTGGAAACATGGCAAGTAAATCAGGATATTAATGCTAAAAGATCAGAAATTCAAGAATTACATAGACAAATAGATATCTATCAAAAAAATATCTATGCTAAACAAAAAGAACTAGGCAGTCTTTCTAACCAAGTTAGTACTCTTAATGAAAGTATTGCTAAAATTAATTTAGAAATTGAAGCAGCTGGTTTAGAAGTTGAAACTCTTGATTTAAAAATAGAAAATACTGAATTAAAGATAGACGCTAAAGAAAACGAGATAGATGACCAAAAAGACATCTTAGCTGAAGTAATTAGATCTCTACATAGACAACAACAAAAATCTAGTTTGCTAGAAATTTTAATACTAAATGATAATTTTAGTGATTTTATAGCTGACCTAAATAGGTTAGAAGATATGCAAGATAATCTTTTTGAAGGAGTAGAAAATCTTGGAGAAATAAAATTAGCCTTAAATAATGATAAAGATAGTTTAGAAAATGAAAAAACTGAATTAGATACTCTGAAAAATATATTAAATGGTAAAAAAGGAAATTTAGACGGACAAAAAATATCAAAGTTCAATTTAATGGCTTCTACTGAAGGTCAAGAAGCTAAATATCAAGAATTGCTTCGTCAGGCTAAAGAAGAGCAAAAACAAATTGATAATGATATAGTTTATCTAGAAAAAATTGCTCGAGAAAAATTAAACCGTCAATTACAATTAGATAGTATTGATAGCGATGGATTAATGTGGCCCATACCATCACAACGGATAACTGCTTATTTCCATGATCCAGATTATCCTTATAGATATATTTTTGAACATAATGCCATAGATATTGCTACTCCACAAGGCACTGCTCTTAGAGCTGCAGAGTCAGGTTACGTAGCTAAAGCTAGAGATGGAGGAGCAACTGGTTATAGCTATATTATGCTAGTCCATGCTGATGGTCTATCTAGTGTCTATGGTCATGTTAATAAAATAAATGTTAGCGCTGATCAATTTGTCTCTAAAGGGGATATTATCGGCTATACTGGTGGTATGCCTGGTACTAGAGGAGCTGGACCATTTTCTACTGGACCTCATCTTCATTTAGAAGTACGTCTAAACGGAATTCCTGTTAATCCATTGAATTATCTGCCTTAATTAATACTATAAAATTTTAACTAAAATTAGCCCCTTTTCTATAGGGGCTTTTACTATTGACAAATATATCTATATGTGATATTATTCTTTTTGTGCTCAAAAAGCAAACGTACCAACAATGTAAAGTAGGCATCTGGATTTGATGTAATTGGTTTAAAACTTCACTAGGTCATTAGTGTAAAGCTGAACCTTCGTGAAGACCGACACGCTAATCCGGAACGCCGCTTTCTCAGCTTCCTTATAGGGAGCACCCATTCTGGCCCATGTGCTGGGGTGGAAGAAGAGGGATCTGATCGTAAGGTCCCTTTTTTCATTTTAGCTAAATTTTTAAATAAACAAAAAACCCTTATAAAAAAGGGGGGCTGCTGGCGTTCTAGAATTCTCCATGTGAGGAGAAAACGGGGGACGAACGCCAGCAGCGGGGGATCTTTTGGACTTTGCTGGTCCAGATAAGTTTCACCTTCCTTGGGTGATTACTCACTATAACATAGATATTAATATTTGTCAAGAGTTATAATCTAAATAAACTAAAAAATAGCTAAGATTAGCTATTTTATTAATATATTATCTATATTTAATACCTATTTTTTGAGAGGATGGAAATCTGTATGCATTTTTTCTGCATAACGGTCACTAGCGTGTACATAACGAGTAGTTGTATCTAATGACTCATGTCCTAGTAGTATTTGAATAGCTGCCGGATTAGCGCCGTTTTCGGCCAAATAGGTAGCAAAGCTATGACGAATAGAGTGAGCTGATATAGGTATATTAATAGCCAAGAGTTCTCTGTATCTTTTTATTTTTGATTGCAAATAATTAGTAGATATCTTTTTATTCTTATCAGCGTTATTTAAACCCCTGTAAGGAATAAAAATATAAGGTGTGCTATCATGACGCGTAGCTAAATAATCTTTAATATGTTTGATAGCTCGAGGAGTTAAATAAACAAAACGCTGTTTCTTACCTTTGCCCATTACATAGATACGTCCAGTATTATCTAGTTGCTCACGCTTAAGAGAAAGAAGCTCAGAAATACGCATACCAGTAGCAAATAAAGTTTCAAGCATTGCTCGGTTACGCAACTTAATAGTTGGATCAGTTTCAAATTTACTTGGTGCTTCTATCAAAGTAATCAATTGATTCATCTCTGGTACTTGCCCATACTTCTTTTCCGTCTTAAGCAACTTAACAGCATCAGCAGTCACAGGAGTTTTATAATCTACGTCAATTAAAAATTTTAAATAAGAACGCAAGGCTGACAGTATACGATTAATACTATAACTCGATAATTTTTTTTCACCAACTTCATTTGAAGCAGTAGTTCTAGAAGTAGAGGATAGGTAAGCCTTAAATTTTATAATAGACCTCTTAGTTAATTTCTTAAACTCTGTTTTAATATCACTCTCTAAAAAGTTTTCAAAAGTATTTAAGTCTCTTTCATAGTTGTAGACCGTCTCAGTAGAGTAGTTATTAGACTGAATATTTTCAAGATACTCATCTAAGAGGGGAAGCTGATACTTTTTATTTGTTTTAACCATGTTTATATTATAAAGCTTAGGTTTTATATTGTCAAACTGAGTGTAAGAGTTATTATACTCAGTTCATAGTATGTATAATAAAAAGGCTAGTATAGCCCTGCGTCCTGAGCATGGTCGATGGATTATTACAATAATCTACTTAAAATAGACCTTATCCCCGAATCTAACGTCAATATAATCTACATCTACTCCTGTAATATTTTCTTCTAGCACCGCCTTTAAATTATTTAACTGTTCTTGGATATCTTGATCCTTATCTAACTTAACATAAAAACCAACTTCAGTATTCAACTCGATGCTCCAATCATTATAAATAGTAATTTTATTTAGCTTGGCTTTAGAAGCTATCATATCCATCCAGTTTAAATATATCTGATTGATAATATTTATCTCTTGATCTGTAAAAATTTGCTCTCCACTAGGTCTAAGATTACGCTTATCATCTAAGACCAAGTATTTATCGTCCAAAATGCTGATTTGGCGATTTAAGAGCCCTGTAGCATCTAAGAGGTATATTAAGTCATCTTTCTGCCAAATAAAGTGTGAACTTTTTTCCTTAACTGTAATTTTTAATGTGTTAGGCCATTTCTTCTCTAACTCAACTTCTTCCAAATTATATTTTAATACCAATTGTTCATCTAGGTCTTCTATAGGTACTAGAAAATAATTATTCTTTTGAAAAAAGAAAAACTTGGTAACTGTAAGCTCATTTAAGATAAATTCTTGAACTTCTTCGATACCTAGGTCATTATTATTATTTAATTCTATATTTTTAATTCTCAAATACTTTATTTGAAAAATACTTTGAACGATTAAGATAACAAAAATTACAAAAATAATTCTAATAACAGTTTTGCGTTGAATATTTTTTTGCTTAGCATAATAACCCCTCTGGACCTTTTGCGGTCTTTGAGGTAAATGCCTTTTCCATGATTTAGTTGTTTTAATTAAACCACTCATACCCTACTTTAATATATATCTATATATTATGTGTCGTAAAACGTTAAATATTAAACTATCTTTCTGATTAAATTTGGATTTATTCTAGTGACTATTTCATAATTTATAGTCTGACATTGTTTAGCCACTTCCTCAACACTAATATTTTGACCATTATCTTGTCCCAACAATGTAACTACCTCCCCCACTTCTACATCTAGGTCATTTGGAATCTCTGCCATTGTAAGATTCATGCAAATATTACCTCTTACCGAACATCGCTGCCCCTTAATTAATACTTCTCCACTATTAGAAAGTAATCTACTATAGCCCTCATTATAGCCAATTGGTAAGACCACAACTTTGCAATCCTTAGTACATTTATATGATCTATTATAACCAACCGAATCACCTTTTTTTAATTGCTTTATTTGAACTACTTTAGTTTTCCAAGACATTAAAGGCTGTAAACACATTTTGGACATCCAGGCTCTTCTCTTAGTCGCTTCACTGGGCCATAGGCCATAAAAAGCTAAACCAATTCTAACAATATTTCCTTGAGACTCAGGTAAAGCTATACTAGCTGCACTACAAGCAGAATGAAGTTTATATTTTTTATAATCTTTAGTAGCTTTTTCAAAAATAGCTAATTGATTTTTAGTAAAAGTCTGATCTTCAGCCTCAGATTCTGCATAATGAGTAAAGATGCTAAAAATATTTATATTTTTCTTAGCTTCTATGTGCTCTATTGCCTTCTTAGCTTCATCGACTCTAAAACCTAAACGAGATGTACCTGTCTCTATTTTTACATTTACTAAAATATCTTTATTCAAGGCTTGTAAATAATCTACTGTATCTAAATCATAAATTGGTAAGGAAATTTGTGAATCTACTTGTTCTAAAAGTTCAGTGTTTTCTCTATCAAAATAACTAAGTACTATAATTGGCTTATTAGTCAAAGCTTTAATCTCTAAAGCTTCTTCCAAGTTGGCGACCATAAATCCAGACACATCATCATTGCCTTTAAGGAAAGCTACTATTTCTTTACTGCCATGACCATAGGCATTACTTTTAACTACTGGCCAAAACTCAGCCTTAGGCGCCAAATTTTTGAACTGCCTAATATTGTGTAAAATATTCTTTTTATTTATTTCTATCCAAGTCAACATTATTTTCCTAAAAATTCTTTATCACCCATGTATTTACGCAAAGCTTCCGGAATCTTGACTGTACCGTCTGCTTGCTGATATTGCTCTAAGATAGCTGGAAAAATACGGCTAGTAGCTAATCCTGAAGCATTTAGAGTATGTACAAATTTATTTTTGCCATCAGTATCTTTAAATCTAGTATTACCACGCCTTGCTTGATAATCCAAAGCATTAGACACACTAGATACTTCTTTATAGCCATTCATAGATGGAATCCAAACTTCTATATCTATTGTCTTGGCCATTGCTGCACTACAATCCCCAGCGGCTAGCTGAACAGACGTATAATGTAAACCTAGGCCTTCAACAAGATTTTCAGCGTGCTTTAACAATTCATCAAAAGCTGTCCATGAATCGGCTGGCTTAGTAAACTGAAACATTTCAATTTTATTAAACTGATGCCCACGAATCATACCTCTCTCCTCTGCTCTATAAGATCCAGCCTCTCTACGAAAACAAGTTGAATAAGCATAATATTTTAATGGCAAAGATTTTGTGTCTAACATCTCATCACGATGATAATTCCCCAGCATCATTTCAGAAGTAGCATTAAGGCATAATTTATCTTTAGTAGCCCAAAACAAATCATCTTTGAATTTCGGTAAATGCCCAGAAGTAAAAGCTGATTGCTCAGTTAATAAGTATGGTGGAATTATAAAAGTATAATTATTGTCTCTATGATAATCAGCAAAATAATTAAGCAAAGCCCATTCAAGTAAAGCTCCATCGCCAATATAAGCCCAGAAACCAGCCCCAGACATCTTAGCGGCTCTTTCATAATCTATCAGACCTAAATCAGTAGCTAAATCAACGTGATTTTTTGCTTCAAAATTTAATTTTGGCTTATCACTAAAAGTCTTAATAATTTTATTATTTTCCTTACCGCCTGCTACCACTTCATCTGCTACAATATTTGGTAAAGCTGCTAAAGCTTCTTGTAATTCATCTTCTACGGCAAATAAACTAGCTTCAAGAAAATTTATTTTTTCACCCAAAGCTTTCATGGCTTTGATAGTTTTAGCGTCCGGCTTAGTTTTAGAGGATTTATTACGCTCAGCTTGCAGCTGCTCTACTTCTAGTAAATATTCTTTGCGTTGATCATCGAGCTTTAAAATCTTATCTAAATCAAGATCTTTTTTATCTATACGCTTAAGAAGAGATTTTTCAATGTCTTTTTTATTTTCTCTAATTTTTTTAATATCTAACATACTATTTGATTACTACTTTCTTTATATAATCACCTTGCACTATTGAATCAACTACATCCTGACCTTCTAAAACCCGACCAAAGACGCTGTGTTTACCATCTAACCAAGGAGTTGGTAGATGTGTAATGAAAAATTGCGAACCATTGGTGTCAGGACCTGAATTAGCCATAGATAAAATACCAGCTATATTATGTTTTAAATTTGGATGAAATTCATCTTCAAATGTATAACCTGGTCCACCGGTACCAGCGATTGGCAAACCACTATTATCTGGAGTGTAAACAAAATCTTTTCCTTCTTCACCTTTAGTTTGAGGATCACCGGTTTGAATCATAAAATCTTCCATTACTCTGTGAAATTTTACGTCATTATAAACATCATCTTGAGCTAATTTTACAAAATTTTCTACAGTGACTGGCACTCTGTTAAGAAATAAGGCTACCTTGATATCTCCTTTATTTGTTTTTATAATTGCTTCTTCCATAGTAATTTTTTTAACTGGAAAACTCAACATCAAAACCAAGGCTATTAATATTCCCCCAGTCATGATCAAAAGATTTCTTTTATCCATATTATTTTAATTTTTTAATTATTTTTTCTAATGCTCTACCACGATGGCTTATCGCATTTTTTTCTTCAATACTTAACTGTGAAAATACTTTATTATGTCCTTTAGGAAAAAATACTGCGCTATATGGCAAGCCTTCATCCATTTTTGATTCAGACTTATCAGATATACTTCCAAATTCTTCTCCCTTAGCTATCATTTCTTCTGCACCGTTATAAAATGCTATGACCGTGACAAAGCAAGCTGTTCTTTTATCTTTAGGTACATCTTTCATTTTATCTAAAATCATTTCCAACAATTCTTCATCTGTGGCTGTATAGCCTGGCCAAGTTCTAGAATGTACTCCTGGTTCTCCTCCTAAGGCATCAACTGATAATCCTGAATCATCAGCTATAGTTGGTATTTTAGCCAAATTATAATAAAATTTAGCTTTACCCATAGCATTTTCTTCATAAGTTTCACCTGTTTCTTCAAAATCTTCTGTGATACCTAGATCTGATAATGAAATAATTTTTGTATTTGGCAAATTTTTACTAAGCCTTTCTTCTGATTCTTTAAACTTACCTATATTATGCGTAGCTATTAATAATTTATTTATTTTCATTATTTTTTGGTCTCATAGTTGGAAATAAAATAACTTCTTTGATATTTTCTATATCACCAAGCATCATTACTAATCTATCAATACCAACACCTAAACCAACTGTTGGCGGCATACCATGTTTAAGAGCTTCAACAAACTCGGCATCAGATCCTTGAGCTTCTTGATCGCCAGCTTCGTGAAGTTTCTTTTGCTCAGCAAAACGCTCTTCTTGATCAAGTGGATCATTGAGCTCAGAAAAAGCATTGCAAAGTTCCGCAGTTTTAACTACCAATTGAAATCTTTCTACATAACCTGGTCTATCTGGCATTTTCTTAGATAGTGGAGAAAGCTCTAGCGGATGGTTGATAATAAAGGTTGGTTGGATAAGTTTGGAACGTACAAATTTCTTATACAGTTCATCTAACAACTTACCTCTACCCCAGGTTTTATCGACATCTAACTTAGCTTGCTTAGCAATATCTACCAATTCTTTATCACTAGTTTTATCAAGATCAATTTTTAAAGCTTTGTCTAAGGCTTCTTTAAAATCAAGTCTTGGATATGGTCCTTTAAAATCAATTATATCTTTAGCATTTTTTATTTTGGTATCGCCATTGTTAATACCCTTTACTAAAAATTCAAAATATTTTTCCATCCATTCCATCAAAAAGCTATATTCTTTGTATGCCCAATAAGCTTCAATTTGAGTAAACTCTGGATTATGTTGATGATCTATACCTTCATTTCTAAAACAACGAGCCATTTCATAAACCTGATCATAGCCGCCAACTATCAGACGTTTTAGATACAACTCAGGAGCGACTCTAAGATACATATCAATGTCCAAAGCATTGTGATGAGTAATAAATGGCTCAGCGGTGGCTCCGCCGGCTACAGATTGTAGAACTGGAGTGTCTACTTCTATAAAACCTTCTTTATCAAAATATTGACGAGTCAATTTAATAACATCGCTACGTAATTTAAAAGTATCTTTTACTTTTGGATTGACTAATAAATCTAAATATCTTTTTCTGAATCTAAGATCAGGATCTTTCAAGCCATAATACTCATCTGGCAATGACAATAAAGCCTTAGATAAAACTTGCCAACTTGTAGCTAAAAGAGTTGGTTCTTTAGTCTTAGTTTCAAAAGCTGTACCAGCCACTTCTATAAAATCGCCTGTATCAATATTTTCTTTAAAAATTTTATAGTCCTCTGCCCCGATCTGATCTTTTCTAAAAAATATTTGAACTTTTCCCGAATAATCTTGAAAATGAAAAAAACAGGAACCACCTTGTAGACGTAAGCTAGTAATCCTACCTCCAATTATTATTTTCTTCTGGCTAGCTAATAATTTATCAAAATCTTTCAAAAAATCAGCCACATCAGTAGTTTTATTACTTTGGGCTGGATAAGGGTCTATTTTAGCTTCTCTTAGATTATCTAATTTAGCTAATCTTTGTTGATATTCATCATTGATATCAAGCTCTTTTTCTTGGTTTTTTGCCATAAATTTAAAAATTTCTTATAAAATAATAATACAAGAAATTGGCTTATAAATCAAGGTAAAATTAAGAAATTTTAGGTAATTTCTGACCCTTAAATTTTAGGAGATATTTAACAAAACTAATAATATGATTACGAGCTGTTTTGGAAAATAATGTCTTCAAAAGCCCCTGGGCAGCTGATTGACGACGATGTAAGTGGATAATCTCAGCTTCGCCAACATAAGCCACTTTATAGCCATTCTGCCAAAAACGACGAGACCAATCTAAATCTTCTAAATACATAAAATAGCGCTCATCTAATAAACCCACCTTATCTAGCGCATCACGACGAAAAATTAAACAAGCTCCAAACAAAGCTGGGACATAATTATTTTTATAATGATCTAAATCCTTCATTAAATATTTATCTAACCATTTCTTCCCAGCTTTAGTATTGGCTAAAGATGTGCGTCTGTACATTGGTAGCTTCCAATCTGGTAATGTGGTACAAGATGGCTGTACACTTTTATCAGCATTAATTAATCTTGGTCCAGCCAAAGCCACCTCAAGATTATTTTCCATATATTGATAAAGTTTATCTATAGCGTCAGATAAAATTGCTAAATCAGGATTCATAATCATAATATACTTACCCTGAGCTTCTTTAATGCCAAGATTATTACCAGAAGCAAAACCGCCATTCTTGTCACTCTGAATAAATTTAATATTTGGAAATTTTTCTTTAATAATATCTTTTATGCCATCATAAGAAGCATTATCAACTACAATAATCTCATACTGATATGAAATATTTAATTCTGTCAAATTCTTTAAAAGTTCTTTGACTAAATTTTTATTATTATAATTTAAAATTACAATTGAAAGTTCCATATTATTTTTCAAACCATTTATATATTTCATCTGCATTCACTTTTCTATGTCTCATAATGTATTTTCTTTTTTTAGCTAAACTTGGAATATTAGCAAAATATTCTTTTACACCTACTAGAGTGCTTCTTTCAAATAATAATAAATAAACAAATTTTTTAAACTCATACCATTTAATAGCTAAAAAATCTTTAAACAGGTTTTTATAAAAAGAATTTTTATAAAGTAACATTAAATGATTGCGATAAGAAAGTTTATTAGCAAACCCCCTAGTCTTACGAGACTCTTTAAGATCCTTACCTTTAGACACACTGCGGTGATGATAAGCTTTAGTAGTAGTAACTAACCAATTTTCCCAAGCAAATAATCTAAGTCGCCAAGCTAAATCAATATCTTCTTTATAAGCAAAAAAATCTTCATCAAAATATTGAAAATGATTAGCTTTTGCTTGCCCAGCTATAATCTCCAGTGCTTTGCGTCTATATAAAGTGGCCGTAGCTGATAAGCCAAAGACCTCTTCATTATCAATTTTTATTTCTGACCGTCCTTGATATCTATCAGTCACTTCTCTTTTTTTATCTATTTTAAAACCATAAGAATCTATAGTCTTAGTTTTAAGACCAGCCTTAAAATTCCAATACATTAACTTACCACTACAACTAGCTACTTTAGTATTTTGTTGTAAAAAATCTACCAGCTCTCTGATATAATTTGGCTCTAATATCAAATCCTGATTTAAAACTAATATATAATCTGAATTAGACCAATTAATAAGTAGATTATGCCCTTTGGCAAAACCAATATTTTGTTTTTGATGTACAATTCTCGCCTTAGGATAATATTCTCGTATTATATCTACTGATTTATCAGTAGAGGCATTATCAAGAACCAAAAGCTCCCAATCCTTAAAGGATTGTTTAGATAAACTCTTCAATAGCCAAGGTAAATACTTTTGACCATTCCAAGTAAGTAAACTAATAGTAACTGTTGGTTTTTTTTGCATACGATCCAAAAATTATACTAACAAGCATTAAAAATGCTAAACCTAACGGATGATTAATATATGGTGTAAATATATGAATAATTAGCAAACTAGTCAATGTAGCGGTTAATACTAAGCTAAGTACAGGGTCAGTTGTTATCCTAACATAAGCCCGATAATAAAGCTGCATTATCCAAATAACAAATAATAAGACTAGTATCCCCCCGCCCTTAACTAATTGATCCATCCAACCCCATTCAAAAGCATAAGTAGTAGTCCAGCCTTCAGGATTATCTACATTTTTTATACGAGGATCTGAAGATTTAAAACTAATCTCTTTACCGAAACCATGCCCAATTACTGGACGCTCTGCTATTGTTTGCCACATTGGTCCCCATAATTGACTACGAGTATTAGCAGCTGGTTCAGCTACACTAGTTGTGCGTTGTGTAAAAATATTTATATTTTTATAAATTGGTAAATTGTAAAAAACCTGTACCAATAAAATACCCGCTACAGCTACAGCACCTAAAGATAAAAATATATGAAATGAAATACGCTTTTTTTGATAAATAAAAATATTTATCACTATAAATAATAGGCCAATAAAAGCTCCTAACCAGAAACTACGAGATAAAGAAATCATTAATGCCGCGGAGATAATAGCTAGTAATAAAAAACTATTTTTATTCTTGAAATCCTTCATCTGCTTTAAAAACAACCAAAACCAAGCCAAGATTAAATAAAATTGAGATTGCATAAAAATTCTAAAAAAAGAATCTTTGAACGGTGTAATTTCTCCTGTTCTAGTGTCTCTAACCCATTTATAGATACTATCTGTATCTATAAATTCATAACCTTGAGAAAAAATATTAAGTAACACTAAGGTTTTAACAGCTATTACTAAAACAGCTGCTTTTAATATATCAAATACATTTTTTAAATATTTTTTATCGTAAACTTCATACCAAATAGGTAAATATAAAAGATAGAAATAAGCATTAGCATCAAAAAATACTTTTTTAAGATTATAGCTATTATAATATCCGGATACAACAGTAACTAATATAAAAAATAATAAAAACAAATAAACTCTACCCAAAGCTTTATCCTTGAAGAGTTTTAACTTATTTAATTGACGTATATTTGTAATTACAAAAACTAGCACTACTAATATAAATATTAGTAGTCGGGTGTTAATAATATTATAATCAAAGCTGTGACCCAATGATCCCCAAAAAATTTCAGCCAAGGGTATATAAAGAGAATAAATTGGTTTTTTAAAAAGAAAAAATAAGCTAACTAAAGCGATAATAAGTAGCACAACCCAATTAAGATCGTTAAAACGCCAAGCTAGGCCAGATAATAATTCTAAAACTATAAATATTACCAACCACTTAGGAAAAAATCTATTTTGTTTTTCTTTTGAAAAATATGACATAAACTAATGTCAAAATTATATTAATTGGAATCAATAACAAAATTATAAAACTCTGCCAGATAGCCTTATGTTTATAAAAATAATATAGCAAGCTATTATTAAAAAATAACTGCTTCTTCAAACTATTCGCCTGTGAAAAACTCTCTCCGCCATGATGGACAATCTCGGCGCCTGGAAAATATCTTATACTTATATTGGCCTGACGAGCTCTTTTGCATAAATCAACCTCCTCAAACCAAATAAAAAACTTTTCATCAAAAATACCTATTTTTTCAAAAACAGACTTATGAATTAACATAGCCGCACCCATTATTTGATCCACTGATTGTTCTTTAGTATAATCAAAATTTTTAAATAAATAATTACTTAATATTCTGTTATTAGGCAATATATTTATCAGCTTAAACAACACTAGAATTTGAGACAACAAATTTGGATTACGCCTAATTGATAATTGTTGACTACCATCACTATTTAGAATTTTAGGGGCTATAATACCAACCCCTGGATTACTTTGCATATAAACAAAGGCGTGATCTAAAAAGTCTTTAGTCAATTCTGTATCAGGATTTAATAAAAATATATATTCTGCTTGGGCCTTATCTATAGCTAAATTATTCGCAGCGCCAAAACCAATATTTTTAGCTAGGGGCATTAAAATTACTTGAGGAAATTTTTCTTTAAGCATTTCTACACTACCATCCTGACTATCATTATCTACGACAAATACTTCTACTTGATAATCGTTTTGATAATCAAAAATAGATTTTAGACATTTCTTTAAAAAATCTTTAGCTTTCCAATTAACAATAACAATGGAAATATCTGGCCTCATACTAATTAAATTTATTATTAACTAAATCAATCATCTTAGATACTGTATTAAACCAAGAAAACTTTTTAACAAACTCTCGGCGTTTAGTTATAGCTTCTGGCTTATCATTTTCTAAAGCATTATTAACAGCTTGATTAAAACTTTCATAATCTTTAGCTACAGAAATCATATCTTCTACATTTTCTGTCCCAATATTATCAGTAGCAACTACTGGTTTACCACAGGCTAAATATTCATACATTTTCATTGGATTGGTAGTAGCACTAAAACCAGCTGTTTTGTGTGGAATTATTCCTACATCAAATTGCTGGATATATTGAGGAGCTTCGTTATATTTTTTATAGCCTAAGAAATATACATTTTTTTGTTGCGCTAAGACTTCTTTAGCTTTTTCCTGCTCTGCCCAAACTGGCCCAACAATCACAATAGACTTATCAGGATTTTTATCAGCTAAATATTTTAATAATTCAAAATCAACTTTTTTTTGCACTACACCAACATAACCAATTATCGGTTTAGCAATATCAGAAATATCTCTGTTCATTAGAGCAAACTTTTTATTATAATGTTTTATATCTACTCCATTTGGCACCCAATAGACATTTGGTTGATCATCAAAAAAATTAGTTAGATTTTTAGAAACTACAAAAATTAAATCTGTTTCATCTTTTATTTTTTCATAATTAGCCTTAAGCCTATCTGTATATTTCTCATAAGAGGAATGAAGCAACCAATTATCTACTGCGTCAAAAATTGTCATCTTCTGACCCATGTTATCCCAATGCGGGGCAGCAAAAGGATAGTATGACCATAATACAAAGTCATCAAATCCCAAATCAATAGCAGTCTTTTTAATTCTATTCATACTACTCTTTGGTCTCAGCCAAAAATCTATATCAGTATAGACATAAAGTTTTTCAGAAATTTTAGAAACTTTATGAGTCAATCCTCTCTTTACTATCTTAGATTTATCAATATTTAAAACCAAGTCTTCTTTATAAGTTCGTAAAGCTCTTTTAAAATTAAGTGGCAAATAATCTACAGCCAAAACTTTACCGACTTCTTCTCTATTTAAAAGCTCACGTAAAATATGATAATTACGATTAGAAACACCCTCATCCCATTCGGAATAATTAGACATGTTGAGCATTATGACATCAAATTTTTTCATACTATTTTAAAATTTCTTTTAATATTAATGACTGTTCTTGAGCGCCTTTAAATTGCCCAGCTCGCTTATAGGCGGCAACTGCTAGTTTATCAGCTTCTAAAGGATTATTCAATAAGTTCTTAATTGCTATTACTAAAGCTCTTAAATCGTCACCAGGCACTAAAATAGCCTGCTTAGAACTATTAAATACTTCTTTGACTCCTCCGCTATCACCAGCGATAATCGGCAGCTTGCAAGAGGCTGCTTCCAAAAATACCATACCAAAACCTTCAATATCATCACCTATTTGTTTGTGAGGCATAGCAAAAATATCTGCCAGTTTAAAAAAATAAATTAATTCTTCATCGTCTATATTATCAAAAATAAAAATTCTGTCTGATAATTTATGTTTGGCTATCAAAAATTCTAAATGTTTTTTTTCTTCACCACTACCAATTATGAAATATTTTAATTTATAATCATTTTTTATTTGAGCGATGGCTTCAATTACTAAATCTTGACCTTTGCGTTTATTGAGTCGAGATAAAGTCATAATGACTTTTTCATCATCTTTGATATCTAATTTTTTACGAAAAGCTTCTAGCTTACTTTCGTCATAGCTAGTATCAAAATCAAGTGCTGGATATACCACGTGTACTTTTGATTGATCTATATCTAAAGGCTTAATAATATTGACTGTATTTTGAGTATTAGTAATTATAGCCTTGGCATTTTGTAAAATATCCTTGGTCAAGTGTGGTTTATTTTTTATAGCTAAATTAATATCTAAACCATGCAAAGAAATAATATAAGGAATTTTTAAACGATAAGCGATATTTCCTAGAGGTAAAATATTTGGCGTAAAAATTTGTTCTATTTTATTATCTTTTATTATTTTTTTTATTTTGAAAAAAGACCAAAGCCAGCTTGGTTTGAGCCAAGGCAATGTTAAGTTAGTATTAATAATATTTTCTTGAGCTTTAACTACTTGATTATCCGTCACAACTAAATAATCATCTGTATCAAAAAACTTAAAAAGATTATAGCAATATTTAGCTACACCACCTCTAAAAGGATAATATTCATGTGTTAAAAGTAATGTCTTTTTCATGATCTAAATGAATTCTTAATAAATACTATATCTTGCTTTTTAATAGTCTTAGTAATTAACATCAGTAATAAATAAACTACAGCGCCCACTACAATAGACAAAATCCAACCAACTATATCTTTACTGTAGTAAACTGCTAAATACATTAAAATTGCTGAAAATAAAGAGCCTAATAATGGTCTGAAAAATCTAATCGGCATATGAGTAAATTTCATAACCTCTCTAAGGTTTAGAGTAAATAAAAAGACAGTAGATAATGTTGAAGCTAAACTAGCCCCCCAGACACCAAATCTAGGAATAAATATTAAATTAAAGATAATATTAAAAATCATAATGATTCCCAAATTTCTAGTATTTATTTTTTGCCTATCAGTAGCATTGAGAAAACTAGATAAAGAAAAATTAATAAATAAAAATGGAATGCCCGCTATCAAAACTTTTAGTGGCCAAACAGAATCAAAATCACTACTATATAATTTATTTATTATCTCTGTGGCCAAAGCAATAATACCCAAAGTAACTGGCAAAGCTATAAAAGCTAAATAATTAAAAGCCTTAGCAAAAGTACGTTTTAATTTTTCACTATCGTTTTTGAAATAATTGGAAAAAGCTGGATAAAGAGATGCTACAAAAGCCAGTGGAATAAACTGAAGAGCAAAAGTAATCTTATAAGCTACACTATAAAATCCTACTTCGGCATCACCCATAAACATCTTCAATAAAAATGTATCCATGTAGGCGTAGACTTTTGCAAAGATAGCTGCCAAAGCAAAGGGCCAAACTATCATCATGATTTGTCTAACAAGTTTTTTGGAAAAATAAAAATTTAGTTTAATTTTAAACTGACTATTTAAAACAATTCCGGAATAAATCATATTAAATAAACTGGCTGTAAAAAGTACAGTCAGTAATATAAATACGTTGTTTGTAACACGTAGAAAACTAAGACCCATGACCATTACTATTATTTGAAAAATAATAGTACCCCATGATTCAAATTTTAAATTTTGTCGCCCTCTAATAAAGGCATAAAAAAGTAAAGTAAAACTATCTATTACAATAATAGCTATAGTTAAAAATATGAGATTTCTAACTGGATCACTATAAAACAAAATTAAATCTAATAACACAACAATAGCTACTGTCAGTAAAGCAAATATTAATTTGAGAGTAAAAATTTGTTGAAACCATCGATTAGCTTCGTCTTTTTCTTTGGCTACTTCACGAATAAGCAGTGGAGATAAACCGAGGTCTATTAATACTGAAAACATAGAAGCAAAAGAAATAGCAAAAAAGTATTGCCCAATGCCTTCTGCTCCTAAAGATCGAGCTAAAATTGTAAAATAAACAAAAGACAAAACCTTCTGAATAACCAAGGCTGTCATAAAAAAGCTAGTATTTGCAGTAATTTTTTGACCACTTACCATAGCTCTATTTTATCACAAAAACCCTAGTAAATAAAGGCAAAAAACTAATTTTATAAAAGTTTATTATTTTATATAATATTGACAAAAATATATTAATATGTTATAATATCGACACCAGGAAAAATATGGAATTCCACCTCCCTCTAAGGATAATGGCATGCTTAAACTATTAAACCGCTTTCTCCCCCGAAAAATGGTCGGGACAACCCTTCTCTTCTTTGCCGCTGGCAATTTGATTCACTATTTCCACCAATTGGAAGCCTGGATCATGATCATGTTCATTATCGGAGGAACCATCCTCCTAGTAACTTCCGAGAAGATCGGAAGCCAACCTAGCGAGAGCCTAGCTAAGAAAGGCTAATAAACCAGCCATGTAACAACGTGGCACTGAGGACCACCACAATGGTCCTCTTTGCTTTGTCTCAAATTTAATCTCTAAAAATAAGTGCCTCTCTATCTGGACCAACTCAAATAGATCCTACTTTAGTACCAAACATTTTTTCAATAGCTATAACATAATCTTGAACTGCTTTAGGTAAGTCTTCAAATTTTCTAATATCAGAAATATCTTCCGATTTTATATTAAAGACGCTTTATTATATTAATATTGACAAAATTATAAAAATATGTTATAATTCTCATAATTCCTACTTGTATAAGTAGGTCGTTCCCCTAGGGAATAAGGAGGTTGGTAGTTCTCTACCTCTACAAAGAGAATGTTCATTCAAGGGAGAGTCGTTATGACTAACCACACACAAGACCCGATTATTGCTGGCCCATCACGAGAGCAATTATTTGATGCCCTTCGCCTTCGTCATGAAGGCAGGACTATCACTATCACAATTGAAAGAAGTTTTGTGACAGTGAGTCCTCCTGGTAAGGGCCTTAGGGGCAAGAATGCTATAACGCTCAACCCGGTTGTTGATAGCATCAGCATCGAAGACGGCAGTGGCAACAATTGGTTGCTCAAGCTTCGTAGCACGGACAGTGAGTGTCTGGAAGCATATTTTAACACTGCCACCCGTAAGGGTTGGATCCGCCCGGTCTCGTCGTAGCCAAACATAAGACCTGAGCAAGTCCCGCTGCTCGTGAACGAGGTAAGAACACCACACTGTGTCCCCTGCCTCGTTTTCCTTTTGTCCAAATAAAAAACTCCGCCTAAGCGGAGTTTAAAAATATAAATTAATTTTAATCTCTAAAAATAAGCGCCTCTCTATCTGGACCAACTCCAATTGAGCCTATTTTTGTACCAAACATTTTTTCAATAGCTAATACATAATCTTGAGCTGCTTTAGGTAGATCTTCAAACTGGCTAATTTTAGAAATATCTTCTGACCAAGATTCAAATGTTTTATAGTCACCTTGATATAAAACTTTAATGACTGCTAAACCACTTAAGACATCAAGCTTAGTTAAATTAATTTCATCAATGCCATTCACAATTACACTTTCCCTCACTGCATCAGCATCGAGCCAACCACAGCGTCTAGGTCGGCCAGTGGTTGCTCCAAATTCATTACCAGCTGTTTGTATTTGTTTTCCTAAATCATCTATCAGTTCACTAGTAAATGGTCCCTCTCCTACTCTAGTAGTATAAGCTTTAGTAATGCCAATGACTTTACCAACATACTTTGGTGGAATACCTAGCCCGGTACACACACCGCCAATTGTCACAGCTGAAGTTGTGACATATGGATATGTCCCATGATCAATATCTAGATGATGAGCCTGCGCACCTTCAAATAATACTTTCTTACCATCCGCAATTTGTTCATTAAGCCAAAGCCTTGTCTCGGCTACTAGAGGTAATATTTCTTCGCGTACTTTTAATATTGTAGCTAACTCTTCTTTTGCGTTTAATTCTAAACCTAAAGTCTTATTATAAAAATTACAATTCTTAATTATTTTTTCTTTTAAAACATTTTCATCTCTAATATCGCCAATGCGCAAACCAATACGCATTATCTTGTCTCCATAGCAAGGACCAATGCCCTGCTTGGTAGTACCAATTTTATCTCCGCCTTTCAATTCTTCTAGCTTACCATCAATAGTCCTATGATAATCCAATAGCATATGAGCTCTATCAGATAGTTTTATTCTAGATTTTACATTAAGACCAATTTTTTCCAAATTGTTTATTTCATCTATCAAAGCTGGTAAATGGACAACGCAACCATTTCCAACAACTCCAATAGTTTTTTTGTGAAGCATGCCAGATGGTAAAAGATGAAAGACATATTTTTGTCCTTCTACTACAATTGTATGCCCAGCATTGGAACCTCCAGCACTTCGAGCTACAATATCAAATTGACTAGCTAAAGCATCGACTAACTTACCTTTGCCCTCATCTCCCCATTGTGTGCCAACTATGGCTGTATTTTTATTTATCATATTTTAAGTATAGCAAAAATAACTTAAAACAAAAACTCCGCCAGAAGCGGAGTTTAAAATATATAATTTAACGTTTTGACCATTGTGGTGCTCGACGGGCTTTCTTTAAGCCTGGTTTTTTTCTTTCCTTCTTACGAGCATCTCTGGTTAATAAACCTTCTTTCTTAAAAGTAGCCCTTAGATCTTCATCAGTTTTAAGTAATGCTTTGGCAATTCCATGTTTAATAGCATCTACTTGTCCTTTAAATCCACCACCCTCTACTTTAATAGTGATAGTAATATTATCTCTACCAACTAATTTCAATGGTTTTAAAACTAATTCTTGCCATTGAAAATAAGGTAGATATTCTTTATAATCCTTATCGTTGATAGTAATCTTTACGCCTTTGGCATTATCTTTGATAATACGAATTCTAGCGATAGCTCTTTTTCTTTTGCCAACAGCTGGAATATAATCTTTATTTTCTTTCTTTACTGCCATATTAGCTTACTTTTAATCTTTTAATCATATTAGGTCTAAGTCTATTTTT
>JABHZY010000023.1 GCA_018656065.1 Candidatus Komeilibacteria bacterium | reverse complement strand
GCCCGTCACACCAAGAGAGTCGGTAGCACCCGAAGGCTGACATTAGTTGGACGAAGGTGAGATCGGTGATAGGGGTGAAGTCGTAACAAGGCATCCGTAGCGGAAGCTGTGGATGGATCACCTCCTTTCTAAGGAGTATAAGTAAGTAACACATCTCAAAATAGATTACTTACATAGTCGAATCTTGTATTTATACAGGATAGATTGACTAAAAGTTATCACTTCTAAGTTATTAAACTAAAAACCCCCTCGCTCTTAGCGGGGTTTTTTTGTAAAAATGTTCTATTAGTAGGTCTTGTCAAAAAATCATTTTTCTGGTATTATCTTTTCTGTTGTACACTTGAAAAAGCTTTTAGGTTGTTGGGGCATGTAGCTCAGCTGGTTAGAGCACCACACTGATAATGTGGGGGTCGGAGGTTCAAGTCCTCCCATGCCCACCAGCCTAAGTGCTTTTTAAAAAATAGAGCTTAATTAATTTTAAGCCACGGTAGCTCAGTGGTAGAGCAGAGGACTGAAAATCCTTGTGTCGGTGGTTCAATTCCGCCCCGTGGCACCATTCGACTTCGTTTCACTTTGTGAAACTTCGCTCACGGTCTTCGACCAGTAAGCGAATATAGAAGTCATAGAGTCGAATGTCCTGAGCATAGTCGAAGGGCATAAACAAAATATCGGGGTGTGGCGCAGTTGGCTAGCGCGCGTCGTTTGGGACGATGAGGTCGGAGGTTCGAGTCCTCTCACCCCGACCATTTAAATTAAAATTAGCGGGTATAGTATAGTGGTTTATTATGTCAGGTTTCCAACCTGAAGAGAGGGGTTCGATTCCCCTTACCCGCTCCAGACACCTAGGTTTATAACCTAAAATAAAAAACACCCACTAGGGTGCTTTTTTAGTAGGATAGTTTTCATTAACTTAAACACGGTTTATATAATTTTAATTGTACATCATAATTATTGAATAGACTATAATTATAAGAGCTAGAGATAATAAAAAATAATTTTTTATCTTCCAATCATTTTTTTTATAAAACCAGAGACAAGATAATAGATAATAGTATAATGGCAATAATACAAATAAGCCGATTTCAAGTAATGGGCCTGGAGAGGAAACAAAAATAAGTGATGGCCATAAAGTAATATCACGAATTATATCAGAGTATATTGGCAGAGGTTCGCAAACTGGTAATTTACAAATAACTACATGAGTAGAACCCAGGAAGAAAAATACCAATAATAAGCCGATGGACAGTAATATTTTATTTTTATTTAGTAAAATTTTAAGCTGCTAATTTATCAACGGCTTCATGGAAAGCATCGATATTATCTTGTACAAATTGTGGTATCCCAGCAGATTCAATTTCGTCTCCACGAGCATACAGGCGGGCGTACATTACCAAGGCAGCTCTTTTAGCTGTCATTAGGTTAAATAGTTCTTCATTGTATGATTCACTGGCTTGTATTCTTTCTTTATAGGTAGCGGAAAGTTTTTCATTATTTCTGATATCAATACTCATAGTAGCCATATCGGCCATAGCATTGTCTTGTCTAGATTCTTCAAAATCAAATATCTTCAGTTGACCGTCGACTTTTTTTATATTACTTCGGTTAAAGTCTTGTTGTGAGAAAATCTTTTTGACATTTTCTATTAATTCTTTTTTAGATTCAAAGATTTGAATAATTGCATCAGCATCTTCAATAATTTCTGCCTCTTCTAATTTTTTTAATTTTATAAATAATTTTTCATAATCTTCCCAAGTTGTTTCGGGCAAGAATGACGCATCAATATTAGGAAATTTATTAAGTTCAACATCCGCTAGATCTTCTATGTATTGTTCATTTTCTTCTATTTCATCAAATTCTACCCGGCCTAAAACTATATAGCCTTCGTCAGCATTTATTTCAACAACATTAATTAAAATATCTTCCGGTAAATTTTCATAACAGGCACTTTCAGTATCCATTTTTTTACTAACACTTTTTTCTGCCCCAGAAGTGGGGTTTAATTTTTTGATAAAGCATTCTTGTCCGTTCTTGGTGGCATGGATAATATCATTACGATTTCTATGGGGGATTAATTGTACATTTTCATAGCCATGACTTTCAAAAAAAGCTATTAATTCAGCCTCTTTTTTATCTGGCGTTTGTTCAGCTGTAAATTTTTCGTTCATTTTTTTTATTAAATTTTATTTCTATAGCATAGCCGATATAAGTGTATTTGTAAATTAAGAATGAAATTCGCCATGATTGATGTTTTTTTGTATACTGAAGATATGAAAAAAGTAATTTTAACTATCATTATAATTATTATTGTAGCAGGAAGTGTATTTTTTCTAAGAAAAACAAAAGAAGAAAAAATGAACTTCATACAAAATATTGTTAGTTCAATATCAAAGAAGGTATATTATCCAGATACTTCTAACGTACCTATTCTTGAACTTGTCTGGAGCGGGAATCTTGATCCGGAATCAGTTGTTCGTATTGGGCCTTATGGAGAATGGGAGGGGCAATTTGTTTATCCAGAAGGAGTGGCTTATGAACCAGCTAATGAAATGCAATTCTATGTAGCTACAGATGTAAGTGATTATTTGGCAGTGGCCCCAGGGATTGTTACACAAAAAAATATGTCTAATGGTAATAGTGGTTTAGTTTCTGTTCAATATGGTAGAAAATACGTAGTAACTTATATGCATATTTTCCCACGGGATGATTTACGGGTTGGAGATAAGATTGAGATTGGTGATATTTTAGGTAAAATGGAAAAAAGAACACACCATCTAAATGATGAAGAAACATGGTGGGAGATAATGTTGACTGTAGATAATGATGGAGTATATCGAACATTGCCACCCTATGAATATTTTTCTAATGATTCGAAAAAATTGTTAGATTCTATATTAGAGACTAAGCGTTCAGATAATTATCTTTCCTGGACTATAAGAACAGGATGCTCCTGGATAAAATATGTAGAAGGGGATAGCTGGTGGGATAGTGGTAGGTTTCAAGGGCTAATTGGAAAAGAGTCTGAGCAAGAATTCTTGGATAGCTTGGACTTAGGCTGGCGAAAAAGTGAAAAAGGTAGAGTAATTGGACCAGTCGATGATTGTAGTAATCGGTAATTTATTATGAAATATACTAATTGTCCAAAATGTGGAAATAATTTAGAGCAATACAAATGTACAACTTGTGATTTTGTTTTTTATCAAAATTCTAAACCTACGGCCAGTGCTTTAATTATTAAAGATAATAAAATTTTATTAGGAAGACGGAGCATTGAACCTTCAAAAGGCATGTGGGATATTCCTGGTGGTTTTTGTAATTATGGAGAGCATCCAGAAGATGCAGTTAAAAGAGAGGCGCTTGAAGAAACTAGTTTGATTGTTGAGCCAAAAGAAGTGTTGGGTATATTTATGGATGAATATGGTGTCGATAAAGAATCTACACTTAATATTGCTTATATCGTTAATATTGTTGGTGGCGAAGAAAAAGCTGGGGATGATTTAGAAAAACTCGAATGGTTTTCATATGATAAATTACCAAGTGACATTGCTTTTGAAAATGGTCGCCAAATGATTGAAGCTTGGAAAAATAAATTATAATCGGCTAGTTATTAAAGAAGGATAATCATAATAGAACAAGAATATGCTAATTACTTCTCATTTTTTCTTTACGGTTTTAATAAGTAAATTACTATCTTTAACAGGTTTAGAATTTTATTTTGCCTTAATAGCTGGCGTTGCCGTTGATATTGATCATTTATTTGTAAACAATAAATGGATACGGGATGTAAAAAATTTTTTCCAACTAAAGAAAATTGAACAAGGAGTCAATCAACATAGTTTATTACAAGAACCTTTATTTGGAATATCTACGGCTTTGTTAGTTGGAATTATTTTGCACTTTACATTGACTATAAGATGGTGGATATCTCCCTTATTTTTAGCTTCGCATATATTTTTTGATGCTTTAATGAAGTTTTCTCATTATCCGTGGCAACCTTTTAATAAATTTCATTACCGAGGTTTTATACCCTCTGGGACTAGGCGGGAGTTTTATATATCTATAGTAGCTTTAATAATTTTATTTATATTTTATTAGATAATTTATAGTTTAAAAAATTCGCCTTAATAGGCGTTTTTTTGATATAATAAATATATGAAAAATATAAAATATAAAGCAGGGTTTACATTAGTAGAGTTGTTAGTAGTGATTGCCATTATTGGCATTTTATCTACTGTAGCTGTAGTGAATTTAAATCATGCCCGAGCTAAAGCTCGTGATGCTAAAAGGATATCAGATATTAATCAAATTACAATTGCTCTAAAAGTTTATTATGAAAACCACGGGCAATATCCCAGTAATACTGATTCTGATTGTGCTGGTTGGGATGCTGACGGTGATGAGTCTTTTATGCAGGATTTAGTTGACGATGGAATGTTTGGTTCAGTACCTAGCGATCCTTTAACATCTGGGGATTGTATTGGTTTTCGTTATAAATATCATCGTTATAATGCTGGTCAGTATGGTTGTGATGTTTCACGTGGTCCCTACTTTGTTCTTGTAATTGCTAACATGGAAACTGTTAATCACACTACAAGCCATAGTCCAGGTTGGAGTTGCCCAGATAGAGATTGGACCCCTTCATATGCTTGGGTTATGGGGGGATTTGAAAATTAGATAATTTATTAAATTATATTCTTATGAGATTGGAAGCTAAACAAATTTTAGATGAGTTAGTAAAATTGCAAAATAATTATGCTAGCACATTTAGAGCTATGATAACTCAAGAGAGGTACGATAATTTAGTAAAATCTGGACTTATTAAAGATTATACTTATGATTCAAAATTTATTAGGGAGCCACTTATAGAGCATGTTGGACACACACCCTTAATAGCTAGTTATTTGCACAAGTATATTGAGCATACAGACAAAGTGGATTTAGGTAGAGCTTTAATTATGTTATCCATACATGATATAGGAGAAACAAGCGTGGGTGATATAATGACTTATAAAAAAACTAAGGAGCATGAAGATATAGAACTTAAAGCTACAAAAAAACTTTTACCAGAATATTTATTTTCTTATTTTCAAGAGATGGAAGAAAGAAAAACCTTTGATGCTAAATTTGCAAAATCTGTAGACTCAATAGCCCCATTATTACATGAGTTTGCAATGCCAAAAGTCACACTTGAAAGGTTTGAGCAATATAATTTTGGCATAGACAATATAATAAATAAAAAGAAGGAACATTTTGAATGGGACAGTGTTTTAGAAAAATTTTTCAATATATAATAGAAAAGTACAGGGCAATGTAAATTAATGATTAGATTATGTATAAAATAATTATATTTTTATTAATATTTATATTAAATATTCCAATAGCTAGAGCTATTGAAGCTAGGGATATTACTTTTCCAGTTGAAGATGGCTGGGATTATAATTTTTCTGATACCTACGGAGCAGCTCGTAGTGGCGGTCGTAGTCATATTGGTACAGATATTATGGTAGATCAAATGACTCCGCTGGTGGCAGCGGTAGACGGTAGAGTTTCTTACTTGGTTGATAGTGACAAGGGCTGGGGCTTGGCAATTTATATAGAAGATAAGCAAGGTTATTCATATCGTTATCTTCATGTAAACAATGATACTCCGGGCACAGATGATGGCAAAGGAATAAGAGCTTATGCTTTTCCTAGAAATATCAAAAGAGGCTCTATAGTCAAAGCCGGAGATGTAATAGCTTTTGCTGGCAATAGTGGTAATGCTGAATGGACTGGTCATCATTTGCATTTTGAAATTTGGACACCTCAAAAAAAATCTATTAATTCTTATCCGAGTTTGATGGCAGCTATTGGTAAGCCAGTCGAGACTATTCAAGATAATATCACGACTTATCAATTTACCAGAGATCTTAAATTAGGAATAGAAGGAGAAGATGTTAGACAGTTGCAAAAATATCTTAATAGTAATGGATTCTTAGTATCTATTTCAGGTATAGGATCCATTGGTAATGAAAGTGATTATTTTGGATCAGCTACTCAAGCAGCTTTGATTAAATTCCAACAAGCGGAAAGTATTAGCCCAGCAGCTGGTTATTTTGGACCATTAACTAGAGGAGTGGTTAATAATGATAATTCGCAAACAATAGAAGATTCAGAAATCAAAGAAGATGATAGTGATTCCATAGTCAAAATAGGCTGGTTAGTAAGAGATAAGAAATTAGCCAGAGTTTATTATATGAATTCTAATTTAGAATTGGAATGGGTAGTGAGTGAAGAAGTGGCTGTTAAACATTTTGGTGATAAGTGGTATGAAGATGTTAGGTTTTTTGATGATTTAGAATCTATGGGTATGCGTTTTGGAGATCATCTTTTATAAGTATATTTATGAGTAAAAAATATAAATGGGATAAATTATTAGCCCGAGATGATACAGATTTTATAACGGCCTCTGGTATTGACCGGCAATTTTTTAAATTGGTTAAAGAATTTCTACCGCAAAGTAAAGCGCCACTTTTTACACATATGCGTAAGAGGCATTTAACTCATTATGTACAAGATAGTTTTTGGCAGGTGTGTGATAAAAGTTATAGAAAATATTTTTCTTCTTCAAAACTTATCAAAAAATATTATCAAGAGGGTCAAGAATTTTCTAAAGAGATAGTTAAAAATACTAAAGCTTGGCAGGGAAAATTGAATACAAAATCATCGGCGGATGAATTTTTAAAAGCGTGGCAAGATTTTGATAAACAATATAAAAGAATAAATCATATTTATAGTATTACTTCTTGGTTAGCTATTGAAACTTGGCAGCATGATTTCAATAATATCCTAGATAGAATGGTAAAGAGGAATAAATTATCCGAACAAATAGACTCTATCATTAGTTCAGCTTGTCGGCCTTGGAAAAAAACTGCTATTTATCAAATACAAGATAAATTAAATAGAGGAATTAAAATTAAACAACTGGTGAAAGATTATCAATACTTAAGATCTTGGGCGGTAGTTTGGTATCAGCCTATTAACGAAGCTTGGTTTAGAGATTTAGCTGTATCAAGTACAGAAAAAACCGTAATTAAAAAATATTCTAAAAATAAATTATATAGTTTATTAAAACCAAATAACCAAGAAAAAAAATATTTGGAGTTAGCTCCCTATATGTTTTTCTTCAAAGATTGGCGGGATGATTTTAGACGAGCTTTTAATTACCGCTGGAGTTTTATATTTACCTTATTATCTAAAAAGTATAAAATTTCCCAAGATGATATAGGTTATTTAACTATTGATGAAATAACTCAAGCATTCAAAGTAGATAAATTACCAAGAGATATTATTAAAAAACGTCAGGCAGAATCAGTAATTATTACAGCTACTTCAGATAATCAAAAACTTAAAGTAATTGATAATAAAATTCCTCAGAAATATTTTGATATAATAGCTGAGGTTGATAATCGTGGTAAAGGAGATGTCATTAAAGGATTAGTAGCTCAAAGAGGTAAAGTTAGAGGCCGAGTAAAAATTATCTATAGCCCTCATGATATTAAAAATTTTAAAACCGGCGATATATTGGTAGCCAACACTACTCATCCAAATTATTTACCAGCTATGAAGCGAGCCAAAGCTTTTGTGACTGATGAAGGGGGTATTGTTAGTCATGCGGCTATTGTGGCTCGAGAATTGAAGATTCCTTGTATAGTTGGCACTAAAACAGCCACAAAAATTCTTAAAGATGAAGATATAATAGAGGTGGATGCAGATAGAGGAATTGTAAAAATAGTTTAAAAACAGCTTTATTTTAAAGGGTTGTTTTTTATTTTTGTTTAATTTCATTGACAATAATAAGCGTTTGTTTCAAACTTAATATGGAATCTTGAAAGACAAGTTTGAACCTTAAACTCGAGAGGTATAATATGAATCATCCAAAGTTGATTCAGGGTGGCATGGGTATAGGCGTTTCTTGGTGGCAACTTCCTCGCGTCGTATCAATGCTCAAACAGCTAGGAGTCGTTTCTGGAGCGCACGCGGATATCGTATTCGTACGCATACTTCAGCTTGGTGATCCTGGTGGTCATCTTCGTCGTGCTCTTGAGCACTTTCCGGCTCAAGATGTTGCTGAAAGAATCATAGCAACATACTACAACGAAGGGGGCTTGCTTGCACACAAGGCTTTCAAAAACCCTCCCCGCTATACGCTTGCATTTGATCAGAGATTAGCTGAGCTTACTGTGGCGGCAAATTTCTGTCTAGTCTGGCTAGCCAAAGAAGGTCATGATGGCGTTGTAGGTATCAATTTGCTGGAGACAATTCAGCTACCTCAACTGGCATCCATCTATGGTGCTATGATGGCTGGTGTGGACTACATCCTGATGGGCGCAGGAATCCCTACGCAAATTTCCGGAGTATTGGACAAGTTCGTAAATCACGAGCCAGCCCAATACAAGGTCCATGTTCTTGGAGCGGATCGCAAGGATAGTTACTACGTGTCCTTTGATCCACAAAGTATCTGGACTCCCACTACAACCCTAACCAGGCCTTATTTCTTTCCCATAATCTCATCTGCATCGCTAGCTAAGATGCTTATAAGATCTGGTCAAATTGACGGCTTGGTATGTGAAGGGTCTCCAGCAGGAGGTCACAACGCGCCGCCGCGCGGTCAGTTGAAGCTTACCGAGGATGGTCAGCCAATCTATGGGGATCGCGACAAGCTTGATTTTGAGCAAATGCGCCAAACAGGAATTCCGTTCTGGCTGGCTGGTTCATATGCGACACCGGCTGGAATGCGTAAGGCCTTAGAAGTTGGAGCCCAAGGTATCCAAGCTGGATCCATCTTTGCTCTATGTGATGAATCAAGGTTCTTGCCTGAAATAAAGGCAGTCGCCAGACAGCTGGCATCAGTCGATGGTTTGCGTATCTTCACTGATCCGCAAGCTTCACCAAAGGGCTTCCCCTTCAAGAAGGCGATACTTGCTGGAACACTGACAGACTCGGAAAAATACGCTCAGCGTAGACGTGTCTGTGATCTTGGCAGGTTACGTGGTCCGTGTATCCGCAGTGATGGTACTCTGGGCTATCGTTGTTCCGCTGAAAACGTGGATAGTTTTGTAGCCAAGGGCGGCTCCGTGGAAGACACAATCAACTGCATTTGTCTTTGCAACGCTCTGTTGGCCAATGTCGGTCTAGCTCAACGCCGAAAAGGAGGTGAATTGGAGCTACCGTTTATCACCTTTGGTGATGACTACAGCTGGCTAAAGGTTCTTTCGCCAGACGGTGCTAACTACACGGCACGACAAGCCGTAGACTATCTACTGTCTGGATGATACTTCTCGTAACCTCGTTATGGCTGCGCGGCTTCAAGTCGCGCAGCCCTCTTTTTTTGGAAAAAATATTCCCTCAGAAGCGTATTTTTGCTATAATAAAAAGTAATTGTTATCAAGTATATAATTTTTTATATAAATAACTATGTTTTATCTTTTAGGTTCAATTGTTAATTCGCTTGGTATATTACCGGTCATTGCAGTTGTCATCTTGTTTGTAATGGTTGCCAATTTAAAAAAGCGAGTAAAAAACTTGGAATTAAATTCCAGTGCAAGGCCAAGTGTGCCAACTGAACAGCCTGCTGTTCAAGCAGATATTCCATCAGATATGCAGACTCAGGATCAACAGCTCAAGCCTGATGTTCCTCAAGCATTAGCACCAGCCGATGTACCGAGTGTGATATCTAAGCCATCTGTGGCAGGCAATGTCTTTCATTGGATTAGAGAAGAATGGCTATTTAAATTAGGAGCTTTACTCTTATTACTTGGTTTTGGCTGGTTTGTAAATACAAACAATTGGCTTGGACCAATGGGCAGTACTTTATTGGGAGTTTTTGTTGGTACAGTATTATTAATTCTTGGTGCTTGGCGAATTAAAAATGATTTACATCAAGGAAATATTTTTTTAGTGCTTGGTTCTACAGTAATTTTGATTACTGTTTACGCAGCTAGAAATTTACATGGTTTGTTTACACCACTGACAGCTTTAGGGCTGTCATTTTTAAGTACAGCTTTTGTAGCTTTTGTTAGTGTAAAAAGAAAATCTATTGGCCTAGCAGTGGCAGCTTTAATTTTAGCTGCTTTAGCCCCGTTGTTAGTCGGTGGTTCAGGAGGGGGCTATGTAGAATTATTTACTTACTTAACCGTAGTAATACTTGGAGTTATTTGGGTGGTAATTTTAACTGGCTGGAGACCATTAACTCTTTTAGCTCTAATAATGGTTGGTTTTCATAGTCTGCCAGTTCTGACTACTTATAGTATAGCTACTAAGAGTACTATATTATTATTTATTTACGGCCTAGCTTCATTATTTTATATTTTTAATACTATTGGACTTTTGAAGATAAAAGATAGAAGTACTAAAGCTGATGTTATAACTGCGGCTTTGAATGGTATGTTGTTATTAGTTTGGATTTTGGCAGCTGCTCAAAAAGAATGGCAGAGCTTGATTATCATAGCTTGGATGTTGGTCTTCGCTTTTGGAGCTTTCATGATATTTAAAAAGACTAATAAAAAAGACGCTTTATACATTTATACTGGTATTGGTACTGCTATGTTGGCAGCGGCCACTACTGTTGAGCTTGATGGAGCGGTTTTAACTATAGCCTATACCATTGAAAGTGCGGTGATATCTCTAATAATGTTTAGTGCTATGAAAAATCATATCACTGGTCAAAAATATAGTTTGCTTTTATTAGGTCCAATATTATTTGCTTTCAATGACATAGAAAGATTTGATAGGAGCCGCACAGTATTTAATGAATATTTCTTTTCCATATTAGTTTTAGCTTTATGTTTATTTGCTGTCGGATTTGCTTATAGATATTTTGGTAGAAATTTTGCTAGAAAAGGTTTTTTTGGCAAACTTTATATTGGTCAAATAATATTAGGTTCAGCCTATATATATATTTTATTATGGCATTCATTGCAGAATAGTTTTGATAATAGAAGTACAGCGGCTATGGTGGCAATTGTGATATATACTATTATCGGATTGATTACTAATATATATGGCAAACTAATGCATCAAAAAGTATTTTTATTTTATGGAGGAACAATGCTAGTATTAGTTGTTATGAGGCTACTACTTGTCGATATTGGACAAATGGATCAAGGACGTAGAATTATGACCTTCTTCTTTATCGGCTTCCTATTAATTGCGGCTGCCTTTGGTACTAAAAAGAAACAAATAAGTAATAATTTAGAAAATTAATATGTTTAAAATTAACAAAAAAAGTTTATTATTCCTTTTGGGGTTATTTATGGTTTTGGCACCAGTAGTCAACGCAGCCAACTCTAAGGGTATGACTGAGAGCTTTAGGCAATATAAAGATATTACAAATTTAAATATTTTAGTGCCAACAGTAGTGGAAGTACCGATTGAATATTTTTATTTAGAGAGGACGGACTTCGCCATAGTTGATCAGGGTACAGATATTTTATTACCTTATTATTATAAAAAGAATACTGTTACTAATAATGCCTTTTATAATGTGACCACCATTCCTTCCTCGTCTAGTGCTTATAAGATGACAGATAAAAATTCAAGAACTTACACAGAATTTCAGTTGGATAGAAATGATCGAGGCAGCGTAACGATTAATCTTAAAAGCTCCACAGCAGTTACTTCTTCAGCTATTATTTCTTTGCTAGATGCTAATGTAGCTTTACCAAATTCAGTTGAAGTGTCTGCTGTAGTTAATGGCCAGAGTAAAAAGCTTTTAGCTAAGAGCAAGATGCTCAATCAAACTATTAGATTTCCTAAAACTACATCTAAAGATTGGAAAATAACTTTTACTTATGCTCAGCCACTAAGGATTAATGAATTGAAACTAGTAGAAGAAGATCCTGATAAAAGTAATAGCCAATTTGTTCGATTTTTAGCTCAACCAGACAAAAATTATCGTTTATATTTTGATTCAGATAGATATGTTTCTGTGAATCTTGGTGAATCAGGAAATCTTTATTCTAACGAAGATGTTTTGACTTTAGCCACTATTCCTTCTAAAGCTAATCCATTCTATACTAAAGCAGATATTGATAAAGATGGTATACCAGATATATTTGATAATTGTGTTTCAATAGCTAATAAAGATCAGACCGATATAAACAATAATAATCGTGGAGATGCTTGTGAGGATTTTGACAAAGATGGAATTACAAATGATAAAGATAATTGTCCTAATGATCCCAATAGAAATCAAAGAGATGTAGATGGAGATGGCATTGGTGAAGTTTGTGATACAGAAGAGAGTCGAATTACAGAAAAGCATAAATGGATACCATGGCTAGGAATTATTTTTGCCTTAATAGTGATTATAGTCCTATTTGTTATCACAGCTAAGTCAAAAGAATCTCCAGAGTCAGAAGAGGAACAGGCTCATGATGAACAGATAGAATAGAATATTATATAAACCCCCTTAGTTTTATAAGGGGGTTTTTTGATTGACTATTAGTTTTATTTAGGGCAATATATAAAATATGAAAGTAATACTTGCTACACCATTATATCCACCAGAAATAGAAGATATTTCTTTATATTGTAAGGAATTAACTAAACACCTAAAGGATGATAACCAATTTAGGGTTTTAGCTTATGCTAATCAAGTAGAGTCAGACAAAGATGTAGATGTTGTAATAATAGATAAACATCAACCTTTATTTATTAGGCTTGTTAAATATACTTGGAAGTTATTTAAAATGTCTAAACAGGCTGATTTAATTTATGTGCAAAATGCTGTAGCAGCTGGTTTACCAGCTATTATTGTAAAGTCTATTACTAAAATTCCAGTGTTAGTTAATTTTGCTGAAGATGAATCATGGAAAAGGTCTACTAATTTACGCTTGAGTGAAAGATCTTTAGAAGAATTTTTACAAGACAGAGATGCTAATGTTAGAAATAAATGGATTATGCGATTGCAAACCTGGGTTTTACGTAGAGCTTCTAAAGTTATGGTTTCTTCAAAGCTTTTAGCAGATTTAGTTGCTGATTCTTATAAGTTAGATCCGGAAAAAGTTGTATATAATTATAACCCAGAATATAGAAAACAAAATTTACCTTTTAAATTAGCCATTAAAAAATATCAAGTATTTACCAGTGGTCCTTTAGTCGATTGGGCGGGCATGGATAACATTATAAAGGCTGTGGATATTGTTTGCGATGATTTCCCTGAAGCCAGACTTGCTATTAGTGGTGATGGCCCGGCTAAAGACAGATTAATTGACTTAGCAAAGAATTTAGAAATTTCAGACAAAGTAGATTTCTTTGGCAAAATTTCCAAAGCTCAAAATTGGTACTTAAGGAAAACTTCACAAGTCTATGTACATAATTTTGAAGGCATAGATGTTTCAGGGCAGGTTACTCAGAGTTTTTTAGCTGGCATTCCAGTCATAGCTAGAGATACGGCTATCAATAGAGAGATATTTTCAGATTGTCAGTGTGGACTTTTTGTGAAAAGCTTAGAAGCTAAAGATTTGGCAAAAAAAATTATTCAAATTTTTAATAATCAGGACCTGGCTGATGATTTAGTATATAAAGCTGAGCAAGTTTTAGAAAACAAATTTTCTTGGGCAGCTCATATTGATAAATTAAATAATATTTTTGCTTCTCTGATTAGAAAATAATATGGTAAATAGTTATAAAGAAAATTGGCAAGCATATCGTGATGAAGAGCTAAATAAGGTAACTCCAATTTTGATTGAGCTTGGTTTTATTTTAAACGAAGAACAAATACATATTGGTGGTGAGCGTTATTTATCTGGCGGTAGAAAATTGGTGCTTTTAGCTCATCGAGAGTTTGATAATAAAAAAGTGATTATTAAAATTAGTAGCGATGAGTTAATGTCAGCTGAAATAAAAAAAGAATGGCAATCTCGTCAGATACTTAAAAAAATTAATTTTGCTTATCATATATTTTTTTCACCAGCTGAAATTTTATTTACCGTAAGAGAGGATTATACTATTCTGATTACAGAATTTATAGAGCAGGAGTCTACTTTTTTAGCACGTCCCTTAGAAGATCAATTTTTTATATCTCTAAAAGCCTTTGAGGCTCAAGAGGCAGTTCATGCTACTACTTATGAGCATGCCAACACTATTGAGAAGTCTTTTGGTATTTGGGATAGTCATGCTTATCTAGAGGATTTTAAAAAATATTCTGAAAATATTAAAAATAATCTAGGAGATAAAAAAGATCTTAATAATCTTTTGGACCAATCAGCTAGGTTTATTGAGAAAAATTTAGGAATTATTGATTTATATTCAAATTTTTTGACTCATTGGGATTTTGTACCACATAATTTTAGGGTAACTGGCCATGATATGTACTTACTTGATCACTCTTCAATACGTTTTGGAAATAAATATGAAGGTTGGGCAAGATTTTTGAATTTTATGACTTTGTATAATCAAGATTTAGAAAAAGTTTTACTTGAGTATATAAAAAATAATAGAGATCCTAAAGAATTTTTGTCTCTAAGACTAATGAGAGTTTTTAGATTAACAGAGTTAATTTGGCATTATGTCAAAACTCTCAAACATGCCGAAGGTAATTTAGAAATTTTAAATAAAAAACGCATTGATCTCTGGACCAATGCTTTAGCAAGTATTTTGCAGAATGAGCAATTAGATAAATCTATAGTAAATGATTATAAAATAGCTCGTGATAGTTTGCGTGATGATGAGGAAAAACAAAGACAATTAAATTTGCACTAATCAAGTTGTTTAGCTTGATTTAATAAAACTTCATATTCGCTTATCAGAGGATGTGACCAGTTAGATTTAAACATGGCAAGCATTTTTTCTTCAAACCACATCTTTTTTTCTTTACCGCGATTGAATTTAGTCCAAACTTTTGGGCCAAGTACAGAATGGCTATTAATTAAGCTATTTAGATTGTGAATCTTATCACAAATAGATACTGCCTTAGCTTCGTCAGGGCTGTTTTTTATTTGTTCCACATATTTTTCTTTACGCTCTTCCCACTCTAGAGATTTGTCTTCGCTAAGAAATTTTATAAGCTTAAAAACTTCTTCTCCTAATTCTTCCTTTAATTTAGTGGGATAATAATCGGTATCTTCTAAAACATCATGGCATAGTCCGACAGCTATTACTATATCAGAGAAATTATTTTCTTTTAGCATATCAGCCACTGCTTGGGGGTGATTGATATAAGGAGAGCCATCAGTTTTTCTTTTTTGATCTCCGTGAGCCTTTATCATTATTTCAGTAGCCTTTTGAATTAATTTACTCATATTATTTTGCTGAATACTTTATCGCGCATATTTTTAGCTACTAGATCCCAATTATATTCTTTAACGACCATCTGATGGGCGGTGTCAGTAATTATTTTTACTTTATCAGGATTAGCTAGTATATTTTTTACAGCTTTAACTATTTGATCTGGAGAATTTTTATCTACTACCCAAGCAGTTTTTTGGTCAAAGATAAATTCACTTAAACCACCTTCTCTTGTAGCCACTACTGGCAAACGTAAGGCCATAGCTGATAAAAAAGCATTGCCCAGTCCTTCACTACGACTAGGGCAAACAAAGATGTCAGATATTTGTCTATATTTGCTAATTTCGCTTCTATCTACTCGACCAGCAAAAATTACTCGATCTTCTAATTTTAATTTTTTAGCTAAATTTTTAAGTAACTCTTTTTGATCACCGTCACCGACTAATAAGAGTTTAATATTGTTTGGTAATTTAGCTAAAGCTTGAATTGTATTATCATTAGCTTTTTGATGAGCTAGACGAGCAGTGTTAACTAAAAAAATATCAGCAGCTTGCTTATTAAATTTTTGTTTTAATTTATCTAAATCAGCAGCCTGAGCATCTGGATTCAAGCTTTTGGGATTAGCGCCATTGTGAACCAGCTCTATATTTTCCTCTTTAGTACCTTGGCGTCTAGCCCAATTTCCCAAATGATTTGATATGACCTGCACTACATCAGCTTTTATAAAAGCATTAGTAAATAAAAACCCCAGTGGCTTCATAGTTTTTTCTATATAATCCGTTGGGTCACCCTCTTGTAAGGTTAGGGCAAATTTAGTTTTTGGAGATAGCATTTTATAAATAACAGCTGGTACTCCAGCAGAATGTGCCATCATAGACCAAATGGCGTCATATTTATATTTACGATTTAGCATTATTCCTTTTATGGGAGCCAAAAATTGATAAAGAGGTTTATTTAGATCAAGGGGTAATTTACCAAGATCTTGAGTATTAGGATTTTTAGTGACTAAACCAATTCTATGAATTAAAACATTACCAATTTTTTCAGTTTTGGGTAATTGATTATTATAGCGCAAAGTCACCATATGAAATTCAATATCATCTATACGATCTGTGATTTCACGAATAGCTGCTTCAGCGCCGCTGACAGTATGAGGGTAGTAGGCTAATGAAAAAATTAATATTTTCTTCATGCTATTTATTCCTTTCGACCTTGCTCAAGGTTTTTAATTTTTTAATATCGGCAATATATTTTTTGAGTGTATGTTTTTGTTTCCAACCCAGCTTTTTGATTTTATTTGAATTAAAAGCTTTGGCACTGCGACTAGTCTTAGTTTGAGCTGCCATTTTTATTTTACAGCCAAATAATTTTGCTACTTGTAATAGTGAGTATGTTTCCTGGGCGGATATTCCATAGTCATCACCTTGTCCTTTTTGACCAGCTAGTATTATACCATCGACTGTATCAGCTACATGAGTAAAAGCTCTGGTTTGAGTACCGGGTTTTCTAATAATAGCGGTTTTATTTTTTAGATGAGCTTGTTTAAGTGTTTCAATGATGGTGCCATAAGCTCCATCAAATTGGCCAGCTCTTTCTCGTGGACCATAAACATTATAAAAATAAACAGTAGCATATTTTAAACCATACCATTTACTATAATTTTTTATCAATTCAGTGTTAACGGCTTTACTCCAAGTATAAGGTGCTAAATCACGACCATTAAATTTAGTTGAAGAACCAGCATAGACTAATTTGCATTTATGCTTTTTCCAAAACTCTAAAACACCAAAAGTACCTGCCATGTTGAGATCCCAAACTAAGGCTGCTTCATCTAGACTGGCGGCCACTCTAGAATATTCGCCTAAGTGATAAATAATATCTGGTTTTTCTTTGATAAATTTAGCAATATTTTTACTATGCCCACGACGATAAGTTACGCCAGGAATATGATTTTTTTTGGAGCCACTAAAGTAGTTGTCCAAAGAAATTATTTTGTTATTTTTGGACTTAACTAGCCTAGCTATAAGATTTGAACCGATAAAGCCAGCTCCACCTGTGACTACGATTATTTTTTTCTTTTTAGGCATTTTTACTTGGTTAATAGAATTGATTTTAAGCACGTATTATAGTAAGATTATATTACTTGAAATAAAAAGTAAAGATAACATCAATGATAAAAACTACTCTGAGACACCTTTATGATAATAGGTATTTATTAGCAAGATATGCTACAGCTGGACTGGCCTCAGCTGTTCTTGATTTTAGTGTTTTATTTATTTTGACAGATTTTGGTGGTTTTCATTATCTTATCTCAGCCTCTATAGCTTTTGCATTAGCCGCTACTCTTAACTATTGGATTAATAGACATTGGACATTTAAATCCAGCGGGCAACGTCGTAAACAGTTGCCAGTTTTTTTTATTATTGCTGTTTTAGGTCTGATATTAAATAATAATATCATTTATATGTCAGTTGAACAGCTAGGATGGCATTATTTATTAGGTAAGGTTCTGGCTGCTGCTATAGTTCTTTTTTGGAATTTTTTTGGTAATAAATATCTTACCTTTAGGATAAAATAACATAAATTTTATATAAATAAAAACACCCTTTGATTTAGTTCAGGGTGTTTTTATAAATGTTTATATCATTTTTTTAAACTCTTCTACCATGGGCACTTGCTCTGATTCTAGGCCGTATATTTGAGATGTATAATATGACGCCCAATCAGCTATCAGTATATTAGTAAATATTTGAAACCATTTATTTTTACCAGCTAGTTTAAGGTTTGTAACTCCTAATTTTCTTTTTTTATATAGTTTGTTTACAACATCCATTCGTTTTTGAATTTGTTTATGATCTTTATCATCGCGAATAAAAATAAAGTGAAAATTTTGAGAAAGCTTTTTACTAACAGGCATTACATCAAAACCGGTCATTTCGTTGTGATTAAGCTCTGGAAATATATTATAGAATGATGGAATTTTACCAGTTTCATTAAATTTAATTTTCCAAAGATAAGCTACAATTTGATTATTGGTAGAGCTATAGATTACGGGCACTTTGTTTTTTAAAGTTTTGGCTAGTTTTTTACCACGGGCTTCATAATTTTTACCTTTAACAGTTTTAGCTAGGGTGCCAAGTTCTTTATATAGTTTGTTTTTATTCATAGCCTTGAGCATGGCTCGACAATTGAATCCTAGAGCAGCTCGAGGTTGGATGCCAAAATTTGGCATTTGTATATATGGTAGATTATTTTTGTGAGCAAATTTAATTAATTTTCCGCCAGTAGCAATAACAATAATATTTAGCTTTTTTTTGTGAGCAATTTTAAGACCATCTAGAGCCTCTTCGGTATTGCCGGAATATGAATTAGCAATAATTAAATATTCTTTTAACTCTCTGTCATTTAATGTTGGCAAACCATAATCTTTATGAGTTAAAATATGCAATTCTGGCACGACGCTGTTGATAATACCTTGGGCTTGAGCAGAGCCGCCCATACCTAGTACTATATATTTTTTAGCAGGTCTATACTTTTTTTTATTTTCAATTATTGGATTGTATTCAAATTGTTTTTGAAATTCTATAAAACCTTGTTTCATATGATTATTTTTTTAATAAGTTTAAAACTTCTTTAATAATATAAGGATGGGTCATTTTATATTTTTCCCAAAGTTGTTCAGCTTTACCAGATTGTCCAAATTTATCATGCACACCAATCATTTTTATTGGTGTAGGTAAATTCTCTGATAATAATTCAGCTACGGCAGAACCTAGGCCGCCCATTATTTGATGATCTTCTAGAGTAATTACTCTATTAGTCTTTTTAACGCTTCTTAATATTGTATTTTTATCTAATGGTTTGATACTAGCTGAATTAATTACTTCTAGTTTTATTTTTTTCTTACCTAATTCTCGTGCAGCGATTAAAGCTTCGGCTAGTATCGGACCACAGCCTATTAAAGTAACATCTTTGCCGGGTGTTAGAACTTGAGCCTTGCCAATAGCAAATTTACCATTACTAATATTTGGACCTGCTTGTCGGGCAAAGCGCATATAAACTGGCCCAACATGTTTGGCGGCAGCTATAGTAGCTAGTTTAGTTTCTCTAAAATCTGCTGGAGCTAATACTACTAAGTTTGGTAGGCATCTGGTAATAGCAATATCTTCTAAAGCTTGGTGACTGGCTCCATCGGGCCCAACTGATAAGCCAGTATGACTACCTATTATTTTTACATTTAAATTTGAATAACAAACAGATACACGCAATTGATCCCAATTTCTACCCGGACTAAAAGCGCCAAAGCTAGTGGCAAAGGGTATTTTACCTTCTATAGCTAATCCAGCGGCAACGCCCAACATATTTTGTTCGGCTACACCGACTTCTACAAAACGATTTGGATATTTTTGAGCAAAGTGGTGGACGCGAGTAGATTCTGCCAAATTCGCTGAGATAACTACGATATTTTTATTTTTTCGACCAAGCTCAAGCATAGCCTGGCCAAAGCCATCTCTAGTTGATTGCATTTTTATGTTATTTTTTCTAGGCATATTATTTTTATTGTGCTTCTGAGTGAAGCGAAGTCCCGAGCATAGCCGAGGGATTATTTGGCATTTTGAATTTCTTTTAACGCTCTATCTTTTTCTTTCTCATTAGGAGCTAAGCCGTGCCAAGAGTATTGATTTTCCATAAAAGATACGCCCTTGCCCAAAATAGTATTAGCTATTACAGCCACAGGTTTTTTTATTTTTTTAGCTTTTTCTAAAGTAGTAATTATTTTTTTAATATCATGACCATTCATTTCCATAACGTGCCAACCAAAAGATTCGTATTTTTGTTTTAATGAAGCTAACGGCATAATATGTTTAGTTAAGCCATCAATTTGGATGCCGTTGTAGTCTATAATATTTATTAAGTTATTTAGCTTGTATTTGTGAGCAGACATTACAGCCTCCCAGACCTGACCTTCATTATGTTCGCCATCAGAAGTGATACAGAATATATGATGGTGTTGTTTGTTTATTAACGCGGCTATAGCCATTCCTACTGCTTGAGAGATTCCTTGACCCAGTGGTCCAGAGCTAGTTTCTATACCCGGTAAAGATCCAAGATGTGGGTGACCCTGTAAAGCATTGTTTATTTTGCGTAGGTTTTTTAGTTTTACTAAAGGAAAATATTCGGCTCTGGCTAATGCAGCATATAGTACAGGGCAGATATGCCCGTTGGACAAGACCAGCCTATCTCTATATGGATTTTCAGGTTGAAGAGGAGTGTGTTTTAGTATTTTAAAATACAACACTGCAAATATATCAGCCATACCCAAAGATCCGCCAGTATGACCTGAGCCAGCTGTATGCAGCATCTTGATAATATCTTGGCGGATAGTATCAGCAGTAGTTTTTAATTCAGCTACGTTCATTTCTTTCATGTATCTATTTTATCATAATTTAGGTATCAATAAAACCGAGCTAAGCTCGGTTCAGGAATTTATGTTTTATTTTTTTTGATAAATATCAGGCCAAGTATAAAGAGTAGGGTGGAGGTGCCGGCTGATAAGAGGCAATATTGACACAGAGCTTCAATAACAAAAAACATCAGGTAGACTAGGTAGATAGAAAATACAAAGCCAAATATTGGCAGGTAGGATAAAATTAGTTTAGACCATTTGTTTTGGTTGTCTATGTATAATAGAGAATTGATTAATATAAAAAGATAATAAGCAGCACCAAGTAAAGCTAGCGGAATACCAAATATTTCACTATATTGACTAACTAGCACTTCTTGGCAACCAGATACTACAGAACAAGAAATATGGCCTGTATAGTGAGAGACACTAAGATAGACAGCATCTAAAAATCCTATCAAAGATATGCCAGTAAAAAAATATATTAATTTATTGAAGCTTGGAGAGCTCATCATTGATGGCTTGTCTGAGTTTGTCATAAGACCTTGGATTATTTATTTTTTGACCATTTAGAAACAAGGTAGGTGTACCTTCCACTAAAGCTTGATTACCACTACGTTTATCATCTTTGACTGCGTCTTTGATATCATTATTATCTATATCGGATTTAAATCTGGCTATATCTAGACTTAATTCTTCAGCATAGCCTATAAATATATCTTTAGCATCAGATTGATTTGACCAAGTATTTTGGTGGACGAATAGTTTGTCATGCATTTGCCAAAAAGCATCTTGTTGGCCAGCGGCTTCGGCAGCTCTAGCAGCTAATTCAGCTTGAGGATGAGATGATAGAGGGTAGTGCCTAAAAACTACCTGTACATCATCACCCATATCATCGGCTATTTTATTTATCATTTGATAATAAGTAGCACAAGCTGGACATTGAAAATCACTGTATTCTATCAAAGTGACTTGAGCTTCAGAATTACCCTTGTACCATTCTTTGTCAGTGATTACAGTAGAGCCTTGAGTATTTGGATTGGCTATATTTATTATAATTAATGTTAAAGCAACTAGAATGATTATGGCGATAGACCAAAACCATATCCTATTTTCTTTTTTCATATATATAAATCTTTTTACTATTTAAATGTAAATTTATTATACATTATTTTTTGATAATACAAAAACCCCGCCCTAGTGGACGGGGTTAATAGAATCAATATTATTTTAGTAAGGCGTCTAGAGAAGTTTTTACACTTTCAAATGGTAAAGCACCAGGAATAGGAATTTTTTGATCACCAGTAATGATTATACTATATGGTGTACCACGTCCGCCAGCTGCTTGTGCTTCTTTACTTTGACTTTGAACTTTAGATGTATATTTGCCAGAGTCTAGACATTCTTGGAATTTAGCTTTATCTACTCCAACAGAAGCTGCAATATCAGCTATAGTAGATAGAGTTTCGTCTCCTTCAAATATCTTATCCATAAAAGACCAAAACTTATCATTACCACCTTGTTCACCAACACATTCAGCTGCTTCGGCTTTTTTGAAAGCTTCTGGATGAAGTTGAGTTAATGGGAAATGTCTAAATACAAAATTCACTCTTCCTTCATACTCAGCTAATACTTGTTTTGTTGTATTATGAAATCTGGTACAAAAAGGACAGTCCACATCAGAAAATTCTACAATAGTAATTTCTGCATTTTTATCACCACGTACCCAATCACCATCACTAAGGCCATTTACAATGATTTCAGTATTGCCCGCAGGAGGTGGATTATTATCACCATTATTAACTACGACATCATTGTCATTAGTATTACCATTTCCTTTATCTAAGGAAAAATCTTTGTCATTTAACATCATACCTAAAAGGATAAAGAATCCAATAGCGAACATGACGCCTAATCCTGTAAAGAGGCCAGCCTTAAAAGCCGCTTTAGGCTTTAAATTATCGATAGCATCTTTTTCTCTTCTGTTGTTTTCTTCCATATATTTTTTATATAGTTAGTTATTTTTTAATTAAAAACAGTTTGTATAGTATAACAACTTTTTTATACGAGTACAACTAAAAATTTCTTTCAGGGAGCCAGCTATTGACAAAATCAAAAATATATGCTATTATGAAGGCATATCCTAACAAATAGGGATTTTTTAATTTAGTTGAAACTATGACAATTAAAATTAACAATTCAATTAAAAGCTTTAAAAAAGAGTTTAAAAAGAGCTTAAAGCCTTTGTTTTTATTGGTTTCTATGCTTGTTTTTAGCTTTCCGCAGACTGGTATTTCTCAGGATTTTAATCAAGATTTTGCTGGTCCTATACCTAAAGAAACTCTAAAAGCCTATTATAATGGGCCTACATTACCTGAAATATCAGCTAGAGCAGCTGATAGAACTATGTATATTATGGTTAGTGCTTATAATAGTTTACCTGAGCAAACTGACTCTACTCCTTTTATTACTGCCTCAAATACTCGTACTCGTGATGGTATTGTAGCTACAAATTCTTTGCCATTTGGTAGTATAGTACGTTTCCCAGATGTATATGGAGACAAGGAGTTTGTAGTAGAAGATCGCATGAATAAAAGATATTATTATCAAATGGATATATGGATGGAGCATAAGGTAGATGCTATCAATTTTGGTTCACAATTTCTTAAGATGGAAATATTATAATAACCCTTAATATTGGGGATAAACTGTTAGCTCAGGGGTTTGACAAGTATAAAAAAATAGTATATAATACGAGCGCTGTAAAAAAGCACTATTAACTAAATAAAATTATTTCAATGATAGTTGGTCTAAAGATAAATAACACTTAAAGGATTTTGGGTAAATTTATTTTATGCAATATCCGCTCTAGGCGGATTTTTAAGACCTCAAAAAAGATATCAATTAGTCTATCCTGAGCGTAGTCGAAGGGTAAGATCTCAAAAAACTAATTGGCAGCAAGTAGTTTTTTAAATAAGTAGGCTTACGCGACTTTTTTAAAAAGCTACTTATTGCTTGTTAAGCAATAGTGAACCTTGAAAATTAAATACAACACAAATCATAAATATCAACAATGTTTATGAGCATCTTTATATAAAATATCTCGTATATTTGAAATAAAAAAATATCCATTCAGTTCTTTGTAAGGGACTGAATAAATTAATCCGTCAAAAGTTTTTAAAATTTTTGATGGTTGCTAATTAAGGGTATATGGTGGATGCCTTGACATCAAAAGACGATGAAGGACGTAGCAATCTGCGATAAGCTTCGGGGAGCTGATAAGCAAGCTCTGATCCGGAGATTTCCGAATGGGGGAACCCTTCCGTGTGAAGCGCGGAAACTGCTAGCTGAATACATAGGCTAGTTAGAGAAGACCCAGCGAATTGAAACATCTTAGTAGCTGGAGGAAAAGAAAGAATTAATGTACTAATTTAAATTATTGATAACTAGTTTGTCTTTAATTTTAATTAGTATCTCGATTCCCTGAGTAGTGGCGAGCGAAACGGGAAAAGCCTAAACCACACATGTGATAAATTATTTTGATCTGATTCTTCGGATGAAGTGAGAGATAATGCAATAATTACAAGTTTAACGCTGTGTGTGGGGTTGTAAGAAGTTATTATTTTGGAGCTTGTAGATCCAAAGCATTTATATTTTTGTTTAGTAGAACAGTCTGGAAAGACTGGCCAAAGAAGGTGATAGCCCTGTATATGAAAAGTGAGAATAATGTGTTAATAGTTTTCTTGAGTAGCACGAGGCCGGTGAAACCTTGTGTGAATCTAGCGTCACTATGCGCTAAGGCTAAATACTTTTGATGATCGATAGTGAACTAGTACCGTGAGGGAAAGGTGAAAAGCACCCCGAGAGGGGGATGAAATAGTATCTGAAACCATATACTTACAAGGAGTCGGAGCCCTATGCATGCGCTTGCGTATGAACGGGTGACGGCGTGCCTATTGAAGAATGAGCCAACGAGTTAGTTATATGTAGCTTATTTAACTCCTTCGGGAGGAAGGTAAAGTGAAAGCGAGGATTAATAGTCCGTAACAAGTTTTATATTCTTCTTCTTCGGGAGAAGGGTATAATATTTGTAGGCTGCATATACTAGACCCGAAACCAGGTGAGCTTGCCATGACCAGGGTGAAGCGACAGTAACATGTCGTGGAGGCCCGAACCCACTAGCCGTGCAACACTAGGGGATGAGTTGTGGTAAGAGGTGAAATGCTAATCGAACCTGGCAATAGCTGGTTCTCCTCGAAATAGTTTTAGGACTAGCCTCGAGATTTAAGTTTTGGTGGTAGAGCACTGGATGGGATGGGGTGGCATTGCGTCCATACCCATTCCAATCAAACTCCGAATGCCATTATGTATATCTTGGGAGTCAGACCATGGGGGCTAAGCTTCATTGGTCAAAAGGGAAACAGCCCAGATCCATATCTAAGGTCCCAAAATCTAAGTTAAGTGTGAAAGGTGGTATCGTAACTTATACAACTAGGAGGTTGGCTTAGAAGCAGCCATCCTTTAAAGATAGCGTAACAGCTCACTAGTCAAGTTACTTCGCGCCGAAAATTTAACGGGGCTAAACTTAGTACCGAAGATTGGAGTTTATAGATTTATCTATAAGCGGTAGAGGAGCGTTCTATTCTGCGTTGAAGCGGTACCGTAAGGAGCCGTGGAGTGAATAGAAGTGAGAATGTTGGCATGAGTAGCAAGAATCAGGGTGAGAATCCCTGACACCGTAAACCTAAGGTTTCCTGGGCAATGTGAATCAACCCAGGGTTAGGCAGGCCTAAGGCGAGGCCGAAAGGCGTAGTCGATGGATGAGCAGGTTAATATTCCTGCCCTACTGTTATTTTTCGATGGGGAGACGTGATTTGAATACTTAGGCGTTATTTGGTTATGAGCGTCGGTTGTGAGAACTTGTACTTCAGGCAAATCCGGGTACACAAAAGTTCGATCCGCTGGAAGACTGAGACCTCGGTTAAAGTCAATCTAAGTTGAATGGTCACCAAGAAAAACCTCTAGAGCTAAAATAATAGTATCTGTACCAAAACCAACACAGGTAGGTGAGGAGAGTATCCTCAGGTGTACGAGAGAACCTTCCTTTAGGAACTCGGCAAAACAGCGGCCGTAACTTAGGGATAAGGCCTGCTCCTCTTTATTGAGGAGCCGCAGCGAAAGATTTCAAGCGACTGTTTACCAAAAACACAGGTCCCTGCTAAAGCGCAAGCTGATGTATAGGGGCTGATGCCTGGCCAGTGTCCGAACGTTAAGGGGAGCCCTTCACGGGGCGAACTGAAGCGCGGATGAACGCCGGCCGTAACTATAACGGTCCTAAGGTAGCGAAATTCCTTGTCGGGTGAGTTCCGACCTGCACGAATGGCATAACGACTTGAAAACTGTCTCAAGGAAGGACTCGGCGAAATTGCAAGACGAGTAAAGATGCTCGTTACCCGTAGCCGGACGAAAAGACCCCGTGAAGCTTTACTATAGTTTGGTATTGATTTAGTGCTATGTTTGTTCAGTATAGGTGGGAGACTTTGAAGTTAGGACGCTAGTCCTGACGGAGTCACCAGTGAGATACCACCCTTGTATAATATTAAATCTAACCTAGCCCCATGAATCTGGGGCAGGGACAGTATCTGATGGGTAGTTTAACTGGGGCGGTTGCCTCCCAAAATGTAACGGAGGCGTTTACAAAGGTTGGCTAGCTCCTGATGGAAACAGGAGTTGTCGTGCAAACGCATAAGCCAGCTTTACTGCAAGAGCTACAACTCGAGCAGTTACGAAAGTAGAAGTTAGTGATCCGACCGTACGAAATAGGACGGCGGAAGCTCAACGGATAAAAGTTACTCCGGGGATAACAGGCTGATTAGGTCCAAGAGTCCACATCGACGACCTAGTTTGGCACCTCGATGTCGGCTCATCGCATCCTGGGGGTGGAGAAGCTCCCAAGGGTTAGGCTGTTCGCCTATTAAAGCGGTACGCGAGCTGGGTTCAGAACGTCGTGAGACAGTTCGGTCTCCTATCCGCTACGGGCGTTGAATTTTGAGGGGATTCTTCTCTAGTACGAGAGGACCGAGAAGAACGAATCTCTAGTGTACCAGTTGTATCACCAGATGCATCGCTGGGTAGCTACATTCGGTGCGGATAAGTGCTGAAAGCATATAAGCACGAAGCCGTCCCCAAGATTAGAATTCATTATGAGATCCCTGGGAGACTACCAGGTTGATAGGCTCTATGTGTAAGTGCAGCAATGCATTTAGCAGAGGAGTACTAATAGATCCATAGCAACCATTAAAAATTTTGGAAGTTTTTATGGCTTATTAAATAGATATTTTCTATAAGCTCATGAACATTGATAAACATGCAGGAATGATTAAAATAGTTTTAGTCTTTCTTATACTTATTGTTTTTCTAGGTGTTGTATTTTTTCTAACCCCACTAAAACAAGTAGTATAAAAACGATACTTGCGTAAAAAGTTAGATAAAGAAGAAGGTTTTATTCTCGTGGCACTAGCGAGTTGGTTACACCTGATCCCATTTCGAACTCAGCAGTTAAGCGACTCAGCGCCGATGGTAGTAGTCCATTAGGGCTGTGAGAGTAGGTCGTCGCGAGAATTAAGCCTTTTTCTCTAATTAATACATAAGTATCGTTTTTTGTTTTGTCTTGATTTATTACTATTCATATGTCAAGATTATTAGACGGTTAAGATAAGACAAACAGGAACAACTAGTTAGGAGGGAGCCGTTGCGATCTTTACATTACTATTTGCAGATAGCGCGTCCACAGCATGTCATAATGGGCGCAGTGACCACTTGGATAGTGGTTATTCTGTCCGGTGGTAGTTTGACTGCCACAATTCTTTCACCTCTGGCCATTGGCCTGCAGATTTTGGGAGCTAGCCTCTATTATTTTGCTGTGGCCAATCGAATGTATCTTCTCAAGAGTGACAGCTACACTATCAGTGAGCTGTCTAGGATCGTCATGCGCAATGTCGGTCTGACCGCCATGCTATTGGCGGTAGTCATGGTCATCGGTTGGCTAGATGAGTTGTGTATTTTGATCACAGCTTTTAATGTCCTGGTCGTTGTCGGATACAAGAATACCATTTCCAAGTGGTGGCCTTCCAAGAATTTCTTGATGGCCTTGGTCTGTACTACCCCAGTACTTCTGGGTTGGTGGAGTGGTGAGAGCACTCATCCGGCGGTTTCCGGCGGAACAGCAGCTGTGTTCTTTGCTTACTTGACCAGAGAGATCATCAAGGACATCCAAGATCTAGATGTAGACAGAGGCTTGCGCATGACACTTCCTTTAGATAGAGGTGTAGGAGTAGCCAGGGTCTTAGCTGGCACTTCAATGATGGTCAGCTTATACTTCCTGTCTAGGATCTTGGCAGACGTTATGGTTGTGCACCAATACCTACTGGCTTTCGTGCTGGTGACTGTTTTCTTCTTTGGTCGAGTGACACTTGGTCTATTGTTTGCCAAGGCGATTGATGCCAAGGCTCTATCCAAGTACATTCTCCTGGGCAACGCTGGGCTGATCATCATCTTTGGCCTATTGGCTATCTGAACAAGCGTGCGTCCTTCTTCGGTTCCGACCGGGGAGGGCGCTTTCTTTTTGCTTAAAAAACTAATGTTTGTTAAAATAATTTTATGTCAGAGCAAACAATAATCGTTGATAAGGACGATAAAATAATTGGCTATAAAAGTCGTAAAGATTTACAGACAGAAGATATTTATCGAGTGTCTGCTTTGTGGCTCACTAATTCCAAAGGAGCCATACTTTTAGCTCAGCGAGCTCATAATAGAACACATCATCCTGGTAAATGGGGACCAGCCGCAGCCGGAACAATAGAAAAAGGTGAAACCTATAATGATAATATAATAAAAGAGGCTGAAGAAGAAATAGGTTTGGTAGGTGTTGATTTTAAAAAAGGCCCCAAAGAACTTAATCTAAATTATTATAATCACTGGACGCAATGGTATGGAGCTGTAGTTGATGCCTCAGCTAGCGATTTTATTATTCAACAGGCAGAAGTAGTTGAAGTTCGTTGGTTTACTAAACAAGAAATAGAAGAAAAACTAGTGCAAGATATTAATTTTTTTACGCCTAATTTTCCACATTATTTTAAATTATTCAATAAATAGATGAGGCAAATAATAGATTTTCATATCCATTCTAAATATGCTCGAGCTACTTCTAAGTTTTTTGAATTAGATGTAATGGTAGAGTGGGCAGAAATTAAAGGTGTAGATATTATATCTTGTGCTGATTTTACTCATCCTCGTTGGTATGAAAATCTAAAGAAAAATTTAGAAGAAGATAATAATTCTGGATTATATAAATTAAAAAATCTAGATTCTAAAGTTAGATTTATAATTTCTACTGAGATTTCTTGTATTTATAGACAAAATGATAAGACTAGACGAGTACATCTTTGTATTTTAATGCCAAATTTAGAGGCGGCTGGTAAATTTAATAAACTTTTGGAAGATGCGGGCGCAAAATTAGCTAGTGATGGTCGGCCAATACTTGGCATGAGTGCTAAGCAGGTTTTAAAATTTATGTTAGAAGCTGATAAACGAGCTATGATGATTCCAGCTCATGCTTGGACACCTTGGTTCGCTGTCTTTGGCTCTAAATCTGGCTTTGATTCATTAGAAGAATGTTTTGAAGAATTAACACCGCATATTAAAGCTATTGAAACCGGTTTATCATCTGATCCAATTATGAATTGGCGCTTGTCTAAACTTGATGATATTACTTTGGTCTCTAATTCAGATGCTCATAGTGGTCCTCAGATTGGTCGGGAGGCTAATGTTATGGAATTAAGAGAACGAACTTATAATGAAATTATAGATATTATAGCTACTAAAGATAAAAAAAGATTTTTGTATACTATAGAATTTTATCCAGAGGAGGGTATGTATCATGTAGATGGGCATCGTGATTGTAAATTTTCTTGTACTCCTAAAGAAAGTCAAAAATTAAAAAATCTTTGTCCAAAATGTAAAAAACCACTGACTATTGGCGTTTTAACTCAGGTAGATAAATTGGCTAATATAAGCGAAAAAGACCTAGATAAAACTAAACACATTCCATATAAAAGCATAGTCCCATTACCAAATATCATTGCTGATTATTTTGGCATGAGAAAACAAAGTAAACGAGTACAAAATTTATTTTTAGATATTATTAAACAAGCCGATAATGAATTTAATGTTTTACTAGATTTATCAGAACTGGAGCTTAAGAAAATAATGCCAGATATTTTAGCAGAAGGCATAATAAAAATGCGTCAGAATAAAATAAAGTTAATTCCTGGCTTTGATGGAGAATATGGTAAGGTAGAAATATTTTCTGATAAAGAGAGACAAGAGGCTAAACTAAACAAACAAACAAAATTATTTTAAGATAAAATAAAAACCCGCTTACTCCACTGGATGTAAATGGGTTTTTAGTTTGAGAAATTTTTATTTTTTCTTCCTACGAACTACTTTTTTCTTTTTGGCAGGTTTTCTTTTCTTCACTACCTTCTTTTTAGTAGTTTTTTTCTTGGCTACTTTCTTTTTAGCAACCTTTTTCTTTTTAACTACTTTTTTCTTTTTGGCAGGTTTTCTTTTCTTCACTACCTTCTTTTTAGTAGTTTTTTTCTTGGCTACTTTCTTTTTAGCAACTTTTCTCTTAGTTACTTTCTTTTTAGCAACCTTTTTTTTAGCAACTTTTCTCTTAGTTACTTTTTTCTTCACTACCTTCTTTTTAGTTACTTTCTTTTTCTTTTTCACTGTACTTTCACCTCCTTTCTTTTTTGGATTTTATGCTAAATATTTGACTTTTATTTTTGTTTTAGGCTATATCTGCTCCAAAAATACTACTAGCAATCCATCTAATAAAGATTCCTCCTAAATTAGTTGCATGTAAAAAGCCTGCTATAATTATTATAGATCCAATTAGTTTGTACATTAGTCTACTGCCACCTTCTGTGCCTAGGTGAGCTTCCGCCCAACCAATTCGACCAAAGTTATTCAATAGCCAATTTGATTTCCAAACTAATAAATAACCGATGCCGGCGATTAAAAGTCCGACAATAAAATTTCCAATACTCATAAGCAACAAATTAAGTTTTATAACAACTTTTATTATACCATAATTTTAAAAACAATAGAATAGTTTTTGTCAAAATTTTTCACGTCTTGCAACGATGCGGGTATTTTTAGAAAATTTTTAAATAAAAAATCATCTAATAGTAATTTTTTATTAGATGATTAGTATATTTTTAATTTAAATTATTTTTTTAGAAACTCGATTATTTTTTTACTGACGTTTTCACCAGACTTTATAGCTGAGCTCATACCATAAGGAAAGTTTGAACTTAAATCTGTATAATCTCCGGCTAAAAATATTCTAGTAGAGGCTTGATTGTAGTTGCCTGGAATATCTTTTAGCATTTGTTCAGATATTACAGCGCTGGTTTGTGGCCAAGTGACTAAATCAGTAAATAAAACATCGTTTTCTCTTATATTTAGGGTAGTTTGTAATATTTCTATTACTTCGTTTGTTATTTCAAGATCAGTTTTATTAGTTAAATCTTTAGAATTTTTATCAGCAATATAAGCTAATAATATATTTATATTTTTTTCATCATTATAATTATTTACTATAGCGCTAGTTGTCATTTGAGGAGTGATGAGGTAAGAAAAATTTTCTAAATTATTATTTTTTAAACCAATAGCTACTACAGTCATCTCAGCATATTTGATATTATCTAAAAACTCTTGGCTAGCTTGGCTTATATTATTTATAATTTTTTTAGCAATATAAGATGGTGTAGTGACAATAGCGCTTTTAGTAAAAATAACCCGCTCGACATCATTTTGAGTGTAAGTTATTTTTACTTTATCACCTAGATCTTCTACAGAGGTGACGGTAGAATTAAATTGTAGTTCAGCATTTATATTATTTTGATAAGCCTCTACTAATTCAGTATTACCTTTTAGATAGCGCGTATTTTCATATTTTACTAAAGCATCTTCTTGTCGTTCTGTAATATAATCTTCAATTTCTCCAGGATGGATGGTTTGGAAAAAAGCATTTAAAATATCTCGTGATTCATTTGAAGATAATATAGATTTAAGTGAATAGTCATTATTAGGCATGGCATTAGTTTGAGAAATACAATTTATTACACTATCACAAAAATATAATTTATCATTATAATATAAGCCTAGTGGACCAGACTCTTTTATTAATTCAGAGGATTCTATAGCAAAAGGTACTATATAATCTGGATAGGCAAAGATAGCCCCCATATCATAATTTATATCTTCTTGAGTTTTAGTTAATACTCTACCACCGGCACGATTTTCTTTTTCTAAGATTAAAACATTATAATCATTTAGATTATAAGCAGAGGATAGACCTGATAAACCAGCACCAACTATTACTATATCGTATTGAGCATCTTCTTTAGGAATTTCGTTTATTATTTTAGTTTCGTCATCTTGAGAAGACATATAAAAAGCTAAGCTAAAGATGATAGCTAGTGATATGAGAATAATTAAAATTGTTTTTTTCATAATAACCTTAGCTTAACAAAAAATAACCTTGTGGACAAGATTATAATTTTAGATTTTAAGTCCTTCGACAAGCTCAGGACATTCGATGCTATACTTTGATTTATATTTTGTGTGGTCGAAGACCATGAGTGAAGTTCTACGAAGTAGAACGGAATCGAATGGTGGGCGCTGAGGGACTCGAACCCCCGACCCTCTCGGTGTAAACGAGATGCTCTAGCCAGCTGAGCTAAGCGCCCGAAAAATTAAATTGTATTTTTTGGTCGAAGACCATGAGTGAAGTTCTACGAAGTAGAACGGAATCGAATGGTGGACCCGACAGGGATCGAACCTGCGACCTCCTCAGTGCAAATGAGGTGCTCTAGCCAGCTGAGCTACGGGCCCATGAAATATAATTATGAACGAATGTCTTTCGACTCATCCTTTGATAAACTCAGGATTTCGCTCAAGACAATCTTCTCCAAGCTGAGCTTGTCGAAGTTTGGTGCGGGCGAGAGGATTTGAACCTCCACCCCAAAAAAATCAGGACAAGGCCCTCAACCTTGCGTGTCTACCAATTCCACCACGCCCGCTTATGCAATCTTAGTTTCTTTGAGTTTTTTCTTATAGTCTCTTAGATAACCAAGCTTGGCTCTACTTACTTTGGCTTGTTTTACAGCCTCTATTTTGCCAATAAGTGGTGAATTGATTGGAAATATTTTTTCTACACCAATTCCACCAGATACTTTTCTTACAGTAATAGTGGCGCCAATTTCTTTCTTATGTTTTTTAGCTAATACAATACCTTCAAAAACCTGAACTCTTTCTTTTTCTTCACCTTTGGCATTTTTTTCTCTGATAGTTTCGTGTACACGAACAGTCATACCAGGTTTTATGTCTGGAGTTTTAGTATTTTCAGCTTTTTTAGCTTTTACTTCTTTATTTTCAGTAGGTTTTTTAACCTCTTTTTCAGTTGTCTTTTTATCTTCAGACATACATTTTATCTTAATTTGCTTATAAAAAAAGTCATTAGTATTAAAATGACTAGTCTATTCTAGCTGATTTGCCTTATTTTGTCAACCCAAAATGTCAAATAGTAAAATAGCGTTTTTTTAGTATCTTTCTAATATTTTAACCACTTTATCAACAGTTTGCTCTAATTTTCCATCATAATTTATTATTTGATGATCGAAATTACTAGCCTGATCAATTTCTTCTTTTGCTCTTTTTAATCGTAATTTTTTCATAGGTTCAGGCATATTACGTTTATCCATGCGTTCTTTTATTTTTTTTATGCTGCCTGGCAATATAAATATAGAGACGTTATTGTCTATTTTTTTCTTTATGATTGTAGCCCCCTCCACATCTATATTCATCAAAATATTATTTGTTTTCAGCCCTTCTTCTACAGCTTTTTTATCACTACCATAAAAATTACCATAGAAATGAGCCCACTCAATAAACTCATTGTTATCTATTTTTTCTTTAAATTCGGCCTCAGAAATATTATACATTATTTTATCTTCAGCTTCTTTTCTTTTTGGTCTAGTTGTATAAGTAGTCGATGGTTTGAAATTTTTTAAACGCTTTAAAACTTCTTTGGCAATAGTGCTTTTGCCAACAGCAGAAGGCCCAGTTATGATTGCAATTATTTTTTCGGATTTCATTATTTTGCTTTATTTAAAAATTCTTGCAGTATGTGAGGTAGAGGAGAATTAAATTCTTGCCAATTACCCTCAAGGTCTTTAAATTTTAAAAAGTGAGAATGCAAAAATATTCTTTGCTCTAGTACTTTTTTCTTTTTACGTAGATCTTTAGTTTGATAAAGTCTATCGCCAACTATAGAGTGTCCAATAGAATAGAAGTGCGCGCGGATTTGATGCATACGTCCAGTTTTAATTTGGACTTTGACCAAAGTATAATTAATGAGTTTTTTGATTACTTCATAGGTAGTCAGAGCGGGCTTGCCAGTAAATTTACTAGACTGTACTTTCATTAGACCAGTTTTTTTGTCACGTTCTAGCGGAGTATTTATTTCACCTTGGCCATTAATCATTTGACCGTGAGCCAGAGCTGTATATTCTTTTTTGATTGTTCTATCTTGAAATTGTTTTTTAATATTATCAAAACTATCTTGAGTAAGCGGAATGACCATTAGACCTGACACTTCTTTATCTAGTCTATGGACAATAGATGGACGTTGAGGATCATCACCAATTTTAATAGCTTCAGGAAATTCTTGCATGACCCAGTCAGCCAGAGTATTGAGCTCACCTTTGTCAGTAGCGTGAGATAGTAGGCCATGGGGTTTTTCCACTACTACAAATTCATCGGTTTTGGCTATAACTTTAGGGAGTGCTACAAAAGCAGTTTCTTTGGGTTGCTCTTGGGGATTATAATTTATTTTGTCGCCAGAACGTAGCCAATGATGGACACTGGCTGCCTGATTATTAACAGTAACATGCCCAGCTAAAATAACTTTTTTTATTTGACTACGGGTAATATCTAAATGACCTAGCAAATATTTATCCAGGCGTTCTTTAGTTTCTTTTTGATATGTAATTTCCATAGAGTTAATTTAACAGATATTTTAGTAAAAAGGAAGAGGCGGTTCGCGTGTGCACAAACCGCCCCTCAGAGTGTCGCCGGAGCAAAATAGTGTAGAAGCTCCGCCGGCTGTAGAATCGTCGTTCTACCACATAGGCCCATGTCTGGACCAGTTCTTTGGACCCATATAGTTGGAGGTCCCTGCTGAACGTCGAATTCATATAGGTCACCAACAGTGTAGTCTCTACAGGGCGTTTTTCGGATGCATCTTACTACATCGGCATGGCATAGGAGCTCAGCTCCCTCGATGTCTCGACTACTCCAGATGCCGTTGGCATATCCGAAAGTACGGAGGAATTCTAGGGAGTTTCGATTACTACCGAAAATGCCACAGAAAATGCCACGGCCCTGATAGAGAGTTCGACACCTTTGGCACAGGTCAGTTAGGAAGATTTCGAGTTCTCTCCCTACTTTATTTACCTCTGAAAGGTCAAAGATGAAGCCTTTAAATCTCCTTTCAGGAATGCCCAGGATTACATTTTGGTCTACTTCAGTGATGTGCCTAATAAAAGGAAATACATCTTGGTCAAAAGCTCCTTTCAGAGTAATAATCAGGCTAGGTGAACGGTCTTCAATTTGGCAGGACATTTGTCCTAGAGAATAGAGACTCATTGCTTCACCTCCTCTCAAGGTGTTGCGGTGACGAAGGACGAGCGGACACAATACTTTATCATATTAGCTAAATAAGTCAATAATGTCTATCTAAAAGAGAATCCCCTCGTCAGAATCGAACTGGAAAGGGGATTAAGCGATCATCGAGCTGGGTGTAGACTCGGGAAACAGACGTCTCTTGAGATCAGTGAGATTTGTTTGATTCCATCCTTTATGATCAGGATGATAGGGCAGTATACGTACTACACAAGGGGCTTTAGTGATAGCTAGCCAGTGCAGTATTTGGTCTCCTATAGGTCCATTTTGATCTTGAATGATCAGATATCTAGCTTCCTGATCTTGAGCCATTTCTTGGACCAACTCAGGAGTTGGTGCTTTGTTGCCCACTAGGAGCAAGACTAGAGTGTTCTTCATTTCATTGCTCCTTTGGAAAGAGTGTGGTGCTTGGAACGTTAGCTACTATCATATAATCATAGAAAGTATAAAAAGGTCAAATAAAAAACAATCCCAAGTAGGATTATTTTAAATGGTCGTAGACCATGAGTGTAATCGAATGGTGCCCCCAGAGGGACTTGAACCCCCGACCGTTTGCTTAAGAGGCAACTGCTCTACCAGCTGAGCTATAAGGGCGGAATAAAAAAGTTGTTTGTAAAATGGCGCACCCGGTAGGACTCGAACCCACAACCTACTGGTCCGAAGCCAGCCGCTCTATCCAATTGAGCTACAGGTGCCGGTAATTAAAAATAGCCTATTAAAGCTATAACGCACATACTATAACAAAAAAATATAAATAAATCAAGACTAAGTTTATTTAGTAAAAGGGTCTATATATATTTCTTTTATTTCAGCTTGAGCTGAGGAAAATTTACCCCAGATCATATCTTCTATGGCTGGTGCTAATTGATTAGCTATAGCTCTAAGAAGAATTTTATTATTAACACTAAAGTCATTTTTATCTGTTCGATCACCTAGAATTATAAAGCCAAAGACTCTATTTTTAACATGGATAGGAGTGATAATCAAATTATTACATTTATACGGTAGATCAGACGATCCTTTTGGCCAAGCATCTTGATTGAAAATACTAGTACCAGGTTCTTTGACTAATAAGTTAAGTACATTATCTTTATGAGCATCTAAATTTTGACCTTCTTTGATATTTTTATAACCTAGAGATTGATGGACTAAGGCTTTTCTAGTTTCTGGAGAATATGTAAGAAATAATGATTTATCAGAGGCAACAATATTTTGAATTATTTCCATAACAGAGTGAGATAGTTCATCAAAGTTGTCATAAGAACCTATCATTTTACCGGTAGCAAAAAGAGTAACTAATTTATTATTAGCATGAGTTAATCTATTTTTAAGATTACGAGCAATATTTTGATAAATCTTTTCAGCAGTTTGAGGAGATTTTTTGATAATAGTATGCCAATTATAGCTAGATAATTCCCAGCCAGTGAATTCAGGACTAACTACGCGGACACTGTATAGATGTTGACTAGATTTTTCTATTAGAGCCATCTCACCAAGACTATCTCCAGATTTGAACATAGCTATAGTTTTTGGTCCTTTAAGATCAGTTTCTAGAACTACTAGGCCGTCATCTACAATAATTATTTTGTCTCTGATTTTATCTCTAGAAAATATAAGATCATCTTGATTATATTTTACTTCAACTAAAAAATCTTTGATCAGTGATATCTCATCAGCTTTTAAATCTTTGAACAAGGTAATTTTAGTTAAATCTATTTTTGCCATTATTGCAGATTATTAATATAAGCCAAAGCTGTAGTTTCTTCTATTAGGCCTTGTTGAAGAAGATCTTTGATATTTTGCTCCATAGAAAACATGCCTTCGTCGGCACTAGTTTGGATAACACTCTTTATTTGCGGAATTTTATTTTCACGAATAATATTAGCTACCGCAGGAGTATTGATTAATATTTCTCTAGCAGCTATTCGACCTCCACCCACTTTTGGTAGAAGTTGTTGAGAAATTATACCGTTTAAAGAAATAGACAACTGAAGTCTAACTTGAGCTTGTTGATGGGGAGGGAAGACATCTATAATACGGTCAATAGTTTGAGCAGCATTATGAGTATGAAGGGTAGCTAATACTAAATGACCAGTTTCAGCTAAAGTAATAGTAGCGGCCATAGTTTCTAGGTCTCTAACCTCACCAACCATAATTACGTTTGGATCTTGTCTCAAAACATGACGCAGAGCACCTTCAAAAGATAGCATGTCATTGCCAAGCTGACGTTGCTTGATAATACTTTTGTCAGATTTGTGAATATATTCTATTGGATCTTCTAAGGTAATGATATTGGCAAAACGCATGGAATTTATTTTTTCTACCATAGCTGCCAAAGTAGTAGATTTACCACAACCAGTTGGCCCAGTTACTAACAATAATCCACTGGTACGTTCTATCATTTTATGGGCGATTGGTGGTAGTCCCAAATCTTCTAATTTTGGAACATCGTTTGAAATTACACGGGCTACTAGGCCGATATTATCTTTTTCCCAATGTATGTTTATACGATAACGTGAAAATTTGGCAATTTCATAAGAAATATCTAGTTCTCTTTCCTCAATAAATTTGACTTTTTGTTTTTCAGTTAAAATACTAAAAATCATAGTCTCGGCAGCATCCCTAGTTATTTCAGCTGCTCCGTCTATTATTTTTAGTTCGCCATCAATTCTGAGGATAGGTGGCTTACCAACTATAATGTGAAGATCAGAAGCGCCATTTTCAGTAGCCTTTTTAAATAATGTATTGATGTTCATTTTTTATTTTTAATGTTTTATTTGTTTTTATTATAACATAAAATAAAAAAAACGTCCCGCTATTAACGAGACATTCTCATTATAAAAATTATTTTTTTAGAGCAAGTCTTTGTTCTTTGATTATATAAGTAGCGCCTTCGTAGACTCCAAACAGCAAGGTGCTATAAACTATATTGCCAGCTAAAGTGGCTTTAAAAAAAGGAATGGCTAAATTGTAGCATAGAGCTAGTCCGGCTAGATCATGACTATACCAAGAGCCAAAATACCAAACAGCAAAATTTGTAATCAAGAAAAATAATAAAGCAGACCCTAGAGTGGAGCTAGCAATATTTAATATATTTTTATTTTTCTTAAGCCAGCTCCCCAAAATACCAATCAAAGCTAAAGATCCGTAGACCGCTAGCATAATTTCTAGTTTATAAAATCCCAAAAATACATCAGAGATAAATAATGCCAAGAGAGGCAAGATAATATATTTTTTAGATTGTCCGTAAACACCTGCAAACAGCATGACGCTAGCTAGCGGTGAAAAATTTGGTAGATGTGGAACAAAACGAGCCACTAAGGCTATTAGAGATACTATTGCTATCAGTAGTAGGTTTTTTTTATTCATATTTTATTAAAATTCAGATTTTATAAATTTCCATTCTATAGTTGTGCCAAGCGGTGGATAGTATTTGTCGACTGATATTTGAGGTTGTTCGCCAGCTACAAAATATTGCCAATATTTTTGATCTTGTCCATTTGTCTTATCGCCAATTTGAGTGATTAGCACTCCCATATCTCCATAGTCTTCAAATTCAAATTCCCAATTTTCTTGAATAGTTGCACCTTCGGTAATTTCAAGTAGATTTTGATCAGGAGAAAAAGTGTAAGGATATTCTACCGAAATTATATCATCTTTGTCAAATTCAAAATTCAGTAAATAAGCATATTCTGTTTTAGCGGTTTTTTGATTTTCTGCGTCAATTATTCCGCCTGGTCCAAAGCCATTATCTTTAAACCAAATTAAAAATGATATAAAAAATACAACGATTAAAAATAGGATGATGCTAAATGTTTTGTTCATATGTTTAAAATTCAATTCCTGGCCTAGCTGGTAGTCCAGTTTTTATATAATGTTTTATAACTTTCATCTCAGTAATTAGGTCAGCTTTATCCATTACTTCTGGTGGGCAATAGCGACCAGTTAAGACAAGCTCCAAATCATCTGGTTTTTGACTAATTAAGTGTAAAATATCTTCTAATTTTAGTAGGTCAGTCTTAACAGTGGTGTTGATTTCATCAAGAATTAACAAGTCAAAGTCTTGTTGCATCCAAGTTAGAGCTTGATCAATAGCCAGTTGAGCCTGCTGTAAATCTTCAGTGTTATTTTTGAAGCGAAAGCCTTTGCCTTCGGTCATTCTTTGTTCTCCAAAGGCTATATATTCTAATCCATCAGCTTTTAATTTATCTAATATTTTTCTTTCATTATAATAATCACCACCTTTATCAAAGTAAATGATACCTACTTTGAGACCATTACCAATAGCGCGGATAGCCAAGCCTAAAGAGGCTGTGGTTTTACCCTTACCATCTCCAGTGTAGATTTGAATTTTACCGCTATTTTTGGCCATTTTCGTTTGACAGATATAGAAATTAAAGGATAAACTAAAAGTAATTCCGTAACATTAATTGTAGCGTGGAAGGAGCCACAATGCAAGAAAGCCCCCAGCACCATAAACCGGCCATTGCGGCCATCGATTTCACTCTAGGGTTGGCACTTCTGTTAACCCTTATACTGTGCCTACCTGGCACATCATCCTAGTCTCGCAGGAAGTGAAGGAGGCAATGCGAAAAATTCTAGCTAGCCCCTGGACTTGGGCTATTACTCTGCCACTGCTACAAATTGTCGGACTCATTCTGATTCCGGTGCTAAACTACAAAATAGCTTTCAGTGCCATCTTGGGCCTAGTTGCCCTATCGATGATGCTGGGTGAGAAGACCGTGCCAACCAAGTTCATACTATCGGTTGTAACCGTACTTTTCATGGCCGCTATCTTTGTGGCTTACATCAACCTTTGTAGTTGGTTCCCATCCCTTACTGGAGGTCGTCGGTTCGAGTCCGACCCCCGCTACCAAATTTTTTAATAACAAACTAGCCCTAAGGCAGGGTAGCTCAGTTGGTTAGAGCGCAGGACTCATAAGCCTGAGGTCGGGAGTTCAATTCTCCCCCCTGCTACCAAGCTTTCTGTAAATCTATAGTATTCCGAGGTAGCTCAGTGGTAGAGCAGTTGGCTGTTAACCAATTGGTCGTGGGTTCGAATCCCCCCCTCGGAGCCAACAAAAAACACTCAATAATTTGAGTGTTTTTTATTTAGCAAATTAACTAAATGTGTACTAGTGAATAATTTAATTTTTCCAATCTTTTATATCGGCCTCTATTAATTGTTTTTGCTTAATTTTCATTCTGTCAATAATAATAGAAACATTAAAATCTGCATCGCTCTCTTCCACATTTTGCAATATCCATTGTATAAGAGCGCGTTCAGATTCTTTACTCATAATCTCCGAATAAGCGTCTTCCATACTTCTATTGGTCATCATTTTTCTTATTCCGTCAAACCAACTAGAGACAACACTGGCTATATCTTCTGTGTATTTATGATCCCAAAAGTTTTTTCTATTTTCGGAATTATATTTATCACATAGTGGTTTTAGTTCATCGGTCAATAACGCCACTCTATCAGTTAAGCTACTCAATACAGTTTCTTTATCTGTGCCATTATTTTCCAAGGCCGCCACTTCTTCTCCCACTGTTTGCATAAATTCGACAGTATTTAAGTCGTCTTTTGTTTCGTATAAGTCATCTTGATTTCTGTGTACGCCACTACTTTCACCATTAGCTAATAAATTAGCCAGCCCTAAATTTAAACTCCTAGTAATTATAGCTGCTTTGATCTCAATTTTAGACATCATATCTTCAGCTACCGTTTCATTAGATGCTTGTGCTAGGGTATTTTTGTGATCGCGCCTAGCTTCTTGATATTGAGGGTCTGATCGTAGAACGTCTAAGTATTCAATTGCGGCTAATTTACCCTCTGTTCTTCTTAAGTCATTTAATTTTTCAGCTTGCTCATCTCTATAATCTGTATCTTCAGCTGATTCAATGTTATTTTTATTAATATTTTGTGGAAGACCTTCTAGTTTGTTCATATTTGTAGTTAAATAATTATATATTTAGAATATCAAATTTTATTTTTTATGTCCAATAGTTTGAATTAGAAAATTAAAATCTGCAGTTTTTTTTAATTCTTCACCATTGATTTCAAAACAAAAAGTTCTAAAGACATCCCGTACGGGGAGCCAACAAAAAAACATCAACTTTAGTTGGTGCTTTTTTGTTTTACATATTTTACTT
>JABHZY010000022.1 GCA_018656065.1 Candidatus Komeilibacteria bacterium | reverse complement strand
TTTAGGTTGTTTAACTCGAGCCTAAGATTGCCATTTGAAATTTTTTGTCTGGGTATAAAGCTAAATTTGTTCTCTAGTGAAAACATTTTTGCTGGTGTTTCCCCCAATTCTTGATTTTCCAGAGGTATATTAACACTTTCAGTTTCTCCGAGAGTATAGAACAAGGGTATTCTTGACTCTTTTTTTGATGCAATACCATGCATAACTGGGGCAAATAAAAGTTGTGATGTGAAATTTCCATATCCATTCTCCAAACCACATGAAAGTATATATATATTACCCTTGCCTATTGGTTTTCGTGATAGGAAATCATCCCCAGATAAAAGTGATATAAGCGTTTCCACACCGGAGGCTGTGGGAAATAAATATTTGTAATGCTTATTAACTGTGGGCAGTTCTGCATTCTTGGGGATATCAATTATTGACTCGGAAAAGATGGGGTTTGATAGTTTTAGTGTCTTAACCCTTGTTTTAGTGGTATCTAATTTAATAACACTACCTGTATTTGTGATTCCTAGAAATAGGTTAATATTATTTAAATATCTTTCGTCTGGAGGTATGTACAATAAATTAGTTCCATTTTGGGCAGCTAATAATAGTTGGTTAGCCGTTCCAGATGGTATTAATTGCAACTCATTGAGAACAATTAGGTCATAGTTCTTTAAATCGTTCAAATCTATTGAACCGGATTTCATTTGATCTATTTTAAATATGGCATCCGATCCATAGAAATTATTAAGCTTGGTATTTTTAAGATTTTCTGAAATTATTAGAATATTAATTCTATCCACTACATTGAACGTGAAATAAAATTTGTCATCAAAGGTTATAGGAAAATCCTCAATTTGAATAATACCTTTATGCCACCCAGAATTAGAAACCGAGAATGTAAGGTTAATCTTTAATGTATTACCTTTTTTAATATCAATGCCAGCAACCGACTTTTGCTCTTCATCTATGATTAATTTTAGAGGAACCTTTTCATAATCTGTTTCAGAATAATTCTTTATCCATACACTTAAGTTTAGGTTTTCTCCAGCCATAATTGCAGGGTTTTCAATGGCACAACTATCTATGTAAATGTTTTTTTTGGTAAGATGCTCAAGAGGAATAAAAATATGGTTGCTACTATCAATTTCAAATTGGTTAATGTCTGTTGTATATGCTTGAAAATCACTGATGATGAATGTATTTCCCACAGAAAGGCTACTTTTTTCTATAATTCTATCTCTAATCCTTACCATGGAAGATAGTTTTTGTGATTCGGGTGAGATCTCAATTTTTTCAATTTCAGTTACTGCACTTTCTTTATCAAGGATTCGTAATTGACTTGGATCAGTATTATTTGAAACAATTATAAAACTTGAGTTGTCTGTGTTTTGTTTTGCAATATCTATGGCTGTGGCTTTTGAAGTTTCAAATAATCTACCCAGCTGGCCTTCAGCCAGCATGCTATTTGAATTATCAACGTAGATAGTTGTTATTGATGAGTCGGATATTTTACTTTTATTGATATCTTTAATCGGTCCTGCAAGTGAAATAACAATAAATAAAATGGTTAACAACCTGAACAGAAGAACCACCAAATGTTTTAATCTTTTCTTCTTTTTAGTTTGGTTTGTAATTGTTTTTAATCTGCTTATATCACTGAAATAAAATTTCTTATGCCTCCTGAAATTAAACAGGTGAATAATAATGGGTATAAGTAATGCAAATAACCCATATAAATATTCAGGACGCAGAAAGGTCATACTATGATATTACTTGATATATAATGTCACTTTATCTTATAACTAAGTTCTATATTAAAATCAACTTCTGCAAACTAAATATTAGAAAATACATGAATTAGAAATCAGATAAAGTGACAATAATAATTTATTCTTCGATTACAACAATTTTCTCTATGACATCACCCTGACTTATCTCATCAATAACTTCAAGTCCTTCATAAACCTTACCAAAGCAAGTATGGTGTCTGTCTAAGTGAGCTGTATTATTCCTAGAGTGGCAGATAAAGAATTGAGATCCGCCAGTATTCCTTCCTGCGTGTGCCATTGATAGTACCCCTTTGTCGTGATGCTGATTATCTCCATCAAGTTCACAATCTATAGAGTATCCTGGGCCGCCAGCACCTGTGCCATCTGGGCAACCTCCTTGAACTACAAAATCAGGAATTACTCTATGAAAAGTAAGCCCGTCGTAATAACCTTTTTTTGAAAGGGTTATGAAGTTTTCAACGGTCTTTGGAGTATCACTATCGAAAAATTCAACTTTCATTACACCTTTATCAGTGTGTATTTCTGCACGTGTCATATTTTATATTCTTTGATTATTTGAGGTGGCAAAAATACAACCTTTATTACTAATCTCTTTAAACAAAATAAAATACATATACCCAATATGTATAATGAGATTAATGATAAACATTTTATGCAATTGCAAAAATAATATGGTTTATCAACGATGATATTTATACTGGTCTAATGATTTATCAAAAAATAACCAATATATCAGATAGAGTTGGATTATTTTATGCTGCAAATTCAAGTTTTTTAGTTGATAAATTTCAAATATTTAATAATTAAATATCACGTTATCAAATATATATAAAGTAAAATACTTTTTTTTAACGCAGTAGTTATATGAAAAACAAAAAATATTACTTTTGCCCACGGAGATGTGGCAGAGTGGTCGAATGCGGCGGTCTTGAAAACCGTTGATCTTCACGGATCCGGGGGTTCGAATCCCTCCATCTCCGCCAAATAAACCCCACAGGCTTTTAGTCTGTGGGGTTTATTTTTTTACTGTGTATTATCCTAGTAATTAATTATAAAGTGTGATCTCTTGTACCAAAGGTAGTTTATAATTCTGCAATTATAATAAAAGACAAATAAGTCTTAAAATCAACATGAATTGTTATATTTACAGAGTTAATCTCAGTATTATTATATTTTAACGACTGGAAAAATATGTGTTATTTATGTGTTAACACACTAGTGCATATTATTTAATAACCACTTACGTATATTAGCAATTTTTTATTCGCAACAATATTGCATTTTAATATTATCTTTCGCTGTATGATAAAACAAAATTTAACGAATGCTAATTATTTGATGAAAAAATTAATTATTCTTTTAGGCTTAATGATTAGTCTATACTCCAAGGCAGATGAATCCTTCAAAATCATTTTTGATAGATCAAACTTTTCCGATTCAACAAACATCTCCTTTCTTCCAAATGAATTTAGCCATGATATGTTATTCAAGTTGCCAGTTATTGATAAGCAACGCTAAACACCGATTGAAAGTTATTTCATAACCAATATTCAAGAAAAAATTTATGCACTGCATAGCGGTTCTTTCAATGTAATGTTATGGAATGGATCTGACTGGATAAATTTATACAAGGCTTCTTATCATGGATATAATTTTGAAGCATTCTTCTTTGTTTATGAGGACAACTTATACTCCTTGGGA
>JABHZY010000021.1 GCA_018656065.1 Candidatus Komeilibacteria bacterium | reverse complement strand
TTTACCCAAGGGTCTTCGTAGTAAATGAGTGCAGTGTAAGGCAAATCCCAGCCGTTGTCTGGACCATTGAAATCCTGGATCCACATGTCGTTGAGGTCATGGACAAAAACACTTCCACCATTATCCCAAGGATCGCCTAATGGATGCCCGGCAGTAGCCATGTCGTTGTACTTATCCAGAAATTTTGGAGAGATGTCGGGATTCCAACCGTCAATGAAGTAGCCAACAAGAGATCCTGGTACTGAACCAGCAGGAATTTGATTTTCAATCCAATTTATTGGATCAACGAAACCATTTGTGTCAGGCCAACTATCACATGGCATTCTGCCCCAATTGGTCAGAGGAATCTCTGTTCCTGGTCGTACTCCAAAATGGAGATGAATACCATAGTCCCAGTCACCTACAACACCCAATGTATTCCCAGCATACACAGACACACCAACATCTTCATCTGTAAAAGAAGATTGGATATGTCCATATAAAGCAAGGAAAAATGTGCCATCAGACAATTCATGTCTCACAAAAATAGCAACATTTGTTTGTCCGTCAGTTTCTCCCCAACCACCATAACTTACATCTGCGATAATTCCATCAGATATAAGGTACACCGGTGCACCAAGATCAGTCTGATAATCATGGCCGATGTGGTAAAGACCCGGAAAGTATGGATCGCCTGGATTACAACCACTTGATAACCATCCTGCAAAAGGACCCGGATCACTGGTACCGGTTGGGTAATAGAAACCAGTTGGTGTGGTTTCAATTGCGACAGCATTGACACTAAATAGCATCAACACGACTAAAAGACTAAAAAACTGTTTCACAACTATTTCCTTTCTTTTGTAAAGAACGTATTCTGATTACGATTTGTAACCAGAGAATATAATTCTAAATATAAAATTACATTCTCTAGTTATAAAAAGACTAACCTATATTTAGTTCTCAAAATCGCTTTTTTGATTTTATTACACTGTTTATTCTATAAATTTCCAAGAGTTTAAAATTTCTTCGTATACTTCACTTATATTTTTATTAATATCTTCAGAACCTAAATTAACTTGACTTATAGAATATACATTACTATTAGAATAAATCGCTGTATAAATTCCTAAATAATCGAAAGCCCGTAATCCATTAACATAATCATTAATCTTTATATTCTCTACAGAACTACCATATTGTTCCTTAGAAATAGTCCATTTTTCAATCCAAGCATCTACAGAATCATAATCTGACAAATTAGAAGTAGAAATAACAATCAAATCAGTAATAGACCCCTCAAGATAATAATCTTTATTACTATCTTTTAAGTAAATAAAACCGTCATTATTAATTCTATACTCCCAATTACTCGGATACTTAAACTCAAAACCTAACTCTTCATTTCTGTAAGCCTGCCAATCACTAACGTCAATTTGATCTTTATTAGTGTTCGTATTATCTACAATTTCTGGTTCAGTACTCTGATTATTAAAATACCAATATCCTCCTAAAATGATTAGGATAATTATTATTAAAATTATTAAATTTTTTTTCATTGTCTTAAAATTACTTAATTAATACTTAGCTCCTAAAATCGTTCTTCTTTACCTTTTTCACCCCCTCTCTTTCTCCCCCTTGGTAAGGTGGAGATTAAAGGTGTTATAAAAATACTCTATGATAAATTTGATTTTTTATTAAAATATTTGAACCATATTCTATAAGTTTAGCAAAATCTTTATTACTTTGCCAAAATTTTGCTAATTTCTCCCGTAATTTACGATGTTTAGCATAACCCATATCTGGATTGTTTAAATATTGATTAAACTCATAATTCAAAATAATAGTCAAAGATTCTTTAAGGTCTTCAAATTTTGCTAAAGACATTCTCTGAACTTGTGGATTATCTTTGTAATAATGCATAACTTGAAAATGCAATAATTCATGAATAAAAGTATCCAAAACATCTTCAACTGACCATAAAGTACAAAGCCAAATAGACCCACTAGCATAATCATAAGGACAGCGAGGAAAAGTTGTCAAATAAAAGGTAAAATCTTGGCGATACAATGGTTGTTGTGTAACTTTTTCCATAATCTGACAGACATCGTCAAGCTTATCCTTAAAAATCTGTTTAGCTTGTTTGATAATAAAATCAAAATGCTGCTGTTTTTTTATGTAATAATTCTTTAAATAAGGAACTAAAAACTCAAAAGCTTGCTCTTGAGTTTTACCGTGTATATTTTCCCAGATACTTTCGTCAATGCGATTTTTCCAATCAACGCCGTGAGATACTTTATTACAAGAATACCACCAATTCCAGGCGTCTTTTTGAATATCTACTTGTATCTTTATTTTTGGCATAATTTTATTTTAATTCTTCCCAATCTATATATTCACATTCTTTTATATGATAATCACTTATTTTAAATTCTGGTTTGGTAATATCGAATGCTAAAAATTTATCTTGGTTTAAAAAATAAATTTCATTCCAGGCATGTTTCATATTTAAATTTTCTTTGATATATTTACCATTTATAAGCTTTACTGGAATACCCAATGTCCTAAATATAGAAGCAACTACTGTAGCTAATGATCCACAAGAATATTGCCTTTGTTCTAGCACATCTCTAGCTGAAATAAAACGAGATTTTTTAAAATCATTTACTATATTTACTTTATGTAATTTTGGATCAAACTCCTGTCTTATAATTTT
>JABHZY010000020.1 GCA_018656065.1 Candidatus Komeilibacteria bacterium | reverse complement strand
TACTTTAAGTTTCACGAAGTAGGTAGGCAATATGCTTTGGGAAATATTAGTGAAAAAGACTTTTTAGAACGAGAGTTAGGTTGTCAGTACACAATAGTTGATTACATGAATAAAAATAACTTATCCGGTAGTGTAATTGATAACTGGAATGCCTGGCTAACTAGGAGTGTTGATTATTATGCTCCAAAAAATACTTTTGTGAAATATAATGGCAAAAATGATTTTGATTACTTAGTAGTTAAGGAAGAGGTTAAGAATAGTTTTTCAAACAATCTAAGGTTGTTTGATTCTGAAGCTGACTTGATTGACTCTCTAGGATTACTTTATCAAGTTGGTGATTGTAAATTGTATGGAAAAGATTAATTAAACCTGTACTATAATTTAACCATGGTTGAAAAAGTAAAATACTTTATAAAAAAAATCAGACACCATTTTCCACAGTTGTCACCAAGCTCTAATTTAGGAGAAGAAAAAGTTATTAAAAAGTATTTGAAATATATTAAACGAAAAGATAATTATTGTGTAGATATTGCGGCATCAGATGGAATGACTCAATCTAACACTTTGTTTTTGTATAAAAAAAATTGGGGAGGATTAGCAGTTGAATTTGATTCGAAAAAATTTGCAATACTATCAAGTCACTACAAAAAATTTCCAAACGTAACCTTAATGAAGGTGAAAGTAACTCCAGATAATGTTTTGGCAATACTTAAGTCGAGCTCAACTCCCAAAAACTTCACATTTTTAAATCTAGATATTGATAGTTATGATTATTTTGTTCTTGATAAATTATTATCTGATTATCGACCACGATTAATTTGTTCAGAAATAAATGAAAAAATTCCACCACCAATTAAATTTACTGTAAAGTATTCTCCTAATCATTATTGGCAAGGAGACCATTTTTATGGTCAAAGTATTAGTCAGTTATACAAACTATGTAGAAAATATAAATATAAGTTGGTTGCTTTGCATTACTGCAACGCATTTCTCATGCCACAAGAAATTACCGGTCCCCAAAATCTTTCTCCTAGGTTAGCCTATGATGATGGCTACAGGAATAAAGTAGATCGAAAAAAGAAATTTCCATGGAATAAAGATATGGAAGAATTACAGCATATGCCTACCAAGAAAGGAATTGATTTTATTAATAATAAATTCAGTGAATATCAGAGAACTTATGTTTGCCGATGAAACTTTTTTACCGGTAGTGAAATTTTCCCCAATATACCAATGTTGGTAAATAAATATAATGATTTAATTAGAATAATCAGGTAGTTTTTAAATTTATATTTTCTGGGACAACAAACATTAATAAGATGAAAGTGGTCGGAAATATTAATGCGAGATTTACGGGAAAATAATAACTGGAAAAAATCTGCAAACGATATAACATTTGGAACTATATTTCCGATACCTGTTCTATCAATATGATTGAAGACTTTTGATTTGGTATCAACTAGTAGTTTAAAACCGGCTTTTCTGGCTCGACAAGAAAATTCGTAGTCTGATAAATAGTGCGGTAAGTGTTTGTGATTAAAGCTTCCGATTTTTTTAAAAACTTTAATTGGGTAGATAACCCCTTTAGTGGATAAAAACTCAGATGATAGATATCTCTTTTTGTCTTTTGAAAGTTGTTTGTGAAATTTTCCTTGACTCCAATCCCTTGAAATAGCTGCATCGAATATTTTATTTGATTTGATATCAATGATGGTTGAACCAATGATTGATTTTGGGTGGCTATTAGCTGATTTTATAAGATTAGTTACAAAATCTGTTTTGACTTCACAGTCGCTATTGATGGTTAGAATATAATCAGTGATTTTTGCAAACCTTAGGATATAGTTAATTCCTTTTACTAAGGAACCCGTCCACCAAAGATCACCATCCCCCTTAATTACAGTGATTTTTGAATATTTTTTCTTGATGGTTTCAAGTGTTCCATCAGTAGAACCGTCATCAACAACGATGATCTCAGTGTATTTATAAGTCTGATTTTCAAGCGTCTTTAGTAAAGATAATATGGTGTCTTTTTCGTTATGGCAAGAGGTTAGAAGAAATACTTTATTTTTCATTTT
>JABHZY010000019.1 GCA_018656065.1 Candidatus Komeilibacteria bacterium | reverse complement strand
TTATAATGGTGATCTTCAAGTTAATAAGAAAATATTAAATACATTTTTTGATACGCTTAATATTTTAAAAAATAATTTTACTAGTATTGACTCTAAGAATAAAGAAATTACTTTAGATAAATACATAAAATCTCTTAAGGCCTTGTTTGCTCAAAAAAATAAAAATAAAACTAAAGCTAGATCGAAAGAAAAACATATTTTAGGTTCATTGCCTAGTACAGCTGAGCTTAATGTTTCTACAGATAAATTAGATTCCATTGGTAATTCTTTGGATGATTTATTGATTAACGCCATGAAGATAAAAAATAGAATTAAAGAGTTGGGCGATGTTGAGCTTTTAAAAACATGTGTAGATAATGGTAAGATTTTATCTGACTTAAGAAGACATTTAGAACAAATAAGAGTGGTTAAATTAAAAGACGTTTTGTCTTCATTACCTTATTTAGTGCGTGAAATAGCTAGGGAAGAGGGCAAACAAGTGGAAATTATTATTAAAGATCATGATCTTTCTTTGGATAAAGCAATTTTAGATGAAGTTATAGAAATATTAATACAACTTCTTAAAAATGCAGTTTCACACGGTATATCTACCACTCAAAAGAAGGGAAAGATAATAATAGATTTTTCTTTAGTTGGTGACCGTATGAACATATCAGTGGTTGATAATGGAGCCGGTATAGATTGGCCAGCCATATTAGATTTAGCAGTTAAAAATAAGATTGTCACTCGTAACAAAGCTAAATTAATGACCTTAGAAGAGATTAAGAATCTTATTTTCTCTGCGGGAATTTCTAAAGGTAAAATACTTAATACAACTTCAGGCAGAGGAATGGGACTTAGTTTGGTAAAAAGTAAAGTAGAGGAGTTAGATGCTTATATTAAAGTAGATAGTGTGATTAAAAAAGGTACTAAATTTACAATTAATTTACCGCAACCGCTTTCTGTGTTTAGAAGTATTATTTTTAATTTAATGAATCATACTTTTGCTTTACCTCTGGATCACATAGATAAGTTAGTGGCTCTAGAAGAGCCAAAGAGTATGGCTAGAGCCAAGACATTTACACATCAGAGAAAGAAATATAAATTGATTTCCTTACTTAATATTTTCGGAATGGAAAAGTTTGATCCATTATATAAATACGTGGCTTTAATGGAATATCAAAAAACAAAAATAGCTTTACCAGTAGTGCGTAAAATAAAAGAAGATGAACTTATTATGAAGAAAATGCCTTTGGTGTTAAAAGGTAATGAATATATAAAAGGAGTAGCCATTTCAGCTCAGGGACAGCCGGTATTGGTTTTGGATATAAATAATTTAATTTAAGAACTATGGGAGATAGCAAATTAAAAATTTTATTTGTCGATGATGATAATTTTTTACGAAAAGTATATAAGTCAGAATTGAGTGAGCAAGGATATGAAGTAATTCTAGCAGCTGATGGGGAGGAAGGCTTAGAGAAGGCTCAGATAAGTGATCCAGATCTTATAATTTTAGATATGATTATGCCTCAAAAGAATGGCTTTGAGGTATTAACCGAACTGCAAAATAATCCAGCTACTAAAAATATTCCAGTAATTATATTATCTAATCTTGGGCAGGAAGATGATATTAAAAAAGGACTTGATCTAGGAGCTGTAGATTATTTAGTTAAAGATAATATTACTTTGGCAGTGATTGTAGAAAAGGTTAGTCATTATTTAAATTCTAAAACAAAATCAAAAGCGGCTTTGATAAAAAATGGTCATTCAGACAAGGTGAATGGCGAAGAGTATTACAAATCAGAACCAAGTAGAGAAAAATAATTATGAAAATAATAAGTGACGAAAAAATTTATAAGATTATTAGCAAAATCGGTTTGATAGAACCAGAGATTTTGGATACTGCTCGTCAGGCAGCTAAAGAAAAGAATAAAGATTTTGTAGAATTTTTAATTAAGCAAGACTTGATTAAATCTAATGAAATTGGTCAGTTGGTATCTAATGATTTACATGTTAAATATGTAAATTTAGGTAAGGAACAAATAGATTCCATGACACTTAATCTTATTCCAGAGATTGTAGCTCGTAAACAGAATATAATAGTTTTTAAAAGAGATGAAGAGGGTGTTAAGGTGGCTATGGCCGATCCTTTTGATTATGGCATGATCAAAATGATTGAGAAAAAAGTAGGCGATAAAGTTTTACCTTATTTTTCTACTGAATATGATATAAAAGGCACTTTTAGTCTTTATAGAAAATCAATCCAACAAGAATATGCAACTAATATCCAAAAACATGCCATTAAAGCTCAAGGTGCTAACGTAGAGTCCGTGCCAGTGGTTAAATTGGTAGATGATATTTTTTCTTATGCTTATACCAATCATGCTTCTGATGTTCATATAGAGCCAGAGGATAAAGAAATTAAAATTCGTTTTAGAATAGACGGAATACTTTACGATGTTTTGACACTTAGTAAGAGTATTTTAGAATTAATAGTTACTAGAATAAAGATATTAGCAAAATTAAGAACGGACGAAAGTAGGTCTGCTCAGGATGGTAAAATTATCACTAGAGTAGAAGGTGAAAAGGTTGATATTCGTGTCTCTATTGTTCCTATTACGCATGGTGAAAAAGTAGTTATGCGTCTTTTATCTTCTAAAGGAAAACAGTTTAGTTTAGAAGATTTAGGCATGAGCGGAAGAGATTTGAAGCTGGTTCAAAAGGCTGCTAAACGTCCTTACGGTATGATTTTATCTACTGGTCCAACTGGTTCTGGTAAAACTACTAGTTTATATGCCTTAATTAAGCTGCTTAATAGTCGTAATGTAAATATTTGTACAATTGAAGATCCAGTAGAGTATGATTTAGAGGGTATAAATCAGATTCAAGTGAATCCTAAGACTAATTTAACTTTTGCTCAAGGTTTAAGATCATTGCTTCGTCAAGATCCAGATATCATCATGGTTGGTGAAATCCGTGATGAAGAAACAGCTGGAATCGCAGTTAATTCTGCTATGACAGGCCATTTAGTATTATCAACTCTACATACCAATGACGCAGCCACTGCTTTACCAAGATTATTAGATATGAAAATTGAGCCATTTTTAGTGGCCTCAACAGTTAATGTAATTATGGCTCAGAGATTGTTACGTAGAATATGTATGAAATGTATTATTTCATATACTTTAACAGATAAAGAGATAGAAGATCTTAAATCGGAAATAGATATAAATAAATTTTTAGATACTCCAAAAATTAGTGACATTAGATTCTATAAAGGTAAAGGGTGTAAGGCATGTAATGATAGTGGTTATAGTGGCCGAGTTGGTATTTTTGAAGTTTTAGAAATTAATGACAATATAAAAGAGTTAATATTAGCTAGAGCAGACAATGAGCAGATAAAGAAAAAAGCCATAGAGAATGGTATGACCACTATGTTTGAAGATGGTTTCAATAAGGCTGTAGCTGGTAAAACAACTTTAGAAGAAATATTTAGAGTTACTAAACAGTAGAGTCAAAATAAATAAATTAAAATAAAATTATATGTTGTTTTCTTATAAACTTTCGGACAACAAAGATAAAATCACCAAAGGTACTATTGAAGCATCTAATCGTAAACAAGCCAGAAATCAGTTGGTACTTAAAGATGGTGTTTTAATATCATTAGAGCCAGTCGGTAGAGCTAAAAGGCATAAATCAGGCAAAGGCCAGATTCTATTGGGTAGAATTAAGCTTTTAGAAAAAGTCATGTTTGCCAAACATTTGTCGGTAATGATAAAAGCTGGTATGTCTATTGATGGTTCTTTAGAGACGCTTAAAGAAAATGCCTCGCCTTTGATGGCTAGAGCTTTGTCACAAGTATTAGTAGATGTTAGAAAAGGCAACCCTCTTTCGTCAGCTTTAAAAAAATATCCTAAAGATTTTGATTTGTTATTTGTTAATATGGTTGCCGCCGGAGAAAAAGGTGGTAATCTCGCCAAAAATTTAGAGCTATTATCTATACAGCAACAAAAGTCATATGAATTACGAGCCAAGTTAAAGGCAGCTTCTATGTATCCGACAATTATACTTTTAGCAGTAGTTGCTTTGACTGCAGTTGTATCAAAGTTTGTTTTACCTAAAATAGTTGGGTTTTTTACTAGTTTGAATGTGGAATTACCACTTAGTACTAGAATATTAATTGGCAGTGCAGATTTTTTATCTCATTATTGGCTGTGGTTAGTATTGGGCGTTATATCGCTAATGACAGTTTGGAATACCATGCTTCGTTTTCCTAATACTAGATTGATATTACATAAATTCATTCTTCGTTTACCAATTATTGGTAAATTAGTGTCCGATATGAATTTAGCTTTATTTTGTCGGACATTATCTAGTTTGCTTGGTAGTGGAATTACGATTGATCAAGCTTTGCAGATTGTGTCTCAAACAATGACTAGCGAAGTTTATAAACGAGAGATTATAAATATTTATCAAAAGGTATTAAAAGGCACTGCTTTATCTGATTCTATTAATAATAAAAAATATTTCCCTAGCATTATACCTCGGATGATTAATGTTGGTGAAGAATCTGGTAATTTAAGTGAGGTTCTAGATTATTTAGCTGACTTTTATGAATTAGAAGTAGATAATACAACTAAGAATTTATCTACTATGCTAGAGCCAATACTTTTGGTAGGAATTGGTTTGGTGGTTGGTTTTGTGGCTATGTCTATAATTAATCCAATTTATGACTTAACTAGTAAGATTAGTCCTTAAAAAGTGAAAATAATAAATAAAAACAAAAAAGGTTTTACACTGATAGAAGTATTATTAATAGTGGCTATTTTTACTATTATTTTATCTTCAGCTGTTTCTTTAAGTACCACAAAAGTATTTGAAAGTGATTTGATTGCTAAATCTTTAGAAGTTTCAGATATAATAGAAAGAGCTAGAAATCATTCAGCTACAGGTTTCAGAGGTGATGTTTGGAGTATTAAGGTTTTGGATAGTGATGCTCTTTGTCAAAATAGTGGCGACTGTATTTTGCTTTTTAAAGGCAGGCTGTTTGCTAGTCGAGATACTAACTATGATCGTTTCGTAGAATTTGATTCAGATATTACAGGCGTATATTTAAATGCTGATCAAGAAAATGAATTTTATTTTGGCTATAAATCTGGCTGGTTAGCTACTACTACAGCTTCATATCTTGAACAACAACATATAATTTTGAATAGTAATGTGGGGAAACAAAAATCTGTAGTAGTTCAGTCTAGTGGTATAGTGCATGTATTTACATGCGGAGAGGATAAGGTTTTTGATGTAGAAGGTAATGGATATAATACAGTCAAAATTGGTACGCAATGTTGGATGAGTGAGAATTTAAATACAGGTACTATGCTAGCTGCTGCTACTGATGATCCGGCAGATAACGGAAGTATAGAAAAATGGTGTTATGATGATACAACTAGTAATTGTACTAGTCGTGGTGGTTTATATGACTGGGATGAATTAATGGGGTATATAACTACTTCAGAGGCTCAAGGTATCTGTCCTGGTGGTTGGCATGTTCCTAGCGATCCAGATTATGAGACTTTAATAGCTAATTATCCTGCGCCTAGCGCTGGTACAGCCCTTAGCTTAAGCGGGTCATCAGGATTTAATATGTTTATGTCAGGAGAAAGAGATGAGACTTCAGATACTTACGATAGTTTAACATCTTTAGCTGTTTTTTGGACCTCTGATGAAACTACACCAACAACAATTTCCTGGGCTCACTATAATGAAAATGGAGCAACTATGAGTCAAGAAGCCAAGGCTCAAAATTGGGGATTTTCATTACGTTGCTTAAAAGATTATTAAAATGCTTAAAATAAAAATTAACAATCAATCCATTCGACTACGCTCTCGTTCGAGCCTGAGCGACGAGGTCGTCAGGCCTCAGAGCCGAATGGCAGGACATTCTGGTTTTTCACTAGTTGAAGTAATTGTCGCTATTGGTGTTTTCACTGTTTTAGCAGCTGGAATTTTTAATGTAGTGACTAGTTCCTATAGAAATTTTTATGGAACTGGAGATAAGCAGTCTATTGCTGAATTTGCCCAAGAGGGTATTGAGGCTTCTAGGGCTATTCGTGATAATTCTTGGCAAGATATAGAAGATATAGCTGGAGATGGTAACAAAGGAATAATCAAAGCTTCTGAGGGTTATTGGGAGTTTAGTGGTAGTTCAGATACATTAGGGGTCTTAACTAGAACAATAGCTATATCTAACGTAGAACGTAATGCTAATGATGAGATAGTAAGTTCTGGAGGTACAGAGGATCCCAACACTAAGAAAGTAGTGGTAACTGTAAGTGGTTCAGGTATTAGCGATTATGTATTAACTACTTATTTTACAAATTGGTCTTATAAGACTTGGGAGCAATCTGACTGGTCTGGTGTAGGTGATAGAAAGTTTTGGTCAGATTTGACTATGGCTTCTTCATCATATAGTAATATTAATACTTCTACTGTTGGTGAATTGGTTTTAAGTCAAGCAACAGCCCAAGAAGATATATATGGTGATTGGAGTAGCTTTGCTAGTTCTAGTGTTTATAGTTTAGTTGCTTGGCGGCCAATTTATGATATGGAATTTTCACCCGATGGAAATACTTTATATATAATTGGTAGTACTAATACTGATATAAGAGCTTATGATATAGAAAAAATTCGGTCTGGCACTATGACAGAGTTATGGCAAAATAGTATGGACATAACTCCATATACCATGCAAATAAATCCAAATGGAGATTATATGTATGTAGCTAATTCTGATATAGACGTCAATGAAACTAGTACTGAGCCTTGGGTAGAAGTAATAAGATTGTCAGATGGTGTTAAAGTAGATACAGAATTTACTAATGATTATATCCATAGTGATAATGATAGCGCTGAAAATGACATGAGAGCTTATGATATGCTTATAAATGCAGATGCCTCAATTTTATATGTTATTAGTAGTTATGGTGGTTTTTATTCATATGATATCTCAGCTGATGGTTCAGAATTAACATCGAAAATGGGATCAATAATGAATGGAGGTGACGCAGAAGATGATAGTAAGGTGAGTCGCTATTGGCGAACTTGGAGCTATGCCCCTAATATGATGTGGTTAGATGAATCTGGTGAGATTCCATATATGTATATTGTTGGTGATGATTATTATTATGCGCTTACTAAGTGGGATATAAGCTCTAGTACCGATCCGAGTTTGGAATATAGATGGCAAGGTAGTGGTAATGTTAATGATTTTGTGTTTATTGGGGATAGTGGTAGTGGTAATACTTTTATTTTAGCTGCTAGAGATGTTGACTCTGAAGTAAGGGCTATTAGAGATACTGGTAGTGCTTTTAGTCAATTAGATACTTATAATATTACAGATAGCATGACAGAGCCGGAAGTAGAATATGATGGTGATAATTCAGTTATATTTATAGATTCAGTTACTGCTAATATGGCTACAATAGATGTATCTGAGCCAGATGATTTAGGTGATGCAGAAAAGGATATTTCAGATACGACTACTTATATGAAACTTTGGAACAGTTCGCCATTTCATTATATGGAATATCATGAAAAACTAGGAGGTCTTTTTCTTGCTGAAAGGCATTCTTCTGATAGTACAGGCTATATTAATTTTATACCGCGACCAGAAACTAGAAATACGGGTAGTGGTTATGATTATAAGCGAACAATTACTATAGAAAGTGATAAGGTAGCCGGTTCATCTCATACTAATTATCCATTTTTATTAGCTGAAAGTCAGACTTATTTAAAGGCTACAAGCTCTGGAGGGAGCATTCAGCATTCTTTAGGCTATGATATTATTTTTACCTCTGATTCAGCTGGTGATACTATTTTAGATCATGAAGTAGAATCTTATAATTCTAGCACAGGAGAGTTTATTGCTTGGGTAAGAATTCCTAGTTTAAATGCTACAGTTGATACAGATATTTATATGTTTTATGGTAATGATAATATTCCAAGTTCTCAAGAACGAGTTCAAGATGTGTGGTCTGATTATGCAATGGTTCATCATATGAATGATTTAGCAGATAATTTAATTAGAGGTAGTAGTCCAAATCAAAATATTGGAGATAAAAATGATGCTAATGATCCTATTGAAGTAAGTGATGGTTGTAAAATAGGTCCTTGCCAGTCTTTTGATGGTGATGATGATTATATAACCCTGGGCACACATGCTTTAGATCCATATTTAACTCAAGGTACTAGTGATTTTACAATAGAATTTTGGGCTAAACCAGCTGATGATAGTAGTAATGCCGGCTGGGTTTATTTTGGTAATGGTGATATTGGTGTTCAAGATGGTTGGATACTTAGAGATGAGACTAATGATAAAATACGATTTCATATGGGAGATGATATTAAAAAAGGACTTGATTTAGGAGGTCTTTATACTAATAGCGCTTTGACAGATGGCGCTTGGCAACATATAAGCTTGGTAGCTGATCGAGATGTAGGTTATCAGTTTTATGTAGATGGTAACACAGATGGTAGTTATTCGTTTGATTCTAGCGCTTATTCAGTGGGTGAGGCTTTTACAAAATATTTAGGGCGTCATTGGCACTCAAGTGATTATTTTTTATTTGGTGATATGGATGAAGTTAGGCTTAGGCATGATGTTCGTACTCAAGAATGGTTTGATACTCAGCATGAAAATATGAATGCTACTTCTACTTTTTATAGTATTGGTTCACAAGCAGTGGCAGGCGGTTATAATACTCCAGGGACTTTATATTCTTCCATTTTTGATATTGGTTCATCAGATAAAGAACTTAGTAGCGTTACAGTTGAACAAAATATACCCAGTGGTTGTAGTTTACAAATTACAGTTGAAGTAAGTGATAATATTACTTTTCCGGCCGCTGGCATTACAAGCGAAGTTTATGAGGATGCTAGCACTAGTTATTATACTAGTAGTACTAGTAGCACTTTGAATGATAAAAGATATTTGAGATATAAAGTAGATGCCGCAGCCTGTAATACTAATTCTGAAACACCAACGCTTTATTCAGTAAATTTTGACTATAGATGATGATAATAAATAAAAATAATGGCTTTTCTTTAGTAGAGGCGATAGTATATTTAGCTATTGTTGGTATTTTACTTACAGCTACTGTTAGCTTACATTTAACTTTGGGTGGTACAGCTGACAAGATGAGTTCTAATATTTTAGCCTCTCGTAATAGGCGGGTGGCTATGGGAGGAATTGATTATTTAATTAAAAATGCAGATGGCTTATTAAAAGATGTGGAGGGAGACTGTTCTAGTTTTGGTGCTAGTCCACCTATTTTAGCTTTATATTTTGATGATGATGCTTACTTGCCAGGTACTTGCGTTGAAAATGGAGGGGGAGTAGAAATTTCTGTTAGTAGCAAGAAGGTATCTATGACTTGTTATCCAAATATGACAGGTAATGGTTATTACCAAAATTGTGATGAATCTGTTTATCCGGCTGGCAATGTTTATTATCTTAGTTCATCAGATGTAGCGGTGCTTAACTCTTCACTTAGCTTTACTACTTCAACAGCTACTTCAACGGCTAATAATTTTACTACATTAACTACCAATCTTAGCGTTGGTACTCATTCTAGTAATCAAATACGTTTAACTGCCACTTCTACTGCCACTTCTACTGTTATAATGCGGAATGAACAAGCTGATGGTCTAGTATCTTGGTATAAGTTTAATAATGATGATGATGGAATGGCAACTCCAGATAGTGTTGGTAGTAATGATTTAGAGTGTGATAATGTTGCTTCGCCAACACGAGTGGCTGGCTTAGTTAGTAGTACACCAGAGCTTGCTTTTGATTTTGAATATTCAGAATCAGATGATTGTCGGATTAGTAGTCCAGATAGTTTGGCTTTTAGCGATGCTTTTACTCTATCAGCTTGGATAAAAGCTGAATCATTATCAAGTGAACATAGAATTATAAATAATGGCTCTTGGACAAATAAACAAGGTTATCAATTTTATGTTGCTAGTGACGGAGGTCTTTGGTGTAGGGTTTTTGATGGCACAAATTATGCTTATGCTTATACGCCAGCTAGCACCATTGCCACTGATGGTAGTATTTATCATGTCAGTTGTGTTTACGATAAAAATGTTGATTTATTAAATGTCTATTCTTTTGAAAAAGGAGTAGTAGGTGTAACAACTGGTACACCGCCAGGCACTGTTTATAATTTAGTTAATAATAATGAAAGCATGTATTTAAGTTATTCAGGTGCCTTTGATGGGGTGATGGATGAGGTGCGGTTTTATAACAGAGCTTTAAGTGTGGAAGAGATTTGGGCTTTACAATCTCAAGGAGCTAGTTAAAATTTACCCCATTAAATAAATTTAAATAATTTTGGGATATTTTGATTAATATTATATAATAAAATGATAAGCGTAGTTTTTTATAACTAATATAGTAAATTTAATATTTGAGTAAAACTCAAATATTATTTAACGGGGTGAATACATGATAGATAAACTAAAAAATAAAAATAAGGGAGCCGTAGCTTTGATATTAGTAATAATGATTACAGCCTTAACAGTAGTTTCAGTAGCTATTGTAGCTATGACTAATATATCTGATTTAATGTCTAGTTATTCTTTTGGTGAAGCCGAAGGAGTAGATATAGAATTAGATGCATGTTTAGAGGATGCTATGTTTCGTTTAGCCTCTAGTACAGATGCGTCAGGTATTTATTATCTAAGTGGAGTTGGTATTGATTGTTATTATGAAATAGATGGTAAAATTAATAGTGGATTAAAGATAGTTACTTCTACAGCTTCTAGCACAACAGATAATATTGGTTATTGGCAAGATACAGTAGTAGCTCAGATTAATGTTTCTAGTACGCCAATTAGTATAGATTCTTATAAAAATTCTAGTATATCTTTTGATACTTATTTATATTGTGGAGACGGCACTTGTAATAATGATGAAACTTGTTCAGATTGTGAAACTGATTGTGGCTCATGTCAGGTGTGCGGTAATGGCAGCACAGAAGGTACTGAAGCATGTGATGATGGTAATACAGATACAGAGGTTTGTGGTGACGGCACTACAGATTCAGGAGGGCCGTATTGCAATGCAGATTGCACAGCAGAACATTACGTAGGAGGTGAGGTCTGTGATGATGGCGATACAGTTACAGAGGGCTGCGGTAATGGAGTAGTAGAATCAGGTTCAGGTTTTTGTAATTATAACTGTACTACAGAATATTCTTTAAGCGAAGGTTGTGATTACTACACTCTTAGTCCTTGTTTGCTGGCTGGTAGTCCCAGTACAAATAATACTTGTGGCGGTAAAGCTCCACTTTGTCCTTTGGACTGTAGCGCATGCACTGCTCTTTGTGGACTTTAATATTTAATATAATATAAAATATATATGGCAAAAAATGTAGTTGGTATAGATATTTCAGATTTTTCTATAGAAGCTCTAGCTTTAGAAAAAAAGAAGGGTGGTTTTAAGGTAGAATCTTACGCCCGTTTTAGACTTTCCCCAGAAATAGTAGATGATGGTAGAATATTAGATAAGCAAAAATTAAAAGATGCTATTTTGAAGATGTTTGCTAATGCTAAACCTATACCTTTTAATCAATCACGTAAGGTATTTTTATCTATTCCTGAGTCACAAACTTTTTCTAGAGTTTTATCTTTACCAAAAAACATAAAGGATAAAGATTTAAAAAAGATAGCCATAGACAAGGCTGAGGAGATTATTCCAGAATCCATAGATAGGTTAACAGCCTTGGTTAAAGTTTTGCCAGATACAGATAATCATAAACATATTTTTTATTCAGCAGCCGAAACAGAGGTGGTAAAGAATTTTATAAATATTTTTAAGGAATTAGATATTGAAGTAGCTGGTATTACTACCGAAACCGTTAGTTCTTTTGCTGGGCTTAAAAAAAATAAAGATAAAAAAAATATACTACTTTTAGATTTAGGAGCCAGGACTACAATTGCTTCTATTTTTATAGAGGAGTGTTTATGTTCTAGTATAAATATTAATATTGGGGGAGAGAATATTACCAAGGCAATTGTCAATAAGTTAAATATTTCTTATAGTCAGGCTGAAGACAAGAAAAAACAAATTGGCTTATCTTCAGATGGTGACGGAGAGACAATGCTAATTTCACAAGGGCAGCTTCAGCCATTAGTAGATGAACTAAAAGTATTTATAAAATATTGGCAAGAGACTAATAAAAAAACTATAGAGCAAGTAATTTTAGTTGGTGGATTATCACAAATGAAGGGTGCAGATAAATATTTTGGTGATAATCTAAATTTATCTACCCAATTAGGTTGGCCGTTTATAGACGCTAAAGATTTACCAGCCGGTTTTATTTTTAGTAAATATATTAATGCTTTAGGCCTGGCTAAATTAGCTCATAAGGGTACAGATGTTGATTTTTATAAAAAGTTATCTAAAGAAAAAAAAGCTAAAGATAAAAAAGAAAGTGGAGACTCTAAATTTTCTAAAAAAAGTATAATTTCGATAATACTGATTATTATTTTATTTTTAGTTGCTGGAGCAATGTTTATTTTTAGAAATCAATTAACCACCTTAATATATCCTAACAATCAGGAACAAGAAATAATTCAGCCAAAAATAGAAGTAGAGCCAGAGCCAAAAATAGAAGTAGAGCCAGAAATTTTAAAAATCACTGAAAGAATATTTGTTAGTACAGCCGAAGATATAAGTAAAGATAATTTTATTTTAGGGGAAATATATTCGTTTTCTGTGGATAAGAGCTTGCTAGATCCAGGTTTGTCTTACACTGATTTATTGGCTAATTTACACACTCAGTCTGACACAGGAGTATTAATTGAATTAGCTGATGAGTATGATAGAGAAGAATATTATACTATACCTAAGATTTTGGTCTCTCAACTCGGTGAAACAGATCCCCTAGAGGCAGCTTTTTTACCTGGAAATGAGTTAAAAGTAAGTATTTTATATAGCTTTTTAAGCTTTAAAATGTCTGACTTGGAGGCCTATGTAAGTAATAAAAATCCAGAATTACAAGATAAAATTATAGGAGCTTATTATAAGATTTTAGGTTACCAAGAAAGTGGAGCGAATTATAGTTTTGATTTAGAGGCGGTAGTTCAATATCAGTAATTAAGCTGGTATTGGCAGATATTATAAAAATTGCTATAATAAGTATGTAATAAATTGATATTATAAAAATAATTTACTAATTTAATAAACTATGAAATTTAAACAAAAAGGATTTACTCTAATTGAGTTAATCATAGTAATAGCTATTATAGCTTTACTGGCAGCAGCTACTTTTGTAGCCGTAAACCCAGCCAAACGTATTGGTGATGCTAATAATGCTCAAAGATGGTCAGATGTAACGGCTATTGCGGATGCTTGGTCTACATACGTTGCAGATAATACTGGTACTTTAGCAACTACTTCATATTTTCAAGATGGAGTAACATACGAGATTTTAGTTTATGGTGATACAACTGGTGTAGCAGGTAGTGCTTCTTGTACAGCTACTACTGGTGTTAGCAGTGTGGTAAGGCTTGATAACTTAGTAGATAGTGGTTATATTGGTACATTGCCTTATGATCCTGGTACTTCTAGTGGTTCTTATACGGATTATTATTTGTATACCAATACTACTACAGGACAGTTGATTGTAGGTGCTTGCGAAAGTTATGATAGTGCTACTATTGAGGTTATTCGTTAATTAAATATATTATTTACTAAATAACTTATGAAATTTAAACAAAAAGGATTTACTCTAATTGAGTTAATCATAGTAATAGCTATTATAGCTTTACTGGCAGCAGCTACTTTTGTAGCCGTAAACCCAGCCAAACGTATTGGTGATGCTAATAATTCTCAGCGCTGGTCAGATATTACAGCTATTGCAGATGCTTGGCAAACATATTTAGCAGATAATAGCGGTGTGTCAGCAACAGGATCTACAGATGGGAGTAGTGCGGTTTTAGATTATGATACTTTTATGATTGCCACTAGTACTTATACGACACAAACTAATGGCACTAATACCTGTGCTGCTACAACAGTAAATGCATTTCTTAATTTAAATGCTTTAATAACAAATGGATACATTGGTGCGATTGGTACAGATCCTGAGTATGCAGCTGCTTCAGATGATGATAATTCAAATTATTATTTTTACAATGCTGATTCTGGAATTATTAAAGTAGGGGCTTGCGATACTTATGATAGTGCTGTTATAAGCGTAACTCGATAAATTTTATTATAAAAACTACTCATTTGATTAATTTCTTAGGGTAGTTTTTTATTTGGAAAAAAAATCTGATATAAGGTATAATATAAGCATATAAAATATTAACAAATAATATGTTAGATAAACTGAAAAGTAAGTGGTTTTGGATAATTTTAGTGATAGTTGTTGTTGTAGCTATCATACTTTGGCAAGTATTGAAAAAAGAAGAATCGAATTATGTAACAGAAAAATCTATTAAGGCTGATATTATTCAGACAGTAGAAGTAACTGGTTCTGTAGAATCTGCCGATGATATAGATCTTAATTTTAATAGGACAGGCACTTTACAGGCGGTATTAGTAAAAGCTGGTGATCAGGTAAATAAAGGTCAGGTATTGGCCAGGCTTAGTGCTGGAGATGTAGCCTCTCAAGTAGCTGATGCTAGAGCTAGTCTTGACATTGCTAAATTACAATTAGATCAATTATTAGCTGGAGCTAGTGATCAAGATGTAGCGGTAACTGAACAAGAATTAGCCAGTGCCCAGTCTAGTTATAATAGCACTTTAGAGGCTTTGTCTAATTTGGAACAAACTAGAGATCAAGAATTAGAAAATTTAAAACAAGAGGCTATTAATACTTTAAAGGATAAAGAATCAATTGCTAAATTTTCTATAGATTTAGTTTATGATGCTCTTATGGATACTGATGCTGATAATTATCTTTACGTTACAGATATTATTTTACTTAGTAATACACAGGTTTTTTACTCTAGCGTTTATAATGATTTCTTGTCATTAAATGGTTTAATAACTCAAGCAGAAATAGGTACTAACGAAGATATATTATCCGCATCGGATTTTATGGAAGCTAATTTAGAAGACACATTAAAACTTTTAACAGATACTTATGATGTAATGGGAGTTGCAGTTAATAATTCTACTTATACTTCTACGGTAGTTGACACTTTAAGAGCCAGTATTAATACCAAGGCAACAACTGTTAATACAGCTATTTCAGCTGTCCAAACTGATAGCGCTTATTTACGTACTAGAGAGTTATATTATCAAACACAAATTTCCGAAAAACAAAATAGCATTGGTTCATACAAAATTGCTATGGATTTAGCTCAAGCTAAATTAGATTTTAAAATAGCTCCGCCTAGAGATTTTGAAATTTCTTCTGCTGAAGCTAATATTAAACGGGCCCAAGCCACTGTAGATAGGTATCTTAGTAATTGGTCCGAGACAGTGATTACAGCTCCAGTAGACGGTATAGTAACTGAAGTTAATTTCGATGTTGGTGAACAGACATCAATGTCTGGTTCAGTTGTATCTATGATTGGCTTAGCTACCATGCAGATAGAAGTTGATGTTCCAGAATCTGATATAAATAAATTAGCAGTTAGTGATCAGGTAGAAATTAGCTTAGATGCTTTTTCTTCTGATGAAAAATTTATGGGCACAGTGACTTTTATAGATCCAGCTGCTACTAATATTGATGGTGTGGTATATTACACTACTAAAGTTGCTTTTAATGAAAAAGATGAGCGTATCAAATCTGGTATGACTGCTGATTTAACTATCTCTACTGATGCTAAGGAGGGGGTACTAGTGGTGCCTTCTAGAGCAGTAATTTATCGTGATGGTAAGAAATATATCCAAACATATGACGGAGTTAGTCTGGGAGAGGTAGAAGTAAGTACTGGTTTGAGGGGTGATGGGGGATTAACAGAAATTCTTAGTGGATTAGAAGAAGGTGTTGATGTAGTTACTTTTATAAAGAAAGAAGATTAATATGATTGAATTAAAAGATGTTCATAAAGAATTTGTAAATGATGAAGTAGTTACTAAAGTTCTTCATGGTGTAAGTCTTAAAATAGACAAAGGAGAGTTTTTGGCTATTATGGGGCCTTCTGGTTCTGGAAAATCTACCTTAATGCATATTTTGGGTTTTTTAGATACTTTAAGTAAAGGAAAATATTATTTTAATAATAAAGATGTATCGAGTCTTGATGATGATACTTTAGCTCAATATAGAAACAAACGAGTCGGTTTTGTTTTTCAAAGTTTTAATTTACTTCCTAAGACTAGTGTTTGGGACAATGTTCGCTTACCGCTTTTGTATAGTAAAGAAAAAGTAGATCCAAAAGTAATAGATGAAGCTATTAAGAGCGTAGGTCTAGAACATAGAAAAGAGCATCTATCCAATCAATTATCTGGTGGTGAAAAACAACGTGTGGCTATAGCTAGAGCTTTAGTTAATAAGCCCGATATTCTTTTTGCTGATGAGCCAACTGGAAATCTTGATTCTAAGTCCGGTATTCAGATAATGGCTATTTTGGCTGAGCTTTCTAGAATGGGTAAGACTGTGATATTGGTGACTCATGAGACTACTACGGCCAAATATGCTAAGCGGATAATTACCATTAAAGATGGTTTGATTGTTAGCGATGAAGTAAATAAAGATATAATCAAAACGGAAAAAATAAATGGTCAACTAAAGTAATTTATGCGTCTTGATTTAAGAACATATACTGGTACTATTCAAGCATTGAAGCGTAATAAAATGCGCTCTTTTTTGACTTCTTTGGGGATTATTATTGGTATTTCGGCTGTAATTATAATAATGTCTGTAGGGTCAGGAGCTCATTCTCTTATTGCTAATGAAATACAGGGCATTGGTAGTGATTTAATAGGGGTGCTTCCTGGTGCTAGTGAAGATGATGGGCCACCAGCATCATTGATGGGGATAAACATCACCACATTAACTTTAGATGATGCTCAAGCTATAGAGCGTAATGTAGAAGAGGTAACTAATGCTACGGCCTATGTACGAGGTTCTGCTACTGTTTCTTGGCAGAACAAAGTAGATGATACTAGTTTTGTTGGTGTAACTGGTAATTATATGGATGTAGAGTCAGGGGCTGAAGTAGAGTCAGGTAGATTTTTAACTGAAGACGAATCTAATTCTATAACCAAAGTAGCAGTATTAGGCTCGTCTGTATCTAGAGAGCTTTTTGGCTCTATGAGCCCTATCGATCAACGTATTAAAATAAATAAAGAATCTTTTAGGGTGATAGGTTTGATGAAAGAAAGAGGTTCGGCTTCTTTTCAAGATCAAGACGATCAAATATTTATTTCTGTTACCACTGCTCAAAAATTGATGCTCGGCATTAATCATATTAGCATGATGAGAGTTAAGGTATCAGAAGGCTCAGATATAGAATTTGTAAGAGAAAAAGTCAAAAGTGTTCTCAGAGAGCAACATGATATAGATGATCCAGCTGAAGACGATTTTACGGTTAGGTCTTCAGAAGAATCATTAGAAGCTTTAGAAAGTGTGACGGGTGCTCTTAATTATTTTTTGGCTATGGTAGCAGCTATTTCTTTACTCGTAGGAGGGATTGGCATTATGAATATTATGCTTGTTTCGGTGACAGAAAGTACTAAAGAAATTGGACTTAGGAAGGCTGTTGGAGCTACTAGTTTAGATATCTCTAATCATTTTTTAATTCAGACCATTATTTTAACTTCTCTAGGAGGTTTGGTTGGGATAATTCTAGGAGTTTTTGTTTCGTTTATAATTAGTTTAATTGTTAATTATTTAGGTTATAGTTGGGATTTTGTTATTTCAGCTACTTCTATAATAATTGCTGTAGTGTTTACTATAATAGTAGGTCTTAGTTTTGGTTGGTATCCAGCTCGTAAAGCAGCTAAGCTTCATCCAATAGAAGCACTTCGTTATGAATAATATATGCAGTTAAGAAATATATTCAATATAGCAGTCAGAGCTTTATCAAGAAGTAAATTAAGAACCTTCTTGACTGTTTTAGGTGTATTAGTTGGTATTTCTTCGGTGACTATTATTATTTCAGCTGGAAATAGTATTGAAACTCTTATTTTTAAACAAATTGAAGGTTTTGGTTCAAATTATATACAGACAGAAGTTAGAGTGCCAAAAGGAAGTGGAGGAAATTCAGCAATGGTTCAGGGTGTGGTGATTTCTACCATGAAGGAAAAAGATAGGCAGGATTTTTTGAAGTTAGATAATATAGACAAAACGTACGGAGCAGTCATAACACAAGATATTGTTTCTTGGCAAGGTGAACTTAACAAAGTAATGATTTATGGCGTAGGAGCTGATTATATTAATATTGATACTACAGAAATAGATGTTGGTAGATTTTATACAGCCGATGAAGATGATAGTATGGCTCGGGTGATAGTTTTGGGTTCCAAAGTAAAAGAAGATTTATTTGGTCCTAGCGATGCTATTGGGCAAAATGTGAAGATAAATAAAACAAGTTTTAAGGTAATTGGTGTGGCCAAGCCTCGTGGTGCTGTGTTTACTTTTGATTTGGACGATATGGTTTTTGTGCCAGTTAAAACTACACAAAAATTGTTGATGGGCATCGATTATCTGCAAGCCATTACTTCTCAAATGGTAGATTCTAGCAAGGAAGATGAGACAGCTGAGCAGATGAGGCAAATACTTCGTGAAAATCATGAGATAGATGATCCAGATAAAGATGATTTTGAGGTTATGTCAGGTACAGAAGCTAAAGAAATGATGGCTACCATTTTAGGTGGCATGACAATCTTATTGGTAGTTTTGGCAGGGCTTTCTCTTATAGTCGGTGGAGTAGGTATTATGAATATTATGTATGCTACTGTAGCTGAGCGTACTTTTGAAATAGGTCTGAGAAAAGCAGTGGGGGCTAGCCCTAAGGACATTTTGCAACAGTTTTTAATAGAATCTATTATCATTACTTTTTTGGGAGGAGTTTTTGGAATTATTTTAGGTATTATAGTAATATACGCTGTTTATTTGGGAGCTAATTATTATGGTATGGATTGGCCTTTGGCTATATCTTGGCTTGGTATATTATTAGCTATAGTTTTTTCAGTTGTGGTCGGACTTATATTTGGTCTTTATCCGGCCAGAAAAGCAGCTAAGCTTGATCCTATTACTGCTTTACGTAAAGAGTAGAGGATAGACAATTTAATATAAAATTTTTGTTATTAGCACTCCTTGACTTAGAGTGCTAATTTGTATATAATACTTTATATGGAAAATAGAGGTCAAAAATTATTAAAAGAAATAATTGATATCTATATCAAAACTGCTCGTCCAGTTGGCTCACCAGCCTTAGCTGAGAGCAAAAAATTTGATTTGTCTCCAGCTACTATTCGTAATGCTATGTATGAGCTGGAAGCACAGGGATATATTGATCAGCCGCATACTTCGGCTGGACGTGTGCCTACTACTCTTGGTTATAAATTTTATTTAGACAATTTACTTAATATTAAGGATCTAAATATTAAAGAAAATAAAGAATTATCAAGCGCCTATCAAAATGATATGCGTGATTTGGCCAAGCTCTTGGTAGAAAAAACAAATTTAGCAGTCATTGTCGGATTTGCTCCAGGAGATTTTTATTTTACAGGTTTATTTAACCTTTTTTCACATCCTGAGTTTGAAGATTATAAAATGGTATTATCAATGACTAAAGTTGTAGATTCGCTGGAACAAGCTATGATGGATATTTATCATCGAGTAGATAAACCAGTTATATTAATTGGTGATGATAATCCATTTAGCTCTGACTGTTCTGTAGCTATTGCACCTTTAGAAAATGGAAAGTTATTAGCAATTTTGGGTCCAATGCGTATGGATTATAATAAAGTGTTGGCATTATTAGAAGAAACAGTAAAAATTACAAAATAGTTCGACAAGCTCACTATAATATTTTAATTAAAATAATATAATGTCAGATAAAAAAAAGAAACGAGATAAAGAGGAAAAAAAATATAAAAAGAAAGACTTTGAAATGCAAGCGGTTGAAAATTTAGCTGGTTGGCAAAAAGCTTTGGCAGATTATCAAAATCTAGAAAAAGAAATGGATAAACGTTTATCTAATATGAATGATTTTGTTGCCTCAAGTTTTATTCTAGAGTTATTGCCAATTTTTGATAATTATCAAGTAGCTATTTCACATATTCCAGAGACAGAGCAAAAAAAATCTTGGGCTGTTGGTTTAGAGCATATACTCAAGATGTGGGAAGTATTTTTATCTGATCACGGAGTAGATAGAATAAAAACTATTGATAGTCAATTTGATCCAAATCTTCATGAAGCAGTTGGTCAAATAGCAGACGCAGATCAAGACGATCAAATAATTATAGAAGAAAAATCAGCTGGTTATAAGGCAAAAGATAGAACAATTCGTCCAGCAAAAGTAATAATTAATAATTTAGAATAAAAATATGGCAGTAGTACCATGGAATCCATTATTAGACACTTTTGATTCACTGGAAAAAGGACTTAGCAACTTTTTACCAGCTATGGATGTTTATGAAGAAAAAGATAATGTAGTTGTTGAAGCTACTCTAGCTGGTATTAGGCCAGAGGATGTAGATGTAAATGTCCACAATGATGTTTTGACTTTAGAAGGCAAAAGGGAAGTTTCTAGTGAAATAGAAGAAAAAAACTATTATCGCAAAGAAGTTCGCAGTGGTTCGTTTAATAGAAGTGTAGTTTTACCAGCTCCTGTACAGGCTGATAAAGCTAAAGCTAATTTTAAAAACGGTTTATTAAAAATTCGCTTACCAAAACAAAGCGATGGGAAATCAAAACGTATTAAGATAAATGTAAATAATAAATAAATGATGAATAATTTTAATTCACCGCTTAATCTGAAGCTGATTAAAAGATGTCCTATTTGTTCATCTGATTATAAGCAAGCAAATATACAAATTTTAGATGAAAATGAATTTGGTGTGCTCACTTACGCTAGTTGTGTTAGTTGTAAAGCTAATCTTTTAACCAAATTTAGCTCTCTACCTCAAGGTGTAATAGGAAATGCAATATTAACTGATCTTAGTCCACAAGAAGTTTTAGACTTTGCAGTAGACAATGAGATTGATGCTGACGATGTCTTGGACATTCAAGCTATGTTAAGCAAAAAAGAATTAATTAAGAATTTTAAAAAATTAGTATAAACCCTTTGTCATCCCGAGCAAGGTCGAGGGATCTAGCTAGATTTCTCCACTGCGGTCGAAATGACAAGGATAATTTAAAAAATTAGTATAATAATAAAGTAATATAAACATATGGGAAAAATTATTGGAATTGATTTGGGAACCACAAACTCTGCTTTTGCAATTGTAGAGGGTGGTAAACCAAAGATTTTGGAAAACAAAGAAGGTAATCGTACTACTCCATCTATGGTTGCTATTTCCAAAAATGGAGAACGCTTAGTTGGTATTCCAGCTAAACGTCAAGCAGTAACTAATCCAGAGGGCACTATTTTTTCAGTTAAAAGATTGATTGGTAGAAAATATAGTGACAGTGCAATCAAAGAAGATATAGACACTGTACCTTATAAGATTGTTCAATCTGGAGAAGGTGTAAAAGTAAAGATGGGCGATAAAGAGCATAGTCCTCAAGAAGTTTCAGCTATGATTTTGCAAAAGATTAAAGCTGATGCCGAAGAAAAATTAGGTGAGCCAGTTACAGAAGTGGTAATTACTGTACCAGCCTATTTTGATGATGGACAACGTCAAGCTACTAAAGACGCTGGTAAAATTGCTGGTCTTGAAGTAAAGCGTATTATCAATGAACCAACTGCAGCTGCTTTAGCTTATGGTTTTGATAAGAAGAAAGATCAACAAGTTGTAGTTTATGATTTAGGCGGTGGTACATTCGATGTATCAGTTCTAGATGTTTCTGCTGATACAGTAGAAGTAAAAGCTACTAATGGTGATACTCATCTAGGTGGTGATGATTTTGATCAGGTGATTATTGCTTGGATTTTAGCAGAATATAAAAAACAAGAAGGTATTGATTTGTCAGGTGATCCTTTAGCTATGCAAAGACTTAAAGAATCTGCTGAAAAAGCTAAGACTGAATTGTCTTCATCAATGGAAACAGAATTAAATCAACCATTCATAACTACTGACGAATCTGGTCCAAAACATTTAGTAATGAAAATGACCAGAGCTAAACTAGAAGAATTAGTTGGTGATTTAGTAACTAAAACTTTAGAACCAATTAAAAAAGCCTTAGCTGATGCTAAATTAGAAGCTAAAGATATTGAAGAGGTGATTATGGTTGGTGGTATGACAAGAATGCCATTAGTCCAAAAGAAGGTAGAAGAATTTTTTGGTAAAAAACCAAATATTTCAGTAAATCCAGATGAAGTAGTAGCTTTAGGCGCTGCTGTTCAAGCTGGTGTATTACAAGGGGATGTTAAAGATGTATTACTATTAGATGTTACTCCGCTTACTTTAGGCATTGAAACTATGGGTGGTGTACGTACTCCATTAATAGAAAGAAATACAACTATTCCTGCTTCAAAGAATCAGATTTTTTCTACAGCTGCTGATAACCAAGATACTGTAGAAATTCATATTCTTCAAGGTGAGCGTGAAATGGCTGCTGATAATAAGACATTAGGTAGATTCACTCTATCTGGTATTCCTCCAGCTCCTCGTGGTGTTCCCCAAATTGATGTTAGTTTTGATATTGATGCTAATGGTATATTACATGTTAAAGCAATTGATAAAGCTACTAATAAAGAACAATCAATTACTATTAAATCATCTTCAGGTCTTTCAGATGAAGAAGTAGAGAAAATGACTAAAGATGCTGAGTCTCACGCTGAAGAAGATAAGAAGAAAAAAGAAGAAGTGGAAGTTAGAAATAGTGCTGAAAATATTGTCTTCCAAACTGAGAAATTCATCAAAGAAAATAGCGATAAGCTAAAAGATGAAGACAAGAAAGAAATGGAAGAGAAAATGGAAGCTTTAAGAAAAGTCAAAGATGATAAAGATTTAGAAGTAATTAAAGCAGCTACTAAAGATATGGAAGAAGTTGTTCAAAAAATTGGTGCAGCTATGTATCAGCAAAATGCCGAAGCAGAGAAGAACGCTGCTGGTGCTGCTGGTCCAGAGGGTGATAAAAAAGAAGAAAAAACAGATGACAAGAAAGCTGAAGAAGGAGAGTTTGAAGAAGTAAAGGAAGATAAGAAAGAGGATAAGAAAGAAGACGCGTCTAGCGACGACGCTGGCAAAAAATAATTAATATTCTTTAGTACGGCGCCCTACGGGGCGCCGTAACTCTGACAAAAATAAATGGCAAAAGATTTTTATAAAACATTAGGTGTTGACAAAACAGCTAGCGCAGCTGAGATTAAAAAAGCTTTTCGTAAGCTGGCACATGAACATCATCCTGACAAAAATGGTAACGCTGATAACGCTGATAAGTTTAAAGAAATAAACGAAGCTTATCAGGTTTTATCTAATAAAGAAAAGCGTCAACAGTATGATCAATTTGGATCTACTTTTGATGGTGCGGGTGGTAATCCTTTTGGAGGAGGTAATCCATTTGGACAGGGTAATATGGGAGGCTTTGATTTCTCAGGTGCACAGGGTGCGCAAGGTCAAGACTTTGATCTGGGAGATATATTTGGTCAGTTTTTTGGTGGAGGAGCGCCAAATGGACGGGCTAGAAGCCAAAAAGGACAGGATATACAGGTTGATATGGAAATAAGCCTTAAAGAGGCTGTTTTTGGCAAATCAGAGGTATTGTCTTTACGTAAGCAAGTGGTTTGTGAGCCGTGTACAGGCACAGGGGCGGATAAAGGCACTTCTTATGAAGATTGTAAAACTTGTGCCGGTACTGGTAAAATTGCTACTACAGTTTTAGGAACCTTTCGTACTCAAACTGTTTGTCCAGAATGTCATGGTCAGGGCAAATTAATTAAAGATAAATGTGGTGCTTGTCATGGTCAAGGATTCAATGAAGAGAACACAGACATTCAAGTAGAAGTACCAGGAGGTATAGATAATGGTCAAGCTATTCGTTTAGCTGGTCAGGGCAATGCTGGTAAAAATGGTTCTCCAGCTGGTGATCTTTATGTAACTATTCATGTTAAGAATGAACCTAATTTTACCAGGCAGGGTAATGACTTAATTAGCGAATATGATGTGCCATTTACTATGGCTGCTTTAGGCGGTGATATACAAGTCAAAACAATTGATGGTAAAGTAAAACTTAAAATTCCAGCTGGTACTCCTAGTGGTAAGCAATTTATCTTAAGAGATAAGGGAGTTACTCACCTTAGAGCTCGCGGTCGCGGTAATCAGATAGTGATAGTTAATATAGACGTGCCAACTAAATTAACTAAAAAACAAAAACAATTACTAGAAGAATTAAATAAAGAATTTGAAGTTAAGAAAAAATCTTGGTTTTAATATATGTCCGAACAAATTATATTAGTTGATGAAAATGATAACGAAATTGGTAGCGGTGAAAAATTAGAAGTTCACCAAGCTGGCCAATTACATCGAGCTTTTTCTATTTTAGTTTTCAATTCTCTGGGAGAATTATTAATTCAGCAAAGAGCGAAAGGAAAATATCATTGTCCAAATTTATGGACTAATACCTGTTGTTCTCATCCTAGAGTAGGTGAGACAATTTTGGAAGCGGCTCATCGTAGATTAATCGAGGAGATGGGCTTTGACTGTGATTTAGAAGTTAAGGGTAATTTTATCTATAAAGCAGAGTTTGATAATGGTTTAACTGAACATGAATTTGATTATGTTTTAGTGGGAGAATATAATAGAGATATAAAAATTAATCCCAAAGAAGTAGAGGATAGTAAATGGATTAAACTAGAAGATTTAAAATTAGAAATTGATGAATATCCAGATAAATACACACCTTGGTTTAAGATAATAATAAATAAGTATTTTTAAAAAAACTCCAAATTAACTTGGGGTTTTTTGGTTGACCAAAACAGTAAAATATATTAATATACGAAGTTCTGAAATAGTACACTCAATCACACTTCAAGACTGAATAATCCTTAAGGAGGGATAGGTATGGAATGTATGGCAGTAATAAAAAGGCGTAGTGGTGATATCATCATTGAGCCTTTAGGAATCACAGCCTCTATTTCGGAGGCTACCAGGAACTGGCAGTTGAGTCATCACGGTGTATCTCTTCTGGCTGTTGTTAGAACTCGATACAAGAAAGAGGTTACCGAAGTTTTGAGCCAGGATTTTTCAGGTAGAGGGCACTTGGCCGTAGTCAAGCGTAGCGATGATGATTTCTGTTTGGAAGTCTTAGGTCCTGGCAAAGACATGCTTTCAGCCAGTCGAAACTGGATGTTGCAGCATTTTACTGGCGCAGTTAACTTGATTGCTATCCTCAAGGGAGAATATCTTCAGGAGGTGTTTGATGCTCTATCTAATTAGAGCTAATAGTGACACACCAGACCATCCTTGTTTTTTCGGAAATGAGGGTGGTTTTCTTTTTATAGTTAATCCTTGACTTTTTTCTAATTTTTGCTTATAATTTATCTCGTTATTTGTATATTGCCACCCTAGCTCAGTTGGTAGAGCAACGGTTTTGTAAACCGTCGGTCGTCGGTTCGAGTCCGACGGGTGGCTCCATTATTTAAAGAATTATTAAAAATACTGATATGTCACAAGACAATTTAGCCAAATTGGAATGTACCGAATGTCATAGTATTAATTACTATAGTCATAGGAACAAGAAAATGGTCAAAGAAAGGCTAGAAGTAAAAAAACATTGTAAGAGATGTAAAACTCATACAATGCATAAAGAAACTAAATAATCCCAACCCAATCCTTGGGAGGGATTATTTTGTAGGGGGGTGTAGTGTCAATGGCTAGCACAAGGGTCTCCAAAACCTTTAGACTGGGTTCGAATCCTAGCACCCCTGCCAGCTTAAGATCATCTTTTGAGATGGTTTTTTGTTTTGAAAATTTTAAACAAAAAAAAGGACCGACACTTGAAGCATCAGCCGTGATTATCTTTTCTGGGATTGATAATCGAAACCCTTTTGAGGAATGTTCATCGTCAAGACTTATGAGGGACACAGTAGTGTCATTTTCGTCATCAACCTTACATTATTGGTCCAAGGCCATTGTAGCCATAGGGATAATAATGCGCTTCCCACGCCTCGTTTGCCATTAAATCATTATCCTCTCCATCGTCAATATTCGCTATGCGTTTTGCTTCTTCATCTGCATCGTCCTTGGTCAGAAATACACCGTGGAACTGATCGATAATGAAGCGGATTGAATGTCTTTTGACATTACCTTTTTCATCTTTGAACGACACTTGTTCTTTTTCGAGTTTGATAATGGTCACGCCAATACTGGTAATCCATTCCAAGTCATTATAAGTTACAAACCAAAATTGGTCACCTACCTTGAGAGCGGAATGAAAGTCTTGAACAGTGTTGATAGTCATTTTATTTTCCTCTTGTTAGGGTACTCACCACAGTGTTGTGATGATATAATATTATATCATATTTTATTTATTTTGTCAACTATTCATCAAGAAAGGTTACAACATCGTCCCACCCGTCTCGCCATAGGCAAAGCCGAGGCGGACCAGCCTCGCGTCGACGCGAGTCGAGGCGGGTAGTCCCTGCCAAAAGAGCAAGATTTCTACAATCTTATTTTTTTATTTATAAAAAAAGCGACCATTTAAGGCTGGTCGTGGGCCTGACCGTAAACGGTCATTCGGAGATGTTCAGCAACTTCGCGTTACTCTGCTGCAGCTGACTCTCGAGGGACTCAATTTGCTCTAGGAGTTGACCTTCCTGGATTTTGTGTCCCACGTTCATGGCGATGGAAAGCACTAGAATAGCGCAAAGAATGATTACTCTTGTTTTCGTGCTCATGGATTTTCTCCCTTGATTGAGTGTCTATTTCTCGCGAACTGAAATCAATGACTGGTAAGGAGCAATGCCTCATTCCCTGAGGTAAGGTGTTATGGCACTTTGCACAAATAACATAATATAATACCATAAAATTGTCTTTTTGTCAATTATACCTATACAAAAAGCAAGATTTCTACAATCTTATTTTTTTGTTTTATATATTGACCAGAATTATCAATGTAGTATAATTGATGAACTAAATAATTAATTAAAAATACATGAAAAAGACAGTAGTTATTGTCGTGTTAATATTACTATTAGAAGCTTTAGGTTATATAGTATTCACAAATTTAAATTCTAATGTTATTACACCAGAAGAAGCAAAAGTTAAAGCAGGAGAATTTATTAATGAAAATTTATTACAACCAGGTGTAACAGCTAGTGTTGGTGAGGTTAGTGAAGAAGCTGGTTTATATAAAATACCTCTTAGTCTTCCAAATGGGACCAGTATAAATTCTTACATAAGTAAAGATGGCAAGTTTTTCTTTCCAGAGGGAGTAAATATTGAAGAGGTTAAAGAACAAATAGCTAATAGTTTAGAAAATAATAATATTAATAATGAAAATAGTATGGAATTAAAAACAGAAATTTTAAGTGAAGGCACTGGCGATGTAATTGTTAAGGCAGGTGATTCAGTAACTGTTGACTATACGGGTGTTTTAGAAGATGGCACACAATTTGATTCTAGTATTGGTAGAGCGCCTTTTAGTTTTAATGTTGGCGCTGGACAAGTTATTCAAGGTTGGGATCAAGGTTTAATTGGTATGAAAGTTGGTGAAGAAAGAAAATTAACTATTCCCTCTGACATGGCTTATGGTCCAAGTGGTGCAGGATCAATACCACCAAATGCAACTTTGATTTTTACTATCAAATTGATTTCTATAGAATAATTATAGTTTATAAAAACACCTTTCTACTTCTTTGTCGCTCAGGGTGTTTTTTATTTTGATAATTTTTTGTCAATAAAATAGGTAGTATATTACTATTGACAATATCTATAATTTATGCTATACTATAGATAGTTTCAAATGTTCTTACTTTAACTGACTGGAGATAGTCATGACAATCAAGATTTTAAACTTTGTATTCACACCTGTGCGTTTACTGTCCATACCTGTATTTCTGTGCTTTGGCACTCCCAAAGCAAATCGTATTGAAATGGCTCGTCTTTCCGACGGTCAACAACTCTTCGTTAAAGTGTCATTCGGCATATTTGTTCTCATGATTCTGATCCTGGCTTTTCATCAGTTTCAGATTACTTGTGAGTCATTACAAGTACCGCCTTTATCCTAAATCAAGTTTTCAACAGCAAGGCTTGATAATAACCCCCAGATCATCTGATCCGGGGGTTAATTTTTTACTTGATTTTTTGTTTAAAAAATGGAAGAATACAAAGTATGAATTT